>NZ_JBIAXT010000046.1:0-51888 GCF_042896945.1 Streptomyces sp. NPDC001222
CGCTGGCAACTCGCCCCGGCCACCGCATAGCGAACAGGGGCTGCCCGGCCTACGGCCGGACAGCCCCTCACCAAGATCTTCATCAGCCCTCTAGGGTGTGTTGCGGACCATCTCGGCGGTGATGGCCCAGCGTTCGTGGTCGCGCCAGGCCCCGTCGATGTAGATCATGTCCGGTGAGAAGCCCTCGAGGCGGAAGCCGCAGCGCCGGGCCAGGGCGATCGAGGCGGTGTTGCCGGGCTGCGCGTTGATCTCCAGTCGGTGCAGTCCCATCGGCCCGAACGCGTGCCGCACCACCAGGCCGAGGGCCTCCGCCATCAGTCCCCGGCCGGCCGCGTGCGCGAAGGCGCCGTAGCCGAGTGCTCCGCACAGGAAACCGCCCTCGACGATGTTGTTGATGTTGATGAACCCGGCGATGGCCCCGCTGTCCTTCTCGCACACCAGGAACCCGGCCTTCGCCGGGTCGTCGATCAGCCGGCCCGCGTAGGCCGCGTAGGCCCGTTCGGTGTCCGGCGGGAAGAGCCAAGGGTGGTGCAGGTCCTTGCTCTCCCGCGCCCTGGCGGTGAATTCGGCCTCGTCCTCAAGGCTGAAGGGGCGGATGCCCACACGGGGGCCCTCGGCGAGATAGGCACGGTTCACAGGCACACCACCACCCTATGTGACCCGCAGGCCGTCGCGCCGAGTACTGAGAACCCCAGGCCGGGGACCTACGCCAGCGCCGGCTCGTCCAGGGTCAGCGTCCCCGCCTCGGCGTCCAGCTCGGCCGCCACGCCGAACGGGATCGTCAGCGCGCCGTCGCAGTGCCCGAAGCCGAACTCCTCGACCACCGGTACCCCCAGTCCGCCGAGCCGGTCGGCGAGGACCCGCCGCAGCAGTGCGTAGGAGCCGCACTCCTTCCAGGACCCGAGCGCGATCCCGGCCACCCCGTCGAGCCCGCCGGAGCGCAGCAGCTGGGTGAGGGCCCGGTCGACGCGGTACGCCTCCTCGCCGATGTCCTCGATCATCAGCAGGCCGCCCCGGGCGCCGGACCGGGCGTGCGGGGTGCCCAGTTCGGCCCCGAGCAAGCTCAGACAGCCGCCGAGGGTGACCCCCCGCGCGCGCCCGGGCACGAGCGCCGTCCCGCCGCTCGCGCGGATCGTCGTCACGGACTCCGGCTCGAAGAGCGTGGCCCGCAGATGCTGCTGCGCCCGCTCGTTCTTCAGGAAGTCCAGAGCCGACACCATCGGCCCGTGCAGGGTCGCCAGGCCGAGGCGGACCGCGAAGGCCTCGTGCAGCGCGGTGATGTCGCTGAAGCCGACCAGCACCTTGGGCCCTGCGGCCCGCAGTGCGTCCCAGTCGAGCAGGTCCACCATGCGCTGTGCCCCGTATCCGCCGCGGGCGCACAGGACCGCGGCGATGTCCGGGTCGCACCACGCGGCCTGGAAGTCGGCGGCCCGGTCGGCGTCCGTGCCCGCGAGATAGGGGAAGTCGGGGTGCCGGTCGAGGACGTGCGGGCCCACGACCGGGTCCAGTCCCCAGGCGCGCAACAGGTCGAGCCCTGCGGCGAGCCGTTCCTCGACCACGGGCCCGCTGGGCGCGACAACGGCCACACGGGCACCGGGGGCGAGTCGGGACGGCCGTACGAGCGGCATCATTCGCTGAGCTCCAGGGTGGGTATGCCGGGCGGGTTCAGCCCGAAGACCTGCGCGTACAGCGACAGCTCGGCCTCCAGGGCACGCACCATGGTCTCAGCCCGCCGAAAGCCGTGACCCTCGCCCTCGAAGGTCAGGTAGGCGTGTGGGATGCGCCGCCCCGCCAGCCGGGCGAGGAACCGCTCGCACTGGGCGGGCAGGCAGATGGGGTCGTCGAGCCCCTGGAGCAGCAGGAAGGGGACCGTGATCCGGTCGGCATGCTCGACGGGCGAGCGCTCGGCGTACCGGTCGGGCACCTCGGAGTAGGGCCCCACCAGGGAGTCCAGATACCGCGACTCGAAGTCGTGGGTCTCCCCCGAGCCGAAGCTCTTCAGGTCGAGGACGGGGTAGCTGATCGTGCCGCAGGCGTAGACGTCCGTCGAGGTCAGGGACACCGCGGAGGTCCAGCCGCCCGCGCTGCCGCCCCGCACGGCGAGCCGCCCGTGGTCGGCGGTGCCCTCGTCGGCGAGGGCGGTGGCGACAGCCGCGCAGTCCTCGACGTCGACCACGCCCCACTGTCCGCGCAGCCGGTTGCGGTACTCGCGTCCGTAGCCGGTCGAGCCGCCGTAGTTCACCTCGACGACGCCGATGCCGCGCGAGGTGAAGTAGGCGATCTCCAGGTCGAGGACCAGCGGAACGCGGCTGGTGGGCCCGCCATGGGCCCACACCACATACGGTGGCCGCTCGCCGTCGGGCGCGGTGTGACCGGGGTGGTGCGGCGGATACAGATGGGCGTGGATCTCACGGCCGTCCGGCCCGGTGAAGGTTCGGATCTGCGGCTCGGGGTAGTAGGCGGGGTCCACCGCGTCCTCGTGGGCGGCGCCGATGACCCGGGCACGGCCGGTGCGGGCGTCCAGTTCGACCACCTCGTGGGCGGTGCGGGGGCTCGCGCCGACGGCGATGATCCGGCTGCCGTGCGTGGCGAGCGTGGCAACGAACTCGGTCCAGGGTCCGGCCGCGTCGACGACCTCGCCGCGGTCCGGGTCGAGGATCCCGAGCCGGCTCGCGCCCCGGCCGTGCAGAACCGCGATCAGCCCGCTCTCCAGCGGCGCGAACCACCGCATGCCGACCTTCCACAGCGGCCCGGCGAACTCCTCCTCGCGGGGGCACAGCGGCACGCCGTCCCGGTACAGATTCCACCAGCCGCTGCGGTCGCACGCGTACAGCAGGGAGCCGTCGGCCGCCCAGTCGGCCTGCGGGACCGACTCCTCCGGGCCACCGGCGACGGTGCGCGGCTCCCGGAGCGTCCCGTCGTCGCTCACCTCGGCGACGATCAGCTCGGTACCGTCCCACGGCATCCGCGGGTGGTCCCAGGCGATCCATGCCGCGCGCCGCCCGTCCGGGGAGAGACGGGGGCCGGTGACAAAGCGGTGCCGCGCCTCGATGAGCTCGCGCACGGCCTTCCGGTCCTGTGCCGCGGAGCCGTCCAAGGGTACGGCGACCGCCACCCGGCGCACGTCGCAGGGCCCCTCGCCGGTGAACTCCTCCAGCACGCACCAGACCTCGCCGCGCTCGATGTGCAGCTGCGGGTCGACCCAGCGCAGTCCGCCGCCCACCGGCGACAGGGGGGTGAGCGGGCGCGGCCCGTCGCCGGGCACCGCCGGCTCGTACACGTACAGCCGCTGGTCCGCGAAGTTGACGAAGACCAGCAGCGGGCCCTCGGGGCGCATGACACCGGCCCAGGGGTGTCCGCCGTACTCCACGACCCGGCTGCGCACGTTCCACGGCGGGGGCAGCACCGATTCCTCCGTGCCGTCCGCGGTGCGCCGTACCAGGGTGCGGCGGCCCCCTTCCAGGGGGCGCGGCTCGGTCCACCACGCCTCATCCCCCACGAAGTCCACCGACTCCGGCTGCCCGTCGTGCGCGGCGGCGAGCCCCGCGTCGATGGGCGAGGGCCATTCCCCGTAGGGCAGGGCCTGCTCCATCTCCCTCACTCCCCTCATTCCCCTCACTCCCCTTCGATCCCTCTCAGGCCGTCCGCAGAAAACGGTCGAGAACGCGGACGCCGAAGTGCAGGGCCTCGACGGGGACACGTTCGTCGACGCCGTGGAAGAGGGCCTGGTAGTCGAAGCCCTCCGGCAGCTTCAGCGGCGCGAAGCCGTAACCGGTGATGCCGAGACGGGAGAACTGCTTGGCGTCCGTGCCGCCCGACATGCAGTACGGCACCACATGCCCCTCCGGCGCGAACTCCTCCACCGCGGCACGCATCCGGGCGAACGTCGGCGCGTCCACCGGTGCCTGGAGGGCCACCTCACGATGGGCGAACTCCCAGTCCACGTCCGGCCCGGTCAGTTCGTCGAGGGTGGTGCGGAACTCGTCCTCGCCGCCGGGCAGATAGCGTCCGTCGACATGGGCGACGGCCTCGCCCGGGATCACATTGACCTTGTAACCGGCGTTCAGCATGGTCGGGTTGGCGCTGTTGCGCACGGTCGGCCGGACCAGCGCGGCGGCCGGGCCGAGCTTCTCCAGGAGACCGTCCACGGCGGCGGGGTCGTCCAGGCCGTCGAGGTCTGCGTCGAGGCCGTACAGGGCCGCGAGCTCGGTGAGCGCGGCCCGCACGGTCGGGGTGAGCCGCAGCGGCCACTCGTGGGCGCCGATCCGGGCCACGGCGGCGGCGAGCCGGGTGACGGCGTTGCTGCGGTTGGGCTTGGAGCCGTGGCCCGCGCGGCCGCGGGCGGTGAGCTTGAGCCAGGCGGTGCCGCGCTCTCCCGCCGCGACGGGGTAGATCCGCCGACCGCTGCCGTCGTGGAACGTGAACGCCCCGGACTCGCTGATTCCCTCGGTGCACCCCTCGAAGAGGTGCCCGTGGTGGTCCGCCAGGAACCCGGAGCCGTCCTGGGCGCTCGCCTCCTCGTCTGCGGTGAACGCGATGACGAGGTCGCGGCGGGGGCGCACGCCCGCGCGCGCCCAGGCCCCCAGAACCGCGAGGATCATCGCGTCCATGTTCTTCATGTCGACCGCGCCGCGACCCCAGACGACACCGTCGCGCACCTCACCGGAGAACGGGTGGACACTCCAGTCGGCGACCTCGGCGGGCACCACGTCGAGGTGACCGTGGACGAGCAGCGCGTCCGCGGACGGGTCGGTGCCCTCGATCCGGGCGACGACGTTCGTCCGGCCCTCGGTGCGCTCCAGGAGCGTGGGTTCCAGGCCCGCTTCGGCCAGTCGCGCCGCCGCGTACTCGGCGGCGGGCCGCTCCCGGCAGTCGCCGCCGCCGCGGTTGGTGGTGTCGATACGGATGAGGTCCGAGGTGAAGCGCACGACCTCGTCGAGTGCCTGCTGGTCAGCCATACTGCTCCTCCACCGCGGCCGAGACGATCGTGGTGACCGCCTTGAAGGTACGGATGCCCTCGTACATGGTGGCGCTCGTGTAGGCCACCTTCCGCTCACCGATACGGTCCACGCCCGGTACGACGGTGGCGGCCATCGCGAGGTGCTCGGCGTCGAATTCCAGCGCCACCGTGAACGGGCCGCCGTGGGCCGGCTCCTGACGCACCGCGAGAGCTGCCGCCTCCTTGGCGGCGGCGCGGATGTCGGCGGCGGTTCTGGCGGGGGTGCGGCACACGGCCGCGTACCGCGAGACGTGGTCCTTGACGGCGACCTTGAGCGCCTCGGGTGCGTATCCGAGAGCGTCCTCGCAGGCCACGTCGTCGCCGGTGACCAGGATCACGGGCACGCCGTACTCGGCGACGACATGAGCGTTCAGCAGGCCCTCGCTGGCGCGGACGTCGTTCAGCCAGACCCCGGTGACGGAGTTGGCGAGGTAGGTGTGCGCGAGCACGCCTTCCATCCCGGCGCCCGCGTGATAGCCGACGAACGCGATGCCGTCCACGTCGCCGTGCTGCACGCCCTCCACCATGGACAGGGACTTGTGACGGCCTGTGAGCATCTGCGCCCGGTCGTCGAGCCGCTCCAGGAGCAGATTGCGCATGGTCCAGTGCGCCTCGTTGATCAGCACCTCGTCGGCGCCGCCGTCCAGGAAGCCGAGCACCGCGGCGTTCACGTCCGAGGTGAACATCGCCCGGCACCGCTCCCATTGCGGCGTCCCGGGCAGCACGTCAGCCGGCCAGGTCACACCGGTGGCGCCCTCCATGTCGGCGCTGATGAGGATCTTCATGGCACGAAACCGTACGCGCTCGTGACGATGCGTGACCAGCCCTGTGGACAAGTGTCCGCGGCACGGCTGCCCGCACCGCGGCCCCCGGCCTGAGTCCGGCCGGGGGCCTGGGCTGTTCAGCGGTAGAGCGCCGGGCGTTCGACGAGTTCGACCTCGGCGCGGCAGCCCTCCCGCTGGGCGCGGACGCCCGCCTCGCAGACCGCCGCCGCGACGTAGCCGTCCCAGGTGCTCGGGCCGGTGACCTCGCCGCGCCGGGTGGCGTCGACCCACGTCTGCACCTCGTGGTCGTACGCCTGCGCGAAACGTTCCACGAAGTCCTGGGCGATGCCGCCGCCCCAGCGGCCCGCCTCGTTGAGGACCATGGCGTGCTCCTCGCCGATCCGGGCGGTGCCGCGCTCGCAGACCGCCTCGGCCTGCACCTGGTAGCCGAAGCCGCAGTTGACGAAGATCTCGACGTCGACGAGCGCGCCGCCGTCCGTCTCGAAGACGAGGAACTGGGGGTCCGCGAGGCCCTCCGGGGCGTTGGGGGACGGTGTGGGGCGCAGTGCCGTCACCGCCGTGATCTCCTGGCCGAGCAGCCAGCGCGTCACATCCATCTCGTGCACGACCGAGTCGTTGACGAGCATCGCGTCGGTGAAGCCGGGCGGGCTGGCCGCGTTGCGGTGCCGGTTGTGCAGCATCAGCGGCCGGCCCAGCCTGCCGCTGTCCAGCAGCGCCTTGAGCTTGAGGTACTCGGTGTCGTAGCGCCGCATGAAGCCGACCTGGACGCGCCGGTGGCCCAGCTTCTGCTCGGCCTCCAGGATCCGGAGCGCGGAGGCCGCGTCCGGGGTGAGGGGCTTCTCGCACAGCACCGGCAGGTCGCGCTCGAACGCCGTCAGGAGTGCGGCCTCGTGGGCGGCCCCAGGGGAGGCGATCAGTACGGCGTCGACGTCGTCCGCGGCCATGGCGGCGGCCGGGTCGGTGTAGGCGGTGCAGCCCTCGACCCCGGCCGCGACGGACTTGGCGCGCTCCGCGTCGACGTCCACGACGGCGCTCACCCGCGCCCCGCTCGTCACCTCGCTGAGGCGGCGCACATGGTCGGCCCCCATCCGCCCGGTGCCGATGACGGCGACACCGAGCGTTCCACGCTGGGTCATGGTGGTTGGTCGTCCCTTCCGGGGTCAGGCACCGCAGGAGCGGAGGAACGCACGGGTGCGGACGGCGATGGGCAGTGGCTTGTCCGGCGGGCAGGGATACATGTCCTGCTCGACGACGGCGAAGAGGTCGACGCCGAGGCCCTGGGCGGCGGCGAGGACCGGCTCCAGTGCGGGCACACCGGTCGGGGGTTCGCACATCACCCCGCGCTGCACGGCGGGCCCGAAGGGCACCCCGCCCCGCACGACGTCGGCGAGGATCTCCGGGTCGACCTGCTTGAGGTGCAGATAGCCGATGCGTTCGCCGTAGGTCTCGATGAGCTTGACGCTGTCGCCGCCGCAGTAGGCGTAGTGCCCGGTGTCCAGGCAGAGGTTGACGAGGTCCCGGTCGGTCGAGTCGAGGAAGCGCTCGACGTGCACGTCGGTGTCGATGTGGGTGTCGGCGTGCGGGTGGACGACGATGTCGAGGCCGTAGGTCTCCCTGACCTCGCGGCCGAGCCGCTCCATGCCCTGGGTGAGGTGCGTCCACTGCTCGGCGGTCAGCTCGGACGGTTCGATGATCTCAGCGGTCTTGTCGTCCCGCCAGAAGGAGGGGATGACGACCAGATGCCGGGCGCCCATCGCCTGGGTGAGCGCGGCGACCTGCCCGACGTGCTCCCAGGTGGACTCCCAGACGGCCGGACCGCGGTGCAGCGCGGTGAAGACGGTTCCCGCCGACACCTTCAGGTTCCGCTTGTCCACCTCGTCGGTGAGCCGCGCCGGGTCGGTCGGCAGATAGCCGTAGGGGCCGAGCTCGATCCAGGAGTAGCCGGCCTCGGCGACCTCGTCGAGGAAGCGTTCCCAGGGCACCTGCTGCGGGTCGTCGGGGAACCAGACGCCCCAGGAGTCCGGCGCCGAGCCGACCCGGATGCGGTCCAGGGCAGGGGTCATGTCAGGAGTTCCCTTCGGGAGTTGCCGTCACGGGCGCCTGGAGGTCCGCCGCCTCGGGGAGCCCCTCGACGTCGACGCCGCCCACCTGTGCCAGCTCGTGCTTGAGGGCGGCGAGTTCGGCGCCGCCGGCCATGTGGTTGGTCAGTTCCTCGAGGGTGACCTCGCTGCGGTCGGCGGACAGTTCCATGGTGCCGAGGCGCAGCACGCTGAAGTGGTCGCCGACCATATAGGCGTGGTGGGGGTTGTGGGTGATGAAGATGACGCCCAGGCCGCGTTCGCGGGCGGCGGCGATGTACTTCAGCACGACACCCGACTGCTTGACGCCGAGCGCGGCGGTGGGCTCGTCCAGGATGAGGACGCGGGCGCCGAAGTAGACGGCGCGGGCGATGGCCACGCACTGGCGCTGGCCGCCGGAGAGGGTGCCGATGGGCTGTTCCAGGTCGTCCAGGACGATGCCCATGTCGCGCAGTTCGTCGTCCGCGGTCTTCTTCATCCGGGCGATGTCCAGGCGGCGGATCGGCCAGGGGCCCTTGGTCATCTCGGAGCCGAGGAAGAAGTTCCGCCATACGGGCATCAGGGGGACGGTCGCCAGGTCCTGGTAGACCGTGGCGATGCCGCGGTCGAGTGCCTCGCGCGGGGTGGTGAAGCGCACCGGCTGCCCGTCGACGAGGAAGTCGCCCTCGGTGTGCTGGTGGAGGCCGGAGATGATTTTGATGAGGGTGGATTTGCCGGCGCCGTTGTCGCCGAGGACGCAGGTGACGGTTCCGGGGTGGACTGTGAGGTCGACGCCGTGCAGGGCGCGGATGTTCCCGTACGACTTGCCCGCGCCGCGCAGTTCGACGAGGGGGGCCCGGTCGGCCGGGGCCGGCGTGTCGTGCTGGTTGCCGAGTTCGGCTTGGGTCATGGGGATCACCTCCGGGTCGCCGACTGGCGGACCCACAGATTGATGAGGGTGGCGCCGAGGAGCATCACGCCGAGGAACGCCTTGAACCAGTCGGGGTTCCAGCCGGCGTAGACGATGCCCTGGCTGACCATGCCGAACATGAACGCGCCGAAGACCGGGCCGATCGCGGAGCCGTAGCCGCCGGTGAGGAGACAGCCGCCGATGACGGCCGCGGCGATGTAGATCAGTTCCTGGCCGACGCCCTCGCCGGACTGCACGGTGTTGAAGGCGAACAGCTGGTGCATGCCCACGAACCAGGAGCCGAAGCCGACCAGCATGAACAGGGTGATCTTGGTGAACTTCACGGGCACGCCGACGGCCCGTGCGCTGTCCTGGTCGCCGCCCACCGCGAAGATCCAGTTGCCGTACTTGGTGCGCAGCAGGACCCAGGTCGCGAGGGCCGCGAAGGCCAGCCACCACAGGACGGTGATTTTGAACTGGACTCCGCCGACGGTGAAGGAGGAGGCGAAGACCGCCTTGGCCTGCTGGAAGCCGTCCATGTCGCTGATGTCGTCGGTGGCGACGTTGCCGGTGACCAGCTTGGTGACCGCGAGGTTGATGCCCTGCAGACCGAGGAAGGTGCCGAGGGTGATCAGGAAGCTCGGCAGTCCGGTGCGCATCACCATCCAGCCGTTGAACGCCCCGATCGCGAGCGAGACCACGAGGGCGACGATCACGCCCACCCACACGTTCATGGTCAGTTGATAGCTCACCATGCTCGCGGTCAGCGCGGAGCTGATCACCGCCACGCCGGACGACAGGTCGAACTCGCCGCCGATCATCAGCAGCGCCACCGGGAGCGCCATGATCCCGATGGTCGACGACTGGTAGAGCACCGTGGCCATCGCACTGCCCGTGCGGAACGTCGGTGCCGCGACGAAGAAGAACACGAACACCGCGACGGCGCCGAGGAAGACGCCGACCTCGGGCCGGGCGAGCAGCCGGAGCACGAGGGATCGCCGTACGGTCCGGCCGTCACGCTCCTCGGGGCCGGAGGCCGGCGGTGCGGGCACCGCCGGCGCAGCCTGCTGACTCATGCTCATCACCTCGTGCCCTTCGCGGCGAACGCCGCGACGGCGCCGACGTTGGACTTGTCGACGAAGGCCGGGCCGGTCAGCACGGGCTGTTCGCCGCCACCGCTGTAGTTGCCGTTGTTCTTCTCGAGCCACAGGGAGTCGACCGCCAGATAGCCCTGGAGGTAGGGCTGCTGGTCGACGGCGAACTGGATGTCGCCCTTCTGGACGGCGTTGGTGAGGTCCTTGTTGAGGTCGAAGGTGGCGACCTTCGCCTTGCTGCCCGCGTCGCCCACCGACTGCACCGCGGTCAGGGCGTACGGCGCGCCGAGCGTGACCACGTAGTCGATGGAGCTGTCCTGCTTGAGCTTGGCGGTGATCGTCGACTTCACGGACGGCATGTCGGTGCCGTTGACGTAGAGGATCTGCGTCTTGCCGCTGAAGGTCTTCTTGACCCCGTCACAGCGCTGGGTGAGCCCGACGTTGCCCTGCTCCTGGATGACACAGACGGCGTTCTTCGCGCCGACCTCGTTCAGCTTCTTGCCGAACGCCTCTCCCGCCACGCCCTCGTCCTGCCCGAAGAACTCCAGCAGTCCCAGCTTCTTCCAGTCGCTCACCCCGGAGTTGAGGCCGACCACCGGTATGCCCGCCTGGGTCGCCTTGCCCACGACGTCCTTCATGGCGTCCGGCTTGGCGAGGGTGATCGCGATGCCGTCGACCTTCTGGTCGATGGCGTTCTGCACCAGGTTGGCCTGGTTGCCCGCGTTCGGGTCGCTGGAGTAGACGAGCTTGATGTTGTCCTTGGCCGCTGCCGCCTCGGCGCCCTTGCGGACGATGTCCCAGAAGGTGTCGCCCGGTGCCTGGTGGGTGACGAGCGCGACCGTCATCCGGGGAGTGGTGGCCTTGCCCGCGGCGGCTCCGGAACTCTTCTCCTCCGCCTTCTTGCCGCCCGAGCTGCTGGAGCAGCCGGCGACGAGCAGCGCGGACGCCGCGGCCAGCGCGACGAGGGGGGCGATTCTGCGGGAGCGGCGGGGGTGGAACGTGCGGTCCATCTGTCCTGCACCTCACTGTGCGGCCGGGGACGGGGAACGGAGAAGGAGAGGGACGGCGCCGGGCCAGGGCCCCACGCGGGCCCGGACAGGTGTCCGAGCCGGGTTTGCGGGTGAACCGGCGGTTTCGCTGGGACGGGATACAAACCCCTGCCGTACCCGCCTGTCAATACTTTGTTAAGACATTATTTCAGAAGCAGGTCCGAATGTAAGTACAAAGTATTGACAGCGGATCGGCCCGCGGCCTACACCTGAGAGGCGTCCGGGCCCGGGATGCTCCACCTTCCGGAGCTCGACGGCCCGCACCCCCCGCACGAGGAGCGACGCGCATGCCCGAGCCCGCCGACTGTTTCGATCTGATCACCATGGGACGCATCGGGGTCGATCTCTACCCACTGCAGACCGGTGTGCCGCTTCCCGAGGTCGAGTCGTTCGGAAAGTTTCTCGGCGGCTCGGCGGCCAACGTCGCGGTGGCGGCAGCCCGCCTCGGACGCAGCACCGCGGTGATCACCCGGACCGGCGACGATCCCTTCGGCACCTATCTGCACCAGCAGCTGAAGGAGTTCGGCGTCGACGACCGGTTCGTCACTCCCGTGGACGCCTATCCGACCCCGGTCACCTTCTGCGAGATCTTCCCGCCGGACGACTTCCCCCTCTACTTCTACCGCCGGCCCAAGGCCCCCGATCTGGAGATCCACGCCGACGAGCTGGACTTCTCGGCCATCCGCTCGGCCCGTATCTTCTGGATCACCGGCACGGGTCTGAGCGAGGAACCCAGCCGCTCGGCCACCCTCGCCGCCCTCAAGGCCCGCGACAAGGCCGGCACCACCGTCTTCGACCTCGACTGGCGCCCCATGTTCTGGGCCGACCCCGAGACCGCCCGTCCTTACTACGCCGAGGCCCTGCGGCACGCCACCGTCGCCGTCGGCAACCTCGACGAGTGCGAGATCGCCACCGGAGTGCGCGAACCACGGGCCTGCGCCCAGGCACTGCTGGCCGCCGGGGTGGAACTCGCGGTCGTCAAGCAGGGACCCGAGGGGGTGCTCGCCGTGCACCGGGACGGTAGGACGGCGGAGGTGCCGCCCGTACCCGTCGAGGTCGTCAACGGGCTCGGCGCCGGGGACGCCTTCGGCGGCTCGCTCTGCCACGGGATGCTCTCCGGCTGGCCGCTGGAGCGGACCGTCCGCCACGCCAACGCGGCCGGGGCGCTCGTCGCCTCCCGGCTCGCCTGCTCCTCCGCGATGCCCACCGAGCCGGAGGTCGCCGCCCTCCTCGCGGGTGGCTGACCGCCCTGCCGAGGGCCCCTCCCCACGGTCGGCCGCCGCGCCCGGGCCGCCCGCCCCGGCCGACCGCCGCCACCCCCCTGAACGGAGCCTGTCTTGACCATCAGCATCACCGACCTGGCCACGGTGCGCGCCCGGCACCCCGAGGCCATCGCCGAAGCCGCCGCACGCCGCGCCCGCCGCCCGCTGATCGGCGACGGCGGCCGCCTGATGATCGTGGCCGCCGACCACCCGGCCCGTGGCGCGCTCGGCGTCGGCGACCGCCCTCTGGCCATGGCGGACCGCGCGGATCTGCTGGAACGCCTGTGCATCGCGCTGTCCCGGCCCGGTGTGGACGGGGTGCTGGCCACTGCGGACATCCTGGAGGACCTGCTGCTCCTCGGCGTCCTCGACGGCAAGGTGGTCATGGGCTCCATGAACCGCGGCGGCCTCGCGGGAGCGTCCTTCGAGATGGACGACCGCTTCACCGGCCACCGCCCCGAGGACATCGAACGGCTCCACTTCGACGCCGGAAAGCTGCTGCTGCGCATCGACTACGACGACCCGGGCTCCCTCGCGACCCTGGAGTCCGCCGCCCGGGCCGTCGACGCCATGGCCGCGCGCCGACTGCCGCTGTTCATCGAGCCGTTCATGGCGCACCGCGTCGACGGCCGGGTGCGCAACGACCTGAGCACCGAGGCCGTCACCCGGTCCATCGCCATAGCCTCGGGCCTCGGCGGCACCTCCGCCTACACCTGGCTCAAGCTCCCCGTCACCGCCGACGCCGACGACATGGCCCAGGCCCTGGAGGCGTCCACGCTGCCCGCCGTGCTGCTCGGCGGCGAGGTCGGCAGGGACGGCAGGGACCAGGAGGCGGCGTACGAGAGATGGCGCAAAGCCCTGCGACTGCCCACCGTCCAGGGCCTGGTCGTCGGGCGGTCCCTGCTGTATCCCGCCGAGGGCGACGTGGAGAGCGCGGTGGACACCGCGGTCGGCCTGCTGTGACACCACCGCCGTACGGCCCCGGCGCCTGCCGTACCGCTCCCGCCCCGTGAAGCCCCCGCGAGAGAAACCCGTCCCTGTGAGGTCCCGTTGAGCCACAGCCACCCCACTCAGTCCGTGCGCCGCCTGACCGTCGCCCAGGCGCTGGTGCAGTTCCTGTCCGCGCAGTACACCGAGCGCGACGGCGCCCGGCACCGGCTGATCGCCGGCACCTGGGGCATCTTCGGGCACGGCAATGTCGCCGGCGTCGGCCAGGCGCTGCTGGAGGCCGGCGAGGACACGATGCCCTTCCACCAGGGCCGCAACGAACAGGCCATGGTGCACGCGGCCGTCGGCTTCGCCCGCCGGCGCAACCGGCTGTCCACGCAGGCGGTCACCACCTCCATCGGCCCCGGAGCCACGAACCTCGTCACCGGCGCCGCGCTGGCGACGATCAACCGCCTGCCGGTGCTGCTGCTCCCCGGCGACTACTTCGCCACCCACCCCGCCGACCCGCTGCTGCAACAGCTGGAGCACCCGGTGGAGGCGGACGTGTCCGTCAACGACTCCCTGCGCCCGGTCTCCCGCTACTTCGACCGGATCACGCGTCCGGAGATGCTGATCCCGTCCGCCCTCAACGCCATGCGGGTGCTGAGCGACCCGGCCGAGACCGGCGCGGTCACCCTCGCCCTGCCGCAGGACGTCCAGGCGGAGGCCCACGACTGGCCGGCGGAGTTCTTCGCCGAACGCGTGTGGCGCGTACGCCGTCCCGTGCCCGACCGGGTCGAACTCGCCGAGGCCGTAAGCGCGGTGCGCGCCGCCGGGCGTCCGCTGATCGTGGCGGGCGGCGGCGTCCACCACAGCGAGGCCGAGGGGGCGCTCAAGGCGCTCGCCGACGCCACGGGCATCCCGGTCGCGTCCACCCAGGCGGGCAAGGGCTCGCTGCGTCACGACCACCCCGCGGACCTCGGCGGCATCGGCCACACCGGCACCGCCGTCTGCGACGCCGTCGCCCGCACCGCCGACCTGGTCATCGGTGTCGGCACCCGCTACAGCGACTTCACCACCGCCTCCCACACGCTGTTCCAGCGCCCAGGCGTGCGGTTCGTCAATCTCAACATCACCGCCTTCGACGCCCACAAACTGGCGGCCCGCACCCTGGTGGCCGATGCGCGCAGCGGCCTGGAAGCGCTCGCGGATGGCCTGTCGGGCCATCGGGTGAGCGAGTCCTACGAGGCCGAGTACCGGGCGGGCAAGGAGCGCTGGGAGCGGGTGGTCGAGGCCGCCTACCGGGCGGACGACGAGAACGCCGTGCCGACGCAGACCCAGGTCCTCGGCGCGCTGGACTCCGTGGTCGGGGACGACGACGTGGTGATCAACGCGGCCGGCTCGCTCCCCGGCGATCTGCACAAGCTGTGGCGGGCCCGCTCGCCGCATCAGTACCACCTGGAGTACGGCTACTCCTGCATGGGCTACGAGATCCCGGCCGGGATCGGCGTCCAGCAGGCCGCGCCCGGCGTTCCGGTGTGGTCCCTGGTCGGTGACGGCACCTATCTGATGATGCCCACCGAGATCGTCACCGCGGTCCAGGAGGGCCTGCCCGTCAATCTGATCCTCGTCCAGAACCACGGCTACGCCTCCATCGGCGGCCTCTCCGAGGAGACCGGCGGCGAGCGCTTCGGCACCGCCTACCGCTACCGGTCCACCGACGGGACCTTCACCGGGGCCCCGCTTCCCGTGGACCTGGCCGGCAACGCCGCCAGCCTCGGCATGGACGTCCTGCGCGCCAAGACCGTACGGGAGCTGCGCGACGCCCTGGCCGCGGCACGCGCGTCCGACCGGCCCACCTGCGTCTATGTGGAGACCGATCCCGCACCGGCCGCCCCGCCCGCCGAGGCGTGGTGGGACGTGCCGGTCGCCGAGGTCGCCTCGCGCGAGGCCGCCCGAGCCGCCCGCGAGCGATACGACCGGCGGGCCGCCGACCGCCGCCACCACCTCTGACTCCCCCGCCACGCGTCAGGACAGGCCATGACAAAGGATTCCGTCAAGCAGCCGGGCGCGGCCCCCGCCTCGCCCACGGCCCTCGACTTCACCCTCGACCGCAGCAGTCCGGTTCCGCTCTACTACCAGCTGGCCCAGCAGTTGGAGGCGGCGATCGAGCACGGCGCGCTGGGTCCGGGCAGCCTGCTGGGCAACGAGGTGGACCTCGCCGCGCGGCTCGGCCTGTCCCGTCCGACGGTCCGTCAGGCCATCCAGTCCCTGGTCGACAAGGGGCTGATGGTCCGCCGCCGGGGCGTGGGCACCCAGGTGGTGCACAGCCAGGTCAAGCGGCCCCTGGAGCTGAGCAGCCTCTACGACGATCTGGAGGCCGCCGGTCAGAAGCCCGCGACGCGGGTGGTGCGCTCGGCGGTGGAACAGGCGTCCGCCGAGGTCGCGGCCGCCCTCAACATCGCGGAAGGCGCCGATGTGCACCATCTTCAGCGGCTCCGGCTCGCCCATGGCCAGCCGATGGCGTTCCTGTCCAACTACGTACCGACAGACATGATGGACTTCGACACCGACCGGCTGGAGGCGACGGGCCTGTACCGGATGATGCGCGGCGCCGGCATCATCCTGCGCAGCGCCCGGCAGTCCGTCGGCGCCCGCCGCGCCACCACCGGGGAGGCGGAACTGCTGGGCGAGCCGGAGGGGGCCGCCCTGCTGACCATGCGACGCACGGCCTACGACGACACGGGCCGCGCGGTCGAGTACGGCACCCACATCTACCGCGCCTCGCGCTACGCCTTCGACTTCCAGCTGCTCGTCCGCCCCTGAGCCGTCCGCGCTCGGCGCACTGCCCTCCCTCGGGTCAGCCCAACTCCACCCAGGTGCCCCGGCGCGCGGAGCGGCTCATGGCGTCCAGGGCGGCGGCGCCGCGTACGGCGTCGTCGAGGGTGGGGCCGTGCGCCGTGCCCTCGGCGACCGAGCGCAGGAAGTGGTACGCCTCGATGACCTTCAGGTCGTCGTAGCCCATGGCGTTGGCGGATCCCGGCTGGAAGGCGGCGTACTCGCCGTGGCCCGGGCCGACGTAGAGGGTACTGACGGGCTGGTCCTGGAAGGCCGTGCCGCGGCTGACGCCGAGTTCGCCCATGCGCCGGAAGTCCCAGAAGACCGCGCCCTCGGTGCCGTGCACCTCGAACCCGTAGCTGTTCTGCTCGCCGACGGCGACCCGGCTCGCCTCCAGGACGCCACGGGCTCCGGAGGCGAAGCGCAGCAGGCAGTTGACGTAGTCCTCGTTCTCCACCGGACCCGGCTCGCCGCCCGCCGCGCGCGTGTGGCCCGCGGTGGCGCCGGCGGGACGGGCCCGGTCGGGGATGAAGACGGCGGTGTCGGCGGTCAGCGACGCGATCTCGCCCAGCAGGAAGCGGGCCAGGTCCACACCGTGCGAGGCGAGGTCGCCGAGGACTCCGCTGCCGCCCCGCGCACGCTCGTACCGCCAGGTCAGCGCGGACTCGGGGTGGGCGGCGTAGTCGCTGAAGAGGCGGATGCGGACATGGGTGACGATGCCGATGCCGCCGGAGGCGATCAGCTCGCGGGCGGCCTCGACGGCCGGTGCGTTGCGGTAGTTGAAGCCGACCGTGCCCTGGACACCGGCCTTGGCGACGGCGTCCGCGACCGCGCGGGCGTCCTCGACGCCCAGTCCGACCGGCTTCTCGATCCAGATGTGCTTGCCCGCCTCGGCCATGGCGACGCCGATCTCCCGGTGCAGGAAGTTCGGCGCGGCGATGCTCACCGCCTGGACACGGGGGTCGGCGGCGATCTGCCGCCAGTCGCGCACCGCGCCGGCGAAGCCGTACCGCTCGGCGGCCTCCTCGGCGCGGCCCGGCACCTCGTCGGCCACGGCGATCAGTTCCGGCCGCAGGGACAGTTGCGGGAAGTGGTGCGGCAGACGGACGTACGCCTGGGTGTGCACCCGTCCCATCCAGCCGAACCCCACGACGGCGACACCGAGCGTACTCACCATGACTGCCCCTCTTTGGACCGGTCCAGAGCCTGCCGGGCCCACACTGCGACTCGTTCCGGCAGTTGTCAATCCTTTGACAAGGGTCTGGGCCGTATGGAACGGTCCAGACATGAGACCGCCGACGATCCGCGATGTGGCCGAGCGGGCCGGAGTGTCGAAATCGCTGGTCTCCCTGGTGCTGCGCGGCTCCGACCAGGTGCGTCCCGAGAAGCGGCAGGCCGTGCTGGCGGCCGTGGAGGAGCTGGGCTACCGGCCCAACGCCGCCGCGCGCAGCCTCAGTGAGCGGCGCACCCGCACGGTGGGCGTGCTGCTGAACGACATGCGCAACCCCTGGTTCGTGGAGCTGCTCGACGGTCTCAACTCCCGGCTGCACGACGCCGGGCTGCGCATGCTGATGGCGGACGTCCGACTCGGCCGGCGCCTCGGCGAGGACCTCCCCCGCACGTTCACGGACCTCGGGGTCGACGGTCTGATCGCCGTGGGCACCGAGACGCTGAGGACGGCGGCGGCGCGGATTCCCACCGTGGTCGCGGGGGCCCGCGAGCCCGAGCTGCCCGCGGTGGACATCGTCGCGGGCGACGACGAACACGGCGCCCGGCTCGCCACCGAGCACCTCGTCGGCCTCGGTCACCGGCGGATCGCGCACATCGCCGGGCAGGGGGTGGTCGGGGAACTGCGCCGGCGCGGCTTCGAGACGGTCATGCGCGAACACGGCCTGGCGGACACGGCGGTGGTGGAGCGGGGCGACCTCACGGAGGAGGGCGGCTACCGGGCCGCGGTCCGCGTACTGGCGGCCCGCGAACGCCCCACCGCCGTATTCGCGTTCAACGACATGGCGTGTGTCGGCGCCCTCTCGGCGGCCGAGCAGCTCGGCCTCCGGGTGCCCCGTGACCTGTCCGTCGTCGGCTACGACAACACCTATGTCTCCCGTCTCCGGCACCTGTGGCTGACCACGGTGGACAACGGCAGCCACGATGTCGGCCGCCGCGCCGCCCAATGTCTGCTCGACCGTCTCGCCGAGCCCGCCCGCCCCGCCGAACTGGTGCTCACCACACCCTCGTTGGAGATACGGGGGACCACGGCCGCACCGCACCGAGCGGTGCGGCCCTGAATCGCCCCGCAGGGGGAGACAGCCCGTCAGGCGGTCCGGCCCGCCACGATCCATTTCGACGGCACCTCGATACGGGAGCCGTCCGCCGTGTGCTCGGTGGTGACCAGGGGCAGTTCGCCACTCGCCAGCACCGTCAGACCCGCGGCGCGCAGATACTCCGGCACCACGGCATCGGCCACCTCACCGGGCGCGATGCCGTGCCGGAAGACGGGGGCCAGCTTGGCGGGCGGTCCCTCGGGCCCCTGTGCCAGGGCTTTCAGTGCGATCCCTGCCGCCTCGGCGAGTTCGACGAGGAAGACCCGGCCGCGCTCCCCCACCAGCGTCGCGATGCCGTCGACGAGTGGCTGCCGGTCGTCGGGCTCGCACTGGTGGAGCACGCCCCGCATATAGACGTTGGTGTCGCCGAGTTCGGCGTGCAGCGTCGCGGTCTCGCTCTTCTCGGTCGCGTCGAGCACGCGGTATCCGGCCGTCCCCGCGGGATCGGCGCGGCGGGCGTGGTCGAGGGCCGAGGCCGCCAGGTCCACGCCGACGACATGCGGGAAGCGGCCGGCCAGGAAGCGGGTCTGGGTGCCGTTCCCACACCCGAGGTCCAGAAGGGGCAGCCCAGGATCCGCCAGCAGCGGTGTGAACAGGGGGAGATGGACGGCCGCGGTCAGCGCCGGGTCCGCGTCCCAGAAGACGGCTTCCGCGTCATCCGGGGCCTCGCTCCAGAAGCCCTCCCAGGCCTGTCGGTACGGACTCGTCACGCTCATGCCCAACTCCCCAGGATGCGACCGCAGCCCGCCGGAGGTGACGGGCGAGATCGGTCTATCGCGCCCGGCGCGAGGCGACAAGCGCCGGGCGCGATCCTGTGTAAGAAGGCCACGCCCCTTCAGCGACGCGGCACGCGCGGCAGCGTCAGTTCGAACCACGCCGTCTTGCCCGCGCTCGTACGGCTGGTTCCCCACTCACGAGCCAGGGTGCTGACCACACGCAGCCCGCGCCCGAACTCGTCACCGGGGCCCGCGTGCAACAGCGTGGGCAGCGTGTGGTCGTCGTCGTCCACCTCGCACAACAGGGTGTCGCCGCGTACCAGGCGCAGTTCCACCCGACGGCCGTGCGCATGTCGTACGGAGTTGGTGACGAGCTCGCTGACCATCAGTTCCGCGTTGTCCGCGAGCGCGCCGAGCCCCCACTCATGGAGCTGTTCGCGGACCACCGACCGGGCCCGGCCGGCCTCGACCGGCTCGGGCGCGAGCCGCCACACCGCGACGTCGTCGGGCTCGATGCCGTTCAACCGGGCCATCAGCAGCGCCACGTCGTCCTTGCGGCCGCCGCGGGTGTTGAGGGAGCGGATGATCGTGTCGCAGGCGTCGTCCATCGAGGCCGCCGGGTGCGCGGCGGACTCGCACAGCGTCGCGAGGCCGACACCGATGTCCTCGCCGCGCATCTCGACCAGTCCGTCGGTGCACATCACCAGGCGGTCTCCGGGCGCCACCGGAACCCGTACGGACTCGAACGGCACCCCGCCGACGCCGATGGGGGCGCCGGTGGGCAGGTCGAGCAGCTCGCTGCGCCCGTCGTCGGCGCGCACGATCACAGGCGGGATGTGGCCGGCGTTGGCGAGGTGCAGCTCGCTCGCGATCGGGTCGTAGACGGCGTACAGACAGGTCGCGAGATAGGTGTCGCCGAGTCGCTGGGCGAGGTCGTCCAGGTTGCGCAGCAGTTGGGCGGGCGGCAGGTCGAGGGCGGCCATGGTCTGCACGGCCGTGCGCAACTGACCCATCATCGCGGCGGAGTTGAGTCCATGGCCCATGACGTCACCGACGACCAGGGCGGTGCGTGCGCCGGGCAGTTTCACGGAGTCGAACCAGTCGCCGCCGATCCGTCCGCGCAGGGTGCCCGGCAGATAGCGGGTGGCGATGTCGCAGCCCGCCATGCGGGGCGCTATGTGCGGGAGCATGCTGTCCTGGAGCGTCTCCGCGACGTTCTCCTGGTACGTGTACATGCGGGCGTTGTCGAGCACGAGCGCGGCCCGGGCGGCGAGTTCGGCGCCGGTGACCCGGTCCATGTCGTTGAACTCGGCACGCTCCGGGTGGCGCAGCAGGATCATGAAGCCCAGCACCACGTTGCGCGCCTTCAGGGGCACGACCAGCATGGACCGGTGGTTGATCAGGGGCCGGATGTCGCGCTTGTCGAACTGCGCGGCGATCGCGTGCCCCATCTCCTCGCTGATCCGGGGTACGAGGACGGGCTCGCCGCTGGTCATGCACTGGAAGAACGGTGTGTGCGCGGGGAACGGCATGGCCTCGCCTACCGGTACGACATCGTCCCAGCGGCCCGGCTCGTCGGTGTGCTCGACGGCGACACGGTGCCACATGGTGGTGGTGTCGGGGACACCGTCGGGGAACCCCTCGCCGGCGACGACCTGTTCGCGCAGATAGGTGCCGGCCACGTCCGTGAAGCGGGGCACGACGGCCTTGCTGACCTCGTTGATCGTCCGGGACAGGTCGAGCGAGGTGCCGATCTTGCCGCTGACCTCGTTGAGGAACTCCAGGCGCTCGCGCACCGCGACGTACTCCAGGTCCTCGCCCTCGTCCTGGAGTTCGTCCGGCACCGGCTCACCGGCCGCGACGGCCCGCGCCGCCCGCTCCCGGCGCGCCTTGCGCTCCGCGCGCCGGGCCACACCCCAGTCAGGGGTGACCGGCACCCGGTCGTTCTGGCTGAACTCCAGAATCGGGTAGCCCAGTTCGAGGACCTGCGCGACGATCCGGGCGCTCTCGCCGACGCTCATGCTGGGCAGGATCTCGGGCAGCCGCCGGGCGAGTTCCTCGGCGCCGGGGAAGTCGGTGTGCAGGGCGAAGCTGGGCGCGACCCGCTCGATCACCGTGCCGTCGCTCTCGTGGCGCAGGGCGTCCGCGTCGGCCGCCAGCACCAGCAGCCGTTCGTGGCCAGGGCCCACCAGGGGGTAGGCCCACCACAGCACATCGACCCTTCCCCGCCGCTCGGCCGAGGGGAGCTGTGCACTGCCCCGCTCGCGGTCCGGCGCGGTGAGGCGGGCGCGTCCCGCGGCCGGATAGGACAGCCGCCCGTCGAGGGAGGACTCCAGCCCGGGACCGACTCCGTCGTCCATCGCGTACGCCCCGTAGGGCGCGGTCTCGTGCTCCTCGGGGAGGGCTCCGGAGACCGGCAGCAGATCGACGGCGGACCTGCCGATCGCGTCCTCTCGGGATGCGCCGAACAGTATCCGGGCGCCCCGGCTCCAGTGTGAGACCAGCCCGTCGCGGTCGACCACGACCACGGCGAGGGGGATACGGCCGGCCGCGCCGTCCCCGGCCGGGTGGCCGGGAAGCGTGCGCGTCTCGGTGCCACGGTCCATGACCCAGGCCCTCTCTCCCCGCGTCCAAGATCTGTGCGCAGCACCACGGTACGGCGG
This sequence comes from Streptomyces sp. NPDC001222, assembly GCF_042896945.1. Taxonomy (NCBI): domain Bacteria; kingdom Bacillati; phylum Actinomycetota; class Actinomycetes; order Kitasatosporales; family Streptomycetaceae; genus Streptomyces; species Streptomyces sp. NPDC001222. The sequence goes on from NZ_JBIAXT010000046.1 coordinate 21,625, forward strand.
CACCCGGGTACCGTGTGGGGTATTACGCGAATTGCCCCCGGGGCGCCTCCGGCGCTCAAGGGGGCGCGCCGGGCGGGCAGTTGACGCGGCTGGGCCGGGCGGGCGCGGGGACCCGTCAGTCCTCGTGGCCCAGCTGAAGGTCGCGTTCCGTCCGGCCGCCCCCGGCGACCTGCAGCACGGTGGCCACCGGGGGGTAACCCGCGGCGATCACGGTGTACTCCCCGGACGACAGATCGACGAACCGGAACGTTCCGTCGGCCCCCGTCGTCAGCGTGTCGACGACATTGCCCGCCGCGTCGAGGAGCGTGACCCGGGCGTCCTCGACCGGCCGTCCGCCGCCCGCGCGCACGGTCCCGCGCAGCACCGCACCCCCCGCGAGTTCGACGTCCTGCCGGGTCTCCCGCGAGGCCTGTACGGAGACGGGCAGCGCGGCCGGGCGGAACGCGGGCGCACTGGCGGCCAGGGTGTACTCCCCGGCCACCAACTCCGTGATGACATAGCCGCCTTCACGCCCGCTGCGGGTGCTCGCGACCACCTCGCCGTGCACATTGGTGAGCGTGACGTTGGCGTCGCGCACCGGCGTGCCGTCGGCCGTCAGCACACAGCCCGCCAGCCGGCCCGCGCCGCCGAGCACGACGTCCAGCTCCACCGGGCGCTCGCCCACGGTCACCGAGACCGCCTGCGGCTGGTGACCGCCGGCCGCGGCGATCAGGACGTAGGACCCGGATCCCGGCGTGGACAGGGCGTACCGCCCGTCCTCGCCGCTCGCACCGCGCCCGATCTGCTGTCCCGCGACATCGATGAGGGTGAGCGCCGCACGCGGCACGACCGTACCGTCGGGGTGCTGGACCGTGCCGCAGACGGGCACTCCCGCGGCGTACGGCGTACGGGCCGGCGGGACCTGCGTGGCGGGCGGGGACTCGACGGGGGCGTTGTGGGACACCAGCGGTTTCTCCTTGAGGAAGAAGGCGATGAGCAGGCCGAGGACGAGCACCGGCACGAAATAGAGGAAGACCCTCGGCATCGCGTCGGCGTACGCCTCGATGTACGTGTCCCGCAGTGCGGGCGGCAGCGCGTGGACGAGCTGTGGGGTGATGGACTCGGGGTCGGGCAGCCGGGTGCCCAGGTGCGGCGGGAGGCGTTGCGCCAGCGCGTCGGTGAGGCGGTTCGCGAACAGAGTGCCGAAGACGGCCGCCCCCACGCTTCCGCCGATCTGCCGGAAGTAGTTGTTGGCGCTGGTCGCGGTACCGAGGTCGGCGGGGCGCACCGAGTTCTGCACGGCGAGGACCAGCACCGGCATGACCATGCCGATGCCTGCCCCGAGGACCGCCATCCACACGCTGTACTGCAGCCGGGGCGTGTCCACGTCGAGCCGGGACAGCAGCCACATGCCGACGGCCGCCACGGCGGTGCCGAGGACCGGGAACACCTTGTACCGGCCGGTGTGGCTCACGAGTTGCCCGCCGATCACGGACGCGCCGACGATCCCCGCCATCATCGGCAGCATCAGCAGCCCGGACTCCGTGGCGCTCGCCCCGTCGACCATCTGGAGGAAGGTGGGCAGATAGCTGGCGGCGCCGAACAGCGCCACTCCGACCACCAGGCCCACCAGGGCGGTGATGTTGAAGACGGAGTCGCGGAACAGCCGCAGCGGGATGAGGGGTTCGCCGGCGAACCGCTCGGCGATCAGGAAGAGGGCGATCGCGACGACCGCTCCCGCGCCGAGTCCCAGGATGACGTGTGACCCCCACGCGTACTCGGTGCCGCCCCAACTGGTCAGCAGCACCAGGCAGGTGGAGGCGGACGCCAGCAGCAGGGTGCCGGGCACGTCGAGCCGGCGGCCCTTCGCCGCGGGCTTCGGCAGTTTCAGCACCACGGTGACCACGGCCAGGGTGATCAGACCGAAGGGCACGTTGATGTAGAAGCACCAGCGCCAGGAGAGATGGTCGGTGAAGTAACCGCCCAGCAGCGGTCCGGCGACCGAGGCGAGGCCGAAGACGGCGCCGATCAGGCCCATGAACCGGCCGCGTTCACGGGGCGGGACGATATCGGCGATGATCGCCTGCACACCGATCATCAGCCCGCCGGCCCCGATGCCCTGGACGGCGCGGAAGGCGATCAGCTGGTCCATGGTCCCGGCCCGGCCCGCGAGCGCGGATCCGAGGACGAACACGGCGATCGCGAACTGGAACACGCCCTTGCGGCCGAACAGGTCCCCGCCCTTGCCGTAGACCGGCAGTCCCACGGTGGAGGTCAGCAGATAGGCCGTGATGGCCCAGGACATCCGGTCCAGGCCGTGCAGTTCGCCGACGATCTTCGGAAGCGCGGTGGCCACGATCATCTGGTCGAGGGCCGCGAGCAGCAGCGCGAGCATCAGCCCGACGAAGACGAGGCGCACCCGGCCGGGTGCGAGCGCCACGGGGCGTTCGGCAGCGGCGGGCTCCTGAAGCGCGTCCAGGAGCCCGGGCGGCAGGGCCCGCTCGCTGTCCACGTCCATCACCGTCGTCCCGCCCACGTATCCGCTCCCCTCGTCGCCGCTGCGCCGCCCATTTCTCGCATTGCGCGACAACTGGTTCAAGCGCGGCGAGTTGCCGCGGAACGGAGCGGTCCGGAGGTATCCGCCGGTCGGAGCCCTACGGCGTACAAGCACGCCATGCGGAAAACCACTCGAAACGGTGAGCGTGAGATTCAGCCGGACGACTGACGGAGTGCGCTCCGGGGGCTCGGAATCGGGATTTGGCGCCCCGGAGCGCACAAGGGGTCACGACGAAGCAGACGGCTTACGCCGGTCGCGTACGGCGTCGCTTCACGCCGGGTTCACGGGGCCACCGGCGTCACGGGCGACACGCACCACCGGCGTCACCGGCGACACGCACCACCTGCGTCACCGGCGACACGCACCACCCGCGTCACGGGCATCACGCACCACCCGCGTCACGGGCATCACGCACCATCGGCGTCACGGGCGACACGCACCATCGGCGTCACGGGCGACACGCACCACCGGCGTCACGGGCGACACGCACCACCGGCCGTACGCACCACCGGCGTCACCGGCCGTACGCACCACCGGCGTCACCGGCGACACGCACCACCCGCGTCACGGGGCCGCCCGCGTCAGGCCGGCGTCTGGGTCACTTCTCCACCTCGGCGGCCAGCTTCGCGAGTTCCGCGTCGTAGATCCGGGCGAGGCCCTTGGGCGCGAACGTCTTCTCGAAGAAGCCGCCGATGCCGCCGGCGCCCTTCCAAGTGGTGGTCACGACGACCCGGGACTTGCCCTCTCCGGCCGGGGTGACCCGCCAGGTGGTCACCATGGAGGAGTTGCGGTCCTTCTCGACCAGCTCGCCGTCGGTCGGCTCGCTGACCTCGAGCAGGCAGTCACGGACGCGCTTGCTGGTGGCCTGGAGCTTCCAGTGCACGAGGGTGCCCTCGCCGTCGCCGCCCTCGCGCACCTCGTACTCGCTGAACTGCTCGGGCAGCAGTCGCGCGCGGGCGCCGCTGTAGTCGGCGAGGGTGTCGAACACCGTCTCCGCGTCCGCCGCGATGATCCGCTCCGTCGTGGCCTCGACCTGCGCCATGACCATCCTCTTCCTGTACGTCTGATGGGGTGTCCGCCATCCCATCACACCCCGGGCGCGGTGGCGGACGGGACCGCCGGTACCGGACGGTCGGTCGTGCCCGGACGGCGGCGCCGGGCCCGGAGCGTAGCGAGACACTCCTCGAAGAAGCCCAGGGCGCGCAGATGGTACGAGCGTGCCGCCCAGCCCAGGCTGATGTTGTGGCCGGCGTCCGGCTGGTGCTCGACCCGGAGCGCGGGGGCCCCGGTCAGCCGGGCGGTGATCTCCGCGACGTCCCGCTCCCCGTGCAGCCACCATGCCTCGTGCTCGGCGAAGGTCATGCGCACCGGGACCCGGACGCGGGCCGCGATGTCGTCGAAGATGCCCGGCCAGCGGGCGACTTCGTCCGCCTCACGCACCGGCATGGGGGCCACCAGAGCGCCGAGCGAGCGGAAGGTGTCCGGCGGATACAGCCGCAGCGGCCCCCAGTTGCGCCCCCAGGAGGATCGGCTGAGGACCCGGGGCAGCTCGGCCGGTTCGATGTCGTAGCGGTAGCCGCAGCCCGACACGTCCACGGCGAGCGGCCGGTGGGTGTGCGCGGCGGTGAGGAGGGCGAGTTTGCCGCCGTAGGAGTGGGCCAGCAGAAAGAACCCCGCGCCCGTGGCATGCCGCTGCGCGAACCCGTCCATGACCTCGTCCAGCACCTCGACCTGCTCGGCCAGCGTCTGGCCTGCGGGGAGTTGTCCGGCGGACAGTCCGTAGCCGGGCCGGTCGAGGGCGAGCACGGTGAAGCCGAGCCGGGCGCCGAGTGTCAGCAGGGACAGGTCGGGGTGGGCCTGTCCGTCGAAGTAGCCGGCCGTCATGCCACCGCCGTGCACGGCGATCACGGTGGCCCGCGGCTGTCCGTCCGGTGGCTCGGCGAGCAGACAGGACAGGGTGACGCCCGCGGCGTCCAGGGTAAGGGGGCGCACGCCCGCGGACAGGGGCTGCGACGGTTTCGACGTCTCCACCCGTCCGTTATGACGCAGATCCCGGCAGGGACGACGGTGGACGCGCCGACCACGCCCCAGCGCACTCACCTCTCTTGGCTGCCACCCAGGAAAAACAGCAGGTCAGAGACGATGCACCCAAAAAGTCAAACACGTGACCGAATCTCACCTGATCGAATCCACGCCGCGGCCGGCGACACCGCACCGCTTCGAGGCGGCGCCCTGCGGACGAAAGCCCTGAGCCCGCCGCCCGCCCGCTCGCTCACCGAATGAACGCGGTGATCTCCCGGGCCGCCTCCAACAGCAAGGGGGCCGGCTCGTCGACACGCGAAGGGGGAAGCCGGTCGTTGATCGCCGAGATGGTCATGGCCATGTACGGGTCCGTGGTCCTCGACGGGACCGGCGCGGCCATTCCCGAGAACGCCCCGCATCCCGGTGTCCTTGTCGAAGAAGTAGCCACGCTCATGCACCTGAGCGACCGCCCGGCGTACGGCGGTGAGGGGTGTCCTCGGCCCTCGTCGTGCGCCTCAGCCACTCGTTCGCCGGCAACCGGGGCTCGACCGCTTCCGGTTCGTGTCAGCTCGCGCGCCAGGTTCGGCCCCGAGAGCACCACGACCCGCTCCGCACCGACACCGGTGACGTCGGTGATGGTCCGGCCGGGCCGCAGCCACGTGCCACGCTCGATGCCTTTCATCAGCGTCACGTCAGTTCCGGCGTCGGCGAGGATCTCGGCCACGAACGCGGGCCGCGCGCCGGGGCGGCAGGCCGGGACGGCCATCCTATGGGCGGCGACCGGGCAGGCCGGGTAGGGCGAGAGGCGCCCCTGGCTCTCCGTCTCGGTATCGGTATCGGTATCGATATCGGCCCCGGCCTCGGTCGCTGGGCGGAGCGGAACGGGACCAGAGACCGATGGCGCCGGGCCGGGCGGTTGCTAGCGTGGACAGTGGTTCTGCCACACAGGGGGATGGAGGCCGACCGATGGCAGTCGAACTCAACCACACGATCGTCGCCGCGCACGACAAGCAGGCGTCCGCACGGTTCCTCGCGGATCTGCTGGGTCTGGAGGTGGCACCGGAGTACGGTCCGTTCGTCCCGGTGCAGATGCCGAACGGCGTGACGCTGGACTACATGGACACGGACGAGTCGATCACCCCGCAGCACTATGCGTTCCTCGTCTCCGAGGACGACTTCGACACGATCTTCACCCGTGTCCGCCAGGCGGGCCTGACCTACTGGGCCGACCCGCACCACCACCACCCCGGCGAGATCAACCACAACGACGGCGGCCGCGGGGCGTACTTCGACGACCCGAACGGACACAACCTGGAGATACTGACCAGGCCGTACGGCAGCGGTAAGGACTGACACGACCGAGCGGCGCCGGGAGCTTCTCGCAGCGACTCGCCGGGACGGGACAGGCGCCCCTCGGCGAGCGCAACGTAGTGCAGTCGCCGCCGAGGACCAGCCGCGCGGGTCGTCGGTCCAGACGGTGCGCCGTCGTGCCGCGTGAAGCGTTCGGGCGGCGCACTGATCCGTGAGGCGCGGGCGGGTCGGCCCGGCAGGTGGCCTGTGTAGCGGTAGATGTCGCCTGCCGCGTCGAGACCCCACACATTGGTCCTGGATCCCGAAGAGATCCGCACCGACGCCCCCTGATCTGCTTCCGGTCGGCCATTCCGCCGGCTCCTTCCGCTTGGGAACACCGCACGGAGACGCTCCCCCAGCGGAACGATTCGCCTTGTAAGCGCATTTCCCCTCCGCAATGCCGCAGATCGCGTCACGGGGGACGATGGACGCGCCGCCCCAGCCATCGCGCGGTCATCCGGTCCGGGGTGCCCGGAGAAGAACAGCAGGTCAGAGCCGACAGATCAGAGAATCGAACCTCCGATCGAATCCCCCTCGCGATCATGGGAACGTGTGTTCTATTCTGTGGCCAGTGCTACCTAGGAGGTGCCCATGCGCTGGGACCATCTGGCCGAGAACCCCGCCACGCCCCGTGACGCCGCGCTGTTCGACGCGGACACGGTCACGACTCGCACCTTCGACACCCCGGAGTTCCGCGGTATCACCTTCCACGAGGTCCGGGCCCGCTCGATCGTGAACCGGGTGCCGGGCGCCTCCCGTATGCCGTTCGAGTGGACGGTCAACCCGTATCGAGGGTGTACGCACGCGTGCGTGTACTGCTTCGCGCGCAAGACGCACAGCTATCTGGACCTCGACACGGGACTCGGCTTCGACTCCCAGATCGTGGTGAAGGTCAACGCCCCGGAGTTGCTGCGCACCCATCTCGGCTCGCGCCGCTGGCGCGGCGAGCACATCGCGATGGGCACCAACGTCGACTGCTACCAGCGTGCCGAGGGCCGCTACCGGCTGATGCCGGGCATCATCTCGGCCCTGCTCGACCATGCGAACCCTTTCTCCATCCTCACCAAGGGCACCCTGATCCTGCGCGACCTCGATCTGCTCAAGCAGGCGTCGGAGGTCACCGACGTCGGCATCTCCGTCTCCGTCGGCTTCGTGGACCAGGAGCTGTGGCGCACCGTCGAACCGGGCACCCCCGCCCCGGAGCGGCGTCTGGACGTGGTGCGCACCCTCAGCGAGCACGGCATCGGCTGCGGTGTGCTGATGGCCCCTGTGATCCCGTTCCTCGGCGACCATCCGGCCCAACTGCGCGCCACCGTGAAGGCGATCGCCGCCGCCGGGGCCACGTCGGTGACCCCGCTGGTGCTGCATCTGCGCCCGGGCGCCCGCGAGTGGTTCATGGCCTGGCTGCAGCAGCGGCACCCCTGGCTCGTACGCCGTTACGAGCGACTGTACGCGGAGGGCGCCTACGCCCCGAAGTGGTATCAGCGCCGGATCACCCGTCAGGTGCACGAACTGGCACGGGAGTACGGCATCGGACCCACGCCGCCGGGGATGCCGCGGCGGATCAGACGGCCCGAGCCCGTGGCGTCCGCCCATGCCGGGCCCGGCCCCACGCCGACCGAGCCGGCCGTCACCGGGCCCACCCAGCTCTCCCTCCTGTGACCGCGCCGCAGGGCATCCGAGCGCTTCCGGCTACCCGATTGGGTCAAGTGCCGTCAGAACACGCTCTTTCGGGCGGCTCTTTCCGGGACCATGCGGCGAGGACCTGACAGCCGTGGTCCACCCCCTCCGTCCTGGGAGGACTGAAATGAGAAAAGGCGCAGCCGCGCTGTGCGGTGCCGCCGTCATGGTCGCCGGGATGCTCACCGCGGTCCCGGCCGACGCGACCCCGCCGCGCCCCGCGGACACCGCGCAAGCGGCCGAACTCTCCTGGAAGAACTGCGGCACCGCCACGCATCCGACGCTCCAGTGCGGGTCCGTGACGATGCCGCTCGACTACGCCGATCCGCGCGGACGGCAGATCACGGTGGCGCTGTCGCGCGTCCCGCACACCGCGAAGACATCTCGGGGGCCGCTGCTGGTCAACCCGGGCGGGCCCGGCGGCAGCGGTCTGAAGCTCGCCGGATTCGTCGCGTCCGCGCTGCCCAAGGCAGTGGCGGCGCAGTACGACGTCATCGGCTTCGACCCGCGGGGCGTGGGCAAGAGCGAGCCGGCCCTGAACTGCCGTCCCGGCCACTTCGACCCGGTGCGCCCCGACTCGGTGCCCAGCACGCCCGCGCTGGAGCTGGCCAATCTCGACCGGGCCACGGGCTTCGCCCGGGACTGCGCCCTGAAGTACGCGAGCGTGCTGCCCTACATCAACACGATCAGTGCCGCCCGGGACCTGGACACGATCCGGCAGGCGCTCGGGGCCGACAAGGTGAGCTACTTCGGCTACTCCTACGGCACCTACCTGGGCGCGGTCTACGCCAGGCTGTTCCCGCAGCGGGTGCGCCGCCTGGTGCTCGACTCGATCGTCGATCCCACGGGCGTCTGGTACGACGACAACATCCAACAGGACTACGCGTTCAACGACCGTCATCTGGCCTTCCTGGCCTGGGTCGCCCGCAACGACACCACCTACCGGCTCGGCACCGACCCGGCCGTGGTCGAGGCCAAGTGGTACGCGATGCGGGCGGCGCTGGCCAAGAGCCCCGCACAGAACACGGTGGGCGCCTCCGAACTGGAGGACACCTACATGCCGGGCGGCTACTACAACGGCTACTGGCCGCGCCTGGCCACCGCGTTCGCAGCCTATGTGAACGACGGGAACTCCGGGCCGCTGGTCGACGCCTACCGCACCCTGGGCGCGGTCCCCGCCTCGGGCGACAACGGCTACAGCATCTACGCCGCGGTGCAGTGCCGTGACACCTACTGGCCGCGCGACTGGGCGCAGTGGCGCAAGGACAGCTGGGCGGTGTACGACAAGGCACCGTTCATGACCTGGAACAACACCTGGTACAACGCACCGTGCGCCTTCTGGCCGACGACCTCGCTACGGCCGGTGAACGTGGCCAACGACGCGCTGCCGCCGACACTGCTGTTCCAGGCGACCAACGACGCCGCCACCCCCTACCACGGCGGTGTGACGATGCATCAACTGCTGCGCGGCTCCAGCCTGGTGGTGGAGGAGGGCGGCGGCAACCACGGCATCTCGCTGAGCGGGAACGCCTGCCTCGACAAGTACCTCGCGACGTATCTCACCGCCGGCACCGTGCCGCGCGCGGCCGGCGGAATCGACGCGATGTGCCCGAAGCTGCCCGACCCCGAACCGAAGACCACCAAGGCGGCCGGTGCCTCCGAGCGCGGTTCGACGCTGCACGGCCTGCTGGGCTACCGCGGCTGAGCGGACCGCCCGGCACGTCGGGGGCGTTGTCAGACTCGTGGTCCACCATGGACCCATGAGTGAGCTGACCCGAATCCCCGCCCCCGACGGGGTCGCCCCTGCCGCCGCGTACACGCATGTAGTCATGGGCACCGGACGCTTCGTCGCGATCTCCGGCCAGCTGGCGCTGGACGAGGACGGAAAGCCCGTCGGCGAGGGAGATCCGGCGGCACAGGCCCGGCAGGTCTTCGAGAATCTGCGCCGCTGCCTGGCCGCAGCCGGGGCCACGTTCGACGACGTGGTCAAACTCACCTGCTTCGTCACGGACATGGCATATCTGCCGGCGATCCGCGCGGCCCGCGCCGCGCACATACCCGGGGACCGTCTGCCGGCCTCGTCGGCGGTGCAGGTGGCGGCGCTGGTGGGCCCCGAGTTCCTGATGGAGATCGAGGCGTTCGCGGTGCTGCCCGAATAACCCGTGGCGCTGCCGGGGCAGCCCGTGCCGCTGCCGGGATATCCCGTGGCCCGGCGCGGCCGTACCCGTCTACGGTTCCGTCATGGACGGCCGGCTGCGCATCCGCGACATGACGTTCGCCGACTGCCGACGCGTGAGCGAGATCCGTGTCGGCGGCTGGCGGACCGCCTACCGGGGGCTGGTCCCCCAGTCGTATCTCGACACACTCGACGTGGACGCCGACGCCGAACAGCGCCGCGCCCGTCTCGCGCAGGGGGACGGCCGGGCGGTGGACCTGGTGGCCGAACGCGGCGGCGAGACGGTCGGGTGGGCCGCGCACGGACCGTACCGGGAGGGCGAGGTCCGCACCGGGGACGCCGAGTTGTACGCGCTCTATGTGGCCCCCGGCCTGCTCGGGAGCGGTATCGGACGCGCCCTGCTCACGGAGGCGGCCCGCAGGTGCACGGCGGCCGGACACCCCCGAATGCATCTGTGGGTGCTCAAGGGCAACGTCCTCGCCCGGCACTTCTACGAGCGGGCCGGATTCCGGGCCGACGACGCCGAGGAGTCGTTCGAGGTTCACGGGGTGGCTGTGCCCGAGGTCCGGTACACGGCCGCGCTGCCGCTCCGGAGTTGAGGCTCAGCGCTCCGCGGGGATGCGTGCGAGCGCGTGCACCGCGGCCTGGGCAAGCGCCGGATGGGCGAGCGCCTCGCTCAGCACGGGTTTCACGGGGTGGCTGTGCCCGAGGTCCGGTACACGGCCGCGCTGCCGCTCCGGAGTTGAGGCTCAGCGCTCCGCGGGGATGCGTGCGAGCGCGTGCACCGCGGCCTGGGCGAGCGCCGGATGGGCGAGCGCCTCGCTCAGCACGGGTCTGGCACGGGCATCGCCCAGTTCGCCGAGCCCCTCCACACATGCGAGCGCCACTTTCCGGTACGGATCGTGCGGTCGCAGTCTGCGCTGCAGGGTGGTGATCAGCGCGGGCACGGACTCGGGGGCGCGCAGTGCGGCGAGCAGGCGTACGGGGTGGAGCGCGTAGGCGACGCGGAGTTCGTTGGTGGCGAGGGCGGCCGCAGCGCGGGCGGTGCGCGGATCGCCGAGCCGGGCCAGGGCGTGGGCGGCCGACGCACACCGCTGGGGATCACGATGGTTGAGCAGAAGAACCAGCGTCTCGAAAGCCCTGCGGTCCCCCGCGACACCCAGCCGGAAGGCCGCCAGCTCCCGGGCCCACAGCGGCTGTCCGGGCTCGGTCAGCACCGCGGCCAGCTCATCGAGCCCGTCCGTGGCGACGAGCCGTCCGTACCCGGGCGAGGAGCCGGCCTCGGCCCGTAAACGCTCCGTGAGCGATCGCAACGCTTCGTCCATGGACCAGAGAGTAGGGGCGCCGACCGAACCTCGGGACCTACATCACAAAGTCGAGGGGTGGCGCGCTCGTTACCCACGGGTTAAGCTCAATCGAGCGAGTCACCCACTCGCGGCTTGTGGTGGTTTGGTGACGCAGCCATCGCAAGAAGCACCTCCCACGCCGTCAGGCAGGGGAGGGCGGTCGGTTCGGTACATCGCGTACCTCAGTACGACCCGGCTCCGGGACAGGGCCGGTCGGATCACCGCTCCCGGACGTGTGCACGTCCGTGGACTCACCGGGCGTGTGCGCTCGTCAGCCCGGCAGACACCCGCGTTTTCCGCACTGTGTGCGCCTCTCGGCGTATCCAGCCGCGTCCCTCAGCCGTCACCTCATTCCTGGAGTCCCGCGATGGCCACTCCCCTGTCCGACACCCCTCTGTCCCCGCTCAAGACCATTGCCGTGGTCGGTCTCGGCACGATGGGCACCGGCATCGCCGAGGTGCTGGCCCGGGCCGGCCGCGAGGTCGTCGGCATCGACATCAGCGAGGCCGCGGCCACCAAGGCCGTCACCGCGCTGGACGCCGCCACCGCCCGCGCCGTGAGCCGGGGCCGCCTGACCGAGCAGGAGCGCGAGGACGCCCTCGCCCGCTTCCGCACCTTCACCGACCTGCGGGCGGCCGCGGAGGCCGACCTGGTCATCGAGGTGGTCCCGGAGTCGTACGAGATCAAGCAGCAGGTCCTCAGCGCCCTCGACGGCATCGTGCGCCCGGACGCCATCCTCGCCACCGGCACCAACGCCCTCTCCGTCACCCGGCTCGCGGCCGACTCGGCCCGTCCCGAGCGGGTCCTCGGACTGCACTTCTTCAATCCGGCACCGGCCATGAAGCTGGTCGAGGTCGTCTCCTCCGTGCTGACCGCGCCCGGCGCCGTCACCGCGGTCACCAACCTCGCCCTCGACCTGGGCAAGGAGCCCGTCGCGGTCGGCGACCGGCCCGGATTCGTCGCCGACGGCCTGCTGTTCGGCTACCTCAACCAGGCCGCCGCGATGTACGAGGCGAGGTACGCCTCCCGCGAGGACATCGACGCCGCGATGCGGCTGGGCTGCGGCCTGCCCATGGGCCCGCTCGCCCTGCTCGACCTGATCGGCGTCGACACCGCGCGCACCGTGCTGGAGGCCATGTACGCGGCCTCCCACGACCGGCTGCACGCGCCCGCGCCGATCCTCAAGCAGCTCAGCGAGGCGGGTCTGACCGGCCGCAAGTCGGGGCGCGGCTTCTACACCTACGAGGCGCCCGGCAGCCCGACCGTCGTGCGGGACGCGCTGACGCCCCTCACGGACGGCGCCCGGACCCCGGGCCGCCAGGTCCGCTCGGTCGGCGTCGCCGGTTCCGGCACCATGGCGTCCGGGATCGCCGAGGTCTTCGCCAAGGCCGGTCACGAAGTGGTCATCGCCGCCCGCACCGAGGAGAAGGCACAGGTCGCGAAGGCCCGGATCGGCAAGTCGCTGGCACGCTCCGTCGACAAGGGCCGGATGACGGCCGAGGCGGCCGCGCAGACGCTCGACCGGATCCGGCCGACGGGCAGCTACGACGACTTCGCCGACGTCGACCTGGCCCTGGAGGCCGTCGCCGAGGACCTGGAGATCAAGCAGCAGCTGTTCGCCACGTTCGACAAGGTCTGCAAGCCCGGCGCGATCCTCGCGACCACCACCTCCTCCCTGCCCGTCGTCGCCTGTGCCCGCGCCACCTCGCGTCCGCAGGACGTGATCGGCATGCACTTCTTCAACCCGGCGCCGGCCATGAAGCTGGTCGAGGTGGTCCGTACGGTGCTGACCGCGGACGATGTGCACTCGACGGTTCGCGAGCTGTGCGTGTCGATCAGGAAGCACCCGGTGGACTGCGGCGACCGCGCCGGATTCATCGTGAACGCGCTGCTGTTCCCGTACCTCAACAACGCGGTGAAGATGGTGCAGGAGCACTACGCGTCCCTCGACGACATCGACGCGGCGATGAAGCTGGGCGGCGGCTACCCGATGGGGCCGTTCGAACTGCTCGACGTGGTCGGTCTGGACGTCTCGCTCGCCATCGAGAAGGTCCTGCACCGCGAGTTCCGCGACCCGGGCCTCGCGCCCGCGCCGCTGCTGGAACACCTGGTGGCCGCGGGCTGCCTCGGCCGCAAGACCGGCCGCGGCTTCCGCGAATATGCCAAGCGCTGACCGGCCCGGCGAGTGGTTCCAAGGCGGCGCCGACTGGGGCGGACTGCTCGATCCCCAAGGTGACCCCCCGCCCGCGCGGGGCGGGGGGAACCCGGGACATGCGCGCCATCCTGCGCACATGCAGTACGTTCGGGTCATGTCCCAGCCCGCCAAGTCCTCACGTACACCAGCTACGCCCGACGCGCCGGAGAGTGCCGCAGGCAGCCGCGCCGCCGCCCAGCGGCTCAAGATGCGCCGAGAACTGGCGGCCGCGGCGATGGAGCTGTTCGCCACCAAAGGGTACGAAGCGACCACCGTCGACGAGATCGCGGCGGCAGCCGGGGTCGCCCGGCGCACCTTCTTCCGCCACTTCCGTTCCAAGGAAGAGGCCATCTTCCCCGACCACGACGACACTCTGGTCCGCGCCGAGGCGGTGCTCAACGCCGCGCCCGCGCACGAGCACCCGCTGGACACCGTGTGCCGCGGCATCAAGGAAGTGATGAAGATGTACGCGGCACGGCCGGAGATCTCCGTGCAGCGTTACAAGCTCACCCGCGAGGTGCCGACCCTGCGGGAGGCGGAGATCGCCTCGGTGGCCCGCTACGAGCGCCTGTTCACCCGCTATCTGCTGGGCCACTTCGACGAGCACGCGCACGACGACGACGCGAACGACGATCCGCTGCTGGCGGAGGTCGCCGCGTCGGCGGTCGTCACCGCCCACAACCATGTCCTGCGGCGCTGGCTGCGGGCCGGCGGCCAGGGGGACGTCGAGACCCAGCTCGACCATGCCTTCGCGATCGTGCGCAGGACGTTCGGCACCGGGATCGGGGCCGGCCGCGGGCCCGCCCCCCGGACCGCTCCGGCCACCGTGACCGCGCAGGGCGAGGTACTGGTGGCGGTGGCCAGGACCGACGCGCCGCTCGACGAGGTCATGCGGACCATCGAGCAGGCCCTCAAGGAGCGTTCCTAGGCGTATTTCAGCCCCGACAAGAGTCCTCCGGACCCACCACGGACCTGTGGCGGCCTGACGCCGCCACCGGTCCGTTCCTTTTGCCCGCCCTGCCCATACTCGTCAGTAACTTTGATCGATCATCGCTCATTTGTTACGTAAAGATTTCATCTGAGACAGATATCTGGCACGCAGTGCCTTGCGGGGTGACACGCCGTGCCATACGTTGGTGTTGTCCGGGCGGCCGGCGTGCAGAGACCTTTCGTACGCCGGCTGTCCCCGCAAGCCTCCCAGGCGAGCGCGCCCGGACGCCTGCGTCACAGGCACCTCTCGCGCCACAAAGCGCTGCCACAGCACCACCGGGCCGAACCGACGGCACCTCTCTCTTCAGCAGCAGCACACCGACGTAACCCTCAGCGTCTCCCCTCAAGACGCTCTTTCGCCGGAGGCAACACCGTGAAGGACATCCTGGACGCGATCCAGTCGGGGACGGCCACGTCCGCCGACTACGCCGCTCTCCCGCTCCCCGAGTCGTACCGCGCGGTCACCGTGCACAAGGACGAGACGGAGATGTTCGCCGGGCTCACCACCCGTGACAAGGACCCCCGCAAGTCACTGCATGTCGACGACGTCCCGCTGCCCGAGCTGGGCCCGGGCGAGGCCCTCGTGGCCGTGATGGCCTCCTCGGTCAACTACAACTCGGTGTGGACCTCGATCTTCGAGCCGCTGTCGACGTTCGGCTTCCTGGAGCGCTACGGCCGGCTGAGCGAGCTCACCAAGCGCCACGACCTCCCGTACCACATCATCGGCTCCGACCTCGCGGGCGTGGTCCTGCGCACCGGCCCGGGCGTCAACTCCTGGAAGCCGGGCGACGAGGTCGTCGCGCACTGCCTCTCGGTCGAACTGGAGTCCTCCGACGGCCACAACGACACGATGCTCGACCCGGAGCAGCGCATCTGGGGCTTCGAGACCAACTTCGGCGGCCTCGCCGAGATCGCGCTGGTGAAGTCGAACCAGCTGATGCCCAAGCCCGGCCACCTCAGCTGGGAGGAGGCCGCGGCGCCCGGTCTGGTCAACTCCACCGCCTACCGCCAGCTGGTCTCCCGCAACGGCGCCCAGATGAAGCAGGGCGACAACGTCCTGATCTGGGGCGCGAGCGGCGGCCTCGGCTCGTACGCGACCCAGTTCGCGCTCGCGGGCGGCGCGAACCCCATCTGTGTCGTCTCCTCGCCGGCCAAGGCGGAGATCTGCCGCTCGATGGGCGCCGAGGCGATCATCGACCGCACCGCCGAGGACTACAAGTTCTGGAAGGACGAGCACAACCAGGACCCCAAGGAGTGGAAGCGCTTCGGCAAGCGCATCCGCGAGCTGACCGGCGGTGAGGACGTCGACATCGTCTTCGAGCACCCCGGCCGCGAGACCTTCGGCGCCTCGGTCTACGTGACCCGCAAGGGCGGCACGATCGTCACCTGCGCCTCCACCTCGGGCTACAACCACGAGTACGACAACCGCTACCTGTGGATGTCCCTGAAGCGCATCATCGGCTCCCACTTCGCCAACTACCGCGAGGCCTGGGAGGCCAACCGCCTCATCGCCAAGGGCAAGATCCACCCGACGCTGTCGAAGGTGTACTCCCTGGAGGAGACCGGCCAGGCCGCCCACGACGTGCACCGCAACCTCCACCAGGGCAAGGTCGGCGTCCTGTGCCTCGCCCCGGAGGAAGGCCTCGGCGTGCGCGACCCGGAGATGCGCGCGCAGCACGTCGACGCGATCAACCGCTTCCGGAACATCTGAGGGCAGCGGAGGTAACAGATGACAGAGCGTCAGCCCTCTGGGTCCCGGAGGCAGAAGGACCGGCCGTGGCTCATGCGCACGTACGCCGGTCACTCCACGGCCGAGGCGTCCAACGAGCTGTACCGGCGCAACCTCGCCAAGGGCCAGACCGGCCTGTCGGTCGCGTTCGACCTGCCGACGCAGACCGGCTACGACTCCGACCACGTCCTCGCCCGCGGCGAGGTCGGCCGGGTCGGGGTCCCGGTCGCGCACCTCGGTGACATGCGCCGGCTGTTCCAGGACATACCCCTGGAGCAGATGAACACCTCGATGACCATCAACGCCACGGCCATGTGGCTGCTGGCGCTCTACCAGGTCGTCGCGGAGGAGCAGGGCGCGGACATCACCCAGCTCCAGGGCACGACCCAGAACGACATCGTCAAGGAGTACCTCTCGCGCGGTACGCACGTCTTCCCGCCGGGGCCCTCGCTCCGGCTGACGACGGACATGATCGCGTACACGGTCTCCCACATCCCCAAGTGGAACCCGATCAACATCTGCAGCTACCACCTGCAGGAGGCGGGCGCCACGCCGGTGCAGGAGATCGCGTACGCGATGTCCACGGCGATCGCCGTACTCGACGCGGTGCGCGACGGCGGCCAGGTGCCGCAGGAGCGCATGGGCGATGTCGTCGGCCGTATCTCCTTCTTCGTGAACGCGGGCGTCCGCTTCGTCGAGGAGATGTGCAAGATGCGGGCGTTCGGCCGTATCTGGGACAAGATCACGCGCGAGCGGTACGGCATCGAGAACCCCAAGCACCGTCGCTTCCGCTACGGCGTCCAGGTCAACTCCCTGGGGCTGACCGAGGCGCAGCCGGAGAACAACGTCCAGCGGATCGTGCTGGAGATGCTGGCCGTGACCCTCTCCAAGGACGCACGCGCCCGCGCCGTGCAGCTCCCCGCCTGGAACGAGGCGCTGGGCCTGCCCCGGCCCTGGGACCAGCAGTGGTCGCTGCGCATCCAGCAGGTGCTCGCGCACGAGAGCGATCTGCTGGAGTACGACGACATCTTCGAGGGCTCCACGGTCATCGAGACCAAGGTGAGGGGGCTGGTCGAGGAGTCGCTCGCCGAGATCGAGCGGATCCAGGAGATGGGCGGCGCCATGGCCGCCGTCGAGTCGGGCTACCTCAAGTCGCAGCTCGTGGCGTCGCACGCCGAGCGCCGGGCCCGGATCGAGTCCGGCGAAGAGAAGATCATCGGCGTCAACATCTTCGAGACCACGGAGCCGAACCCGCTCACGGCCGATCTGGACACCGCGATCCAGACGGTCGACCCGGCGGTCGAGGCCCGCGTCATCGCCTCGCTGCAGGCGTGGCGGGACACCCGTTACCAGCCGCCGTTCAACCACCCGCGCCCCTGCAAGGCGCTGGAGCGGCTGAAGGAGGCGGCCAAGGGCACCGAGAACCTCATGGAGGCCACCCTGGAGTGCGCCCGCGCCGGCGTCACGACCGGCGAGTGGGCCGGCGCCCTGCGCGAGGTGTTCGGCGAGTTCCGCGCCCCCACGGGCGTGTCCTCCGCGCCGGTCGCGGTGACCGCCGAGGAGGGCACGGCGATGGCCAAGGTGCGCCGCAAGGTGGAACTGACGGCCCGGGACCTCGCAGTCGGCAAGCTCCGCTTCCTGGTCGGCAAGCCGGGCCTGGACGGGCACTCCAACGGCGCCGAGCAGATCGCCGTACGGGCCCGTGACGCCGGGTTCGAGGTGGTCTACCAGGGCATCCGGCTGACGCCGGAGCAGATCGTGGACGCGGCCCTCGCGGAGGACGTGCACGCGGTCGGGCTGTCGATCCTCTCCGGCTCGCACGCGCAGCTGGTGCCCGACGTGCTGGAGCGGCTCCGGGAGGCCGGTGCGGCCGACATACCCGTCATCGCCGGCGGGATCATCCCCAACGCCGACGCCGAACAGCTCAGGGCCGCCGGAGTGGCGGCGGTCTTCACCCCGAAGGACTTCGACATCACCGGGATCATCGGCCGTATCGTCGACGAGATCCGGAAAGCGAACAAGCTCGACCCTCTGGAGGTCCCCGCATGAAGACCCCTGTCAACCGCCTTCGCCCGCGGCGCTCCTGCCTGGCCGTTCCGGGCTCGAACCCCCGCTTCCTGGAGAAGGCGCAGGGCCTCCCCGCCGACCAGGTCTTCCTGGACCTGGAGGACGCGTGCGCGCCGCTGGCCAAGCCCGAGGCGCGGCACACCGTCGTCAAGTTCCTCAACGAGGGCGACTGGACGGGCAAGACGCGGGTCGTACGGGTGAACGACTGGACGACCGAGTGGACGTACCGCGACGTCGTGACGGTGGTCGAGGGCGCGGGCCCGAACCTCGACTGCATCATGCTGCCGAAGGTGCAGAACGCCGAGCAGGTCGTCGCGCTCGACCTCCTGCTCACCCAGATCGAGAAGACGATGGGCTTCGAGGTCGGCCGCATCGGTATCGAGGCGCAGATCGAGAACGCGCAGGGCCTGAACAACGTCAACGCGATCGCGCAGGCCTCCCCGCGTGTCGAGACCATCATCTTCGGCCCCGCCGACTTCATGGCGTCGATCAACATGAAGTCGCTGGTCGTGGGCGAGCAGCCGCCCGGCTACCCGGCGGACGCCTACCACTACATCCTGATGAAGATCCTGATGGCCGCCCGCGCCAACAACCTCCAGGCGATCGACGGCCCCTACCTTCAGATCCGCAACGTCGACGGCTTCCGCGAGGTCGCCGGCCGCGCCGCCGCGCTCGGCTTCGACGGCAAGTGGGTGCTCCACCCGGGTCAGGTGGACGCCGCCAACGAGGTGTTCTCGCCCTCCCAGGAGGACTACGACCACGCCGAGCTGATCCTGGACGCGTACGACTACTACACGTCCGAGGCCGGCGGCAAGAAGGGCTCCGCGATGCTCGGCGACGAGATGATCGACGAGGCGAGCCGCAAGATGGCGCTGGTCATCGCGGGCAAGGGCCGGGCGGCCGGCATGCAGCGCACCAGCACGTTCGAGATCCCGGAGGCCTGAGCGTCATGCAGTTCGGACGGACCTACGAGGAGTTCGAGGTCGGGGCCACGTACAAGCACTGGCCCGGCAAGACGGTCACGGAGTACGACGACCACCTGTTCTGCCTTCTCACCATGAACCACCACCCCCTCCACATGGACACGAACTATGCGGAGAAGACGACGGACTTCGGCCGGAACGTCGTCGTGGGCAACTACGTCTACTCGCTGCTGCTCGGCATGTCCGTCCCGGACATCTCCGGCAAGGCGATCGCCAACCTGGAGATCGAGTCGCTCAAGCACGTGGCGCCGACCTTCCACGGCGACACCATCTACGGTGAGACGACCGTGCTCGACAAGTGGCCGTCGAAGTCGAAGAACGACCGCGGCATCGTCCATGTCGAGACCAAGGGCTACAAGCAGGACGGCACACTCGTGTGCGTCTTCCGCCGCAAGGTGATGGTGCCCACCGAGACGTACATCAAGGAGCGCGGCGGCGAGCAGCCCGGCCGCCCGGAGCTGAAGTCCCAGGAGAAGTGATGAGCCGTCTCGCCCAGACCCACGGTCTGACAGACGTCCAGCAGGAGATCCTCTCCACCGTCCGCGACTTCGTGGACAAGGAGATCATCCCGGTCGCGACCGAGCTGGAGCACCGCGACGAGTACCCGCAGCAGATCGTCGACGGCCTCAAGGAGCTGGGCCTGTTCGGTCTGATGATCCCCGAGGAGTACGGGGGCCTGGGCGAGTCGCTCCTGACGTACGCGCTGTGCGTGGAGGAGATCGCCCGCGGCTGGATGTCGGTCTCCGGCATCATCAACACGCACTTCATCGTGGCGTACATGCTCAAGCAGCACGGCACGCAGGAGCAGAAGGACCACTTCCTGCCGAAGATGGCCCTCGGCGAGATCCGCGGCGCCTTCTCGATGTCAGAGCCCGCGCTCGGCTCCGACGTGTCGGCGATCACGTCCAAGGCGGTCAGGGACGGCGACGAGTACGTGCTGACCGGCCAGAAGATGTGGCTGACGAACGGCGGCACGTCCTCGCTCGTCGCGGTGCTCGTCCGGAGTGACGAAGGCCACCCCGAGGGCACCGCGCCGCACAAGTCGATGACGACCTTCCTGGTCGAGAAGGAGCCCGGCTTCGGCGAGGTCCGCCCGGGCCTCACCATCCCCGGGAAGATCGACAAGATGGGTTACAAGGGTGTCGACACCACGGAACTCATCATGGACGGTCTGCGCATTCCGGCCGATCGGGTGCTCGGCGGGGTCACCGGCCGAGGGTTTTACCAAATGATGGACGGAGTCGAGGTCGGCCGGGTGAATGTCGCGGCGCGTGGCTGCGGTGTCGCTCAGCGTGCCTTCGAGCTGGGCGTTTCGTACGCGCAGCAGCGGCACACCTTCGGCAAGCCGATCGCCCAGCACCAGGCGATTCAGTTCAAGCTGGCGGAAATGGCCACCAAGGTGGAGGCCGCGCACGCCATGATGGTGAACGCGGCACGCAAAAAGGACTCCGGCCAGCGAAACGACCTCGAAGCGGGCATGGCGAAGTACCTCGCGTCGGAGTACTGCAAGGAAGTCGTAGAAGATGCGTTCCGGATCCACGGCGGCTACGGCTTCTCCAAGGAGTACGAGATCGAGCGCCTGTATCGTGAGGCTCCGATGCTGCTGATCGGTGAAGGCACCGCCGAAATCCAGAAAATGATCATCGGTCGCCGACTGCTCGAAGAGTATCGACTCCAGGGCTAGTTGTCCGTTTACGGGGTGTTTTCTTCGCGAAGAAGATCACACCCCGTCAAGACAGTTCGGCCGCCGACTCAGCTTCCTGGCTTGCCGAGTTGCGGTCCGCGCCCGGTACGATCGCCGGAAAGCCGCCGTCCCCCGTCGAAGCGCGGCATCATCCGCTACGAAGGTCATCCATGCCCCACAGCCAAACCTCTGCACCACGCGACAGCCTGGCCGGCGTACGCCTCGCGCGCGGAGCATCGCCGTGGCTTCTCCCGACCGTTGCCACCGCAGCCCTCAGCCTGGCCCGGGCGCGCCGCTCCGGCGCCGCCAAGGCCGTGGCCGTACCCGCCACGGCCCTCGCGGCCGGCATGCTGTGGTTCTTCCGCGACCCGGAGCGCGAGATCGCCCAGGGCCGCGTGATCTCGCCCGCCGACGGTGTGGTGCAGAGCATCATGCCGTGGAAGGACGGACGCACCCGCGTCGCGATCTTCATGAGCCCGCTCAACGTCCACGTGAACCGTGCGCCGCTCTCCGGCACGGTCACGTCGGTCGAGCACATCCCCGGTGGCTTTGTTCCCGCTTTCAACAAAGAGAGCGAGAACAACGAGCGCGTAGTCTGGCATTTCGACACCGAACTCGGCGACATCGAGATGATCCAGATCGCCGGCGCGGTGGCCCGTCGCATCGTGCCCTACCTCCCGCAGGGCACGAAGGTCGAGCAGGGCGACCGTATCGGTCTGATCCGCTTCGGCTCGCGTGTCGACCTCTATCTGCCCGAGGGCGTGGAGGTCGCGGTCGAGGTCGGCCAGAAGACCGTGGCTGGGGTGACTCGTCTTGACCGTGATTGATCCCGATACCAAGGCCGGCTGGGTGCCGGAGGCCGACGAGGTGGACGACGAGGAGGAGATGCCTCTCTCGCTCCGCCTCTCGATAGCGGACACCCTCACGCTCGGCAACGCCACCTGCGGCTTCATGGCGGTGTACTTCACCACCACCGGGATCCTGATCCCGCACCTGACGGGCAACGACGAGTCGACCGGCATGGCCCGGCACAGTGCCGCCACGGCGGTCATCCTGATGCTCTGCGCCGCGGTCTTCGACCTGTTCGACGGCCTGGTCGCCCGTAAGCTGCGCTCGTCGCCCATGGGCGCGGAGCTGGACAACCTCTCGGACCTGATCAGCTTCGGTCTGGCCCCGGCGTACTTCGTCCTGGTCTACGGCATGGTGGCGGACGACGCGCACCAGCGGGTGGCCGCGGTCGGAGCGATCGTGGTGCTGCTCGCGGTGGTGCTCAGACTCGCGAGGTTCTCCTGCGTGACGCTGAAGGACGGCATGTTCCAGGGCATGCCCTCTCCCTTCGGCGCGCTGACGGTGGTCTCGATCGTCCTCCTGGAGCTGCCGTTCTTCGCCACCCTGCTGGCGATCCTCGGCACCGCGTGGCTGATGGTGAGCCGGGTGGAGTACCCGAAGCCGCGGGGCCGTCTCGCGGGGGCGATGCTGTCCTGGATCGTCCTGTCGATGGGTCTCCTGGCGGCCTGGGCGTTCGACGCCCCGGGCGGCCAGCTGCTCCTGCAGACGGGCTGCGCGCTGCAGCTGGTCATGGGCGCGGTGATCCCGCTGTTCGCCACGGCGCGCCGGGTGAACAACTTCCGCGACAACCGCCGTGAGGCGCGCGCCGCGCAGCTGCCGTAACGGCCGCACGACCTCGAAGGGCCCCGAACCATCCGGTTCGGGGCCCTTCACGTATCACCGACGGGGTACGGGGCGGCGCCCCGGTGCGCAGGTTCAGACCAGGAAGT
The DNA here is from genome assembly GCF_042896945.1 of Streptomyces sp. NPDC001222. Taxonomy (NCBI): domain Bacteria; kingdom Bacillati; phylum Actinomycetota; class Actinomycetes; order Kitasatosporales; family Streptomycetaceae; genus Streptomyces; species Streptomyces sp. NPDC001222. The sequence continues at coordinate 44,160 of NZ_JBIAXT010000046.1, forward strand.
CCCGGGCGATCCGTTCCGCCACCCGCTCCAGGATCGGCCCCGCGTCCGTGAGGCACGTCGCGAGGTCCGGTTCCGTCTCCGTCAGCGGATACGCCCGGCGGATCCCGGCCCGCCCCAGTGCCTCCGGCGGCAGGGCCAGCCGCCCGCACACCGCGACGACCTCCTTGCCGGCCGCGCGCGCCGCCGCGGCGACCCCCGCCGGGGCCTTCCCGTGCAGCGTCTGCTCGTCCAGCGATCCCTCGCCCGTGATCACCAGCGAGGCCCGCGCCAGCGCCGGCTCGAAGCCCAAGACGTCCAGCATGACCTCGATGCCGGGCCGGAAACGCGCCCCGAGGACCAGCGCGCCGTACCCGAGGCCGCCCGCGGCGCCCGCGCCCGGCGCCACCGCGTACTCCACCGCCCGGGGACCGATCGCCCCCTGAAGCACCTCGGCGTAGTGCGCCAGCGCCGCGTCCAGGGCCGCCACGTCGTCCGGTGAGGCCCCCTTCTGCGGGCCGTAGACCGCGGGTGCCCCCTTCGGGCCGGTCAGCGGGTTGTCGACGTCGCTTGCGAGCACCAGGTCCACGGAGGAGAGCCGGGGATCGAGGCCCGAGAGGTCGGCGCGGGCGAGCCGGCCCAGTCCCCCGCCGCCCGGCGCCGGCGGCTCTCCCTCCTCGTCCAGGAACCGCGCCCCGAGCGCGGACAGCATCCCCGCGCCCCCGTCCGTGGTCGCGCTCCCGCCGACCCCGAACACGATCGTCCGCGCCCCGGCGTCCAGCGCGGCCCGCAGCAGCTCCCCGGAGCCGTACGTGGACGCGGTCAGCGGTGCGAAGACCCCGGCGGGCAGCCGCTGGAGTCCGCTCGCCTCCGCCATCTCCACGACGGCGGTGTCGCCGCGCAGCGCGAAGGCCGCCGCCACCTCCTGGCCGAGCGGGCCCGCGACCCGCGTCTCGCGCCGCTGGAAACCGGCCGCCACGGCCGCGTCCACGGTTCCGTCGCCGCCGTCGGCCACGGGCAGCGCCTCGACGTCGAGATCCGGCACGACTCTGCGCAGCCCCGCGGTGACCCGTGCCGCGACCTGCACGGCCGTCAGCGACCCCTTGAACTTGTCAGCGGCGATGAGCACCCGCCGGGCCTGCCCTGTCCGCCGGGTGTCGTTCACTGCAGCGTCCGCCACCTGCACTCCCCTTGCTCTCCAGGCCTTGCGCATGTCAAGGCAGTCGCGCCGCTGCGACCCTAGCCGCAGCCCCCCGCCACCGCCACGCCCGTCCGGCTCCCGAACACGGCACAACCGCCGCGGAATCGGGTAGACCGGACCCATGACCCATGCGGGCACCGAACTCGCCGACCGGATCCTCGGGGGCTGGCTGGGCCGGATCTCGGGCAACATGCTCGGCAAGCCGGTCGAGCGCGGCGACCTGTGGACACGCGAGCGCATCGACCACTATCTGCGGCAGGCCTCCGCCCTGCCGCTCACCGACTATCTGCCCGAGCCCGCCACCGAGACCGACCGCCGTGAGCTGCGCCCCGAATGGCGCCAGTGCGTACGCGGCCGCATCCACGGCAGTTGCCGCGACGACGACGTCGACTACGCGATCCTCGGCCTCGACCTGCTGGAGACGCACGGCTTCGGCTTCAGCACCGAGCAGGTGGGCGACCTGTGGCTGCTGCGGCTGCCGTATCTGCAGACGTTCACCGCCGAGCGGGCCGCGTACCGCAATCTCGCGAACGGTCTCAGGCCACCGCTCACGGCCACGTACGACAACCCCTACCAGGAGTGGATCGGCGCGCTGATCCGCGCCGACATCCACGGCTGGACCAGCCCGGGTGCCCCCCAGCGGGCCGCCGCGCTGGCCCGCCGGGACGCGGTCCTGTCGCACAGCGGCAACGGGGTCTACGGTGCGATGTTCGCGGCCGCGCTGATCGCGGCGGCGTTCAGCGCGCCCACGGTCCGGCACGCCCTGGACACGGCACTGGCGCTGATCCCGGCGAGCAGTCGCCTCGCCCGGACCGTACGCCGGGTGATCTCCCTGCACGAGACCCGGCTGAGCTGGGAGGAGACGCTCGACACGGTGGTCGCGGAGACGGGCGGGCTCGGCTGGATCCACACGGTCCCGAACGCGGCGGTCCTCACCGCGGGACTCCTCTACGGCGACGGCGACTTCACCCGGACCATCGCACTGACCGTCCGCGGCGGCCTGGACACCGACTCCAACGGCGCCACCGCGGGCTCGGTCGCGGGCGTCCTCAACGGTGCGCAGGCGATCCCGGCGCAGTGGAAGGACCCGCTGGAGGACACGGTCCGCAGCGCTGTCTTCGGTTTCGACGGCATGCGCATCAGCGAACTGGCGGACCGGACGCTACGGCTGGCAGAGACCGAAGCCCGATGAGCCGCGGAAGCACCGGTGGCGGCTGGCTACCCTTCCAGAATGACCACTCCAGACTTCGCCACGTACATCGCGGGCCTGCCCCGCGTCCTCGCCGGAGCCGCCGTCCTGTTCCGCGACACCGCCGGACGGATCCTGCTCGTCGAGCCCAACTACCGTGACGGCTGGGCGCTGCCGGGCGGCACGATCGAGTCGGACGACGGCGAGACCCCCCGCCAGGGCGCGCGTCGCGAGACGCTGGAGGAGATCGGCCTCGACGTGGAGCCGGGCCGGCTGCTCGCGGTCGACTGGGTCCACGGGTCGGCACGGCCGCCGCTCGTGGCGTACCTCTACGACGGCGGGGTCCTCGGCGAGGACGACCTCAAGGCGATCCGGCTCCAGGAGGAGGAGCTGCTGTCGTGGCGCCTCGTCCCGCGCGAGGAGATCACCGGCCATCTGCCGGGCGCCCTGGGCCGCCGCGTCCTGACCGCCCTCGACGTACTCGCCGAGGGCGCGAGCACGGCGGAACTGGAGAACGGCCACCGCGTCGGCTGACCCGGGCACGGCACCGATATCCGTTGGCCGCGACGCGACGGCCCGGCCTACCCTCGGTGACATGACCAAGCCCCTCGTCGCTCTTCTCAGCGGCGCCGGTATCTCCGCCGAGCAGAGCATTGGTGGAAGTAACCTCGCGCCATGACCGATGACCTGGTACAGCGGGCGCACTGGGGTGACTTAGACGGGCAGAACTGGGGAGGGTTGGTCCGGCTGTCCCTCGAACCGGACGCCGACGAGTCATTCGCATCAGCTCCGGGCAGGACGCTAGACCACCCCGCCGGCTACAGCCCGAGATGGCGCCCGGCCATGGGCGGCGACATCAGGAGCCGGGAGGAGCAGGAGAACGACGCCCGTCGGTTCGTCGAGAGCCGGGGTCTGTCAAACGAACGGTGTAAACGGGGTGGTTGGGTTACTGGCGGGCCACTGAGAGCCGGCCGTCGAAGGTGATGTCGAAGGCGTTCAGCGCGGTCTTCCAGCGCATGGTCCAGCGGGCCTGGCCCTTGCCGGTGGGGTCGAGCGACATGATGGCCATGTAGACGCACTTCAAGGCGGCCTGCTCGTTCGGGAAGTGTCCGCGGGCTTTGACCGCTCGCCGGATCCGGGCGTTGACCGACTCGATCGCGTTGGTGGTGCAGACGATGCGGCGGATCTCCGTGTCGAACCGCAGGAACGGAGTGAACCCCTCCCACGCGCTCTCCCATAGCTTCACGATCGCCGGATACTTCCTTCCCCAGGCATCGGCGAACTCGGCGAACCGCTCCAGGGCGGCTCATCGACCACCTCGGGCCGTCGCTCGGGCTCCAGCCGCGCAAGCGGTTCCGCAAGGACGCCGTGCTGATCGTGGACGGAACCCTGGTGCCCACACGCGACCACACCGTCGCCGAGCGGTCGAAGAACTACAGGTACTCGACCAACCACCAGGTCGTCATCGACGCCGACACCCGGCTCGTGGTTGCCGTCGGCCGGCCGGTGCCCGGCAACCGCAACGACTGCAAGGCGTGGGAGCTGTCCGGTGCGAAGGACGCCGTCGGCCGCACCACGGTCATCGCGGACGGTGGCTACCGGGGCACCGGTCTGATCATCCCCCACCGGCGTGAACGGCCAGGCCGAACTTCCGGCCTGGAAAGAGGAACACAACGCGTCTCACCGCAAAATCCGTGCCCGCGTCGAGCACGCCTTCGCCCGGATGAAGGGTTGGAAGATCCTGCGCGACTGCCGCCTGAAAGGTGACGGTGTTCACCACGCCATGCTCGGCATCGCCCGCCTGTACAACCTCACCCTGGCCGGATAACGGAGAAACAAGCTGGTCAACCAGCAACCGTAGATCTTTTACGGGACACTCCTTAGTCAGTGCGCCACTTTCCAGGATGCAACCGAGCGCCGCTGCAGCGGCGATGACCTCTTATCGATCCTCCGCCCTTAGGGGTGAAAAGAGTCGAGCCTCCCCGGTCGGGCCTCCTCGGACACGGCGAGAGCGTTGACCAGCTCTTCCAGGTCGGCCCCAAGCGGGGTGTCACAATCCCAGACGGCCTCATAGGCGATGTCGACAGGTGCCCCGGCCAGGAGAAGAGGGCGGCAACTTGCGTGCTCATGCGTGATCTTGGAGCGGGGCAATAGCGCCGCCCCCAGGCCTATCGCAGCCCACTCGTCCACGGCCCTGAAGCTGGCCGCCTCGCCGGGATAGGTACGCAATGCCAGGTCGTTGCTGTCAAAGAGCTCTGTCGTGAAGGTGGTCAGGCCACAGGTGCTGGGGCCGAGGATGTAGGCAGCGTCCGCTACGTCCTTGAGCTCAACCGGGCCTTCGTCGCCGGATGCGGCGGGGTCGACCACGACCACCGGCTCACGGGCGATCACGCGGTGACGGAACGTGGGCAGACCAGGCACGGCCGGGACAAGGATGATGTCCAGGCGGCCTGTCTGAAGGTCGTTGCTCAGGGGCTTCTGGTCCGCCTCCCGTAGGACCACGTCGCACGGACGTTTCAGCGTGCGGGCCGCCTGGAACGCCCGCCCAACCAGTTCGGCACCGATCAGGGGTGACACGCCCATACGAATCGGCTCGGTGGCCGGACGCGCCAGCCGCTGAGTCTCGGCAAGAAGCGTGTCGAGGCCGTCGAGGACGCGGTCGATCAGCGGCAGAATCCGTGCGCCATGCGGCGTGGGCTTGACTCCCCGCGGAGAGCGGTCGAAGAGCTTGATGCCGAACTCCTCCTCCAGTCGGGCAACGCCGTTCGACAGGGCCGGCTGCGTGACACCGTAAGCCCGCGCGGCGGCACTGAAGGAGTTCGTTCGGGACACGGCTTGGGCGTAGCGCAAAGTCTCGATGTTCACGATGCAGCTCTCTCCTCTAGGGCATAGCGACCCGTTATACCCGCATTCGCCCTGATCCTCTACCGCCTCCCCCTGGGGCGTCCTACAGTCGAGACGTCCCCCGGGATCCATGGGAGCGGGCTGGCGCCACGAGGCCCAGACCGCCACCTCCAGGCGACGCTCTCTACGTAGACGCCCATGGCTCGGCGTCGACTCTTTACTTGCATTTAGCAAGTAAAGAGTTTACTCCCACGCTCAGGAGGGGCGGCTGCCACTCCCGAGCGAAGGCCATATCGTCATGTCCCTTTTATTCAAATATCACACTAAACGCGAACCCGTACGGTTCATGCGGACCGGCGCGGGCAGCGCTCAAGGAGCACACAGCATGTCCACCAACGCTCTCGACTTCACCGGACGGAAGGTCGTCGTCATCGGCGGCACCAGCGGTATGGGGCTGGCTTCTGCTCGCCGCGTACTCGAGGGCGGCGGCAGTGCCGTCGTCACCGGCCGGAGCCAGAAAAGCGCTGACAAGGCCGCGGCCGAGCTCGCCGAATTCGGAAAGGCCGTAGGTCTGGTCGCCGACCTCTTCGACCGAGCCGCAGTGGATCACCTGCGCGACGAGCTGACTAAGCAGCACCCCGACACAACCCTGCTCGTCAACGCCGCTGGCGTCTTCGAGCCCAAGTCATTCCTGGAGCACAGCCAGGAGGACTACGACCGCTACCAGGCCATCACGAGGGCCTTCTACTTCGTGACCCAGACCGTCGCCGGCAACATGATCGCCCGCGGCAACAAGGGAGCCATCGTCAACATCGGAGGCATGCTGGCGCACCAGGCCATGGCCGCGACCCCGTCCTCGGCGTACTCGGTGGCCAAGGCCGGGCTGCACTCCCTCACCCAGCACCTGGCCATGGAGCTGGCTCCGCACGGAATCCGGGTCAACACCGTGGCTCCCGCTGTGGTGCGCACCTCCATCTACGAGGCGTTCACCCCCAAGGACGAGATCGACGCCATGCTCGACGGGCTCAACAGCTTCCACCCTCTCGGCCGGGTCGGAACCCCGGACGACGTCGCTCCCACCGTGGCTTTCCTCCTGTCCGACCAGACCGATTGGGTCACCGGCGCCACCTGGGACGTCGACGGCGGCGTCAGGGCCGGACGCAACATCTACTGACCCAGCGATCACCCCCGACTCCCCCACACACCAACCGGCTGCGGAACCACCGCGTCCCGCACGGCCGACATCACAGGAGCGTTGTGTCTTACCACGAGCACACCGACCACCAGTACGCCAAGCACATCCGTGCGGGCGCCCCCGATGCCTTCAAGGCGTTCATGGCCTGGGACAGCCAGGTCCTGCGGGGCAGCAACAACGTCATCCCGCCCAAATACACTGAGCTCATGGCCGTGGCCGTGGCACTGACCACCCAGTGCGCGTACTGCATCGAGGCACACACCAAGGCCGCACACGCCGCGGGTGCAACCCAGCAGGAACTCGCCGAGACCATCATGACCGCCGCAGCCTTGCGCGCCGGCGGCAGCTACGCACACGGGTTCATGGCCATGAAGTTCTTCGACCAGGCCGACAAAACCACCACCCCGTGACCTGACACGAGAGCCGACACAGCCGGCCACCTTTGTCGGCCTGCAGTGAGCGCCGCGCCCAGACCCGAGCCTTGCACCGCGGTTGCAAGGCCGGCGCTCGCTCTCAATCCCCCCACTCCGTAGGAGACCACACCGATGTCCGTCATCAATGAAATCGACGTCCGCGCACTACAGGCCAGCGCCGACGCCATTCGGACCGAACCTAGGCTGGCCCGAGCCACATTCACCGTCGATGGTTCATGGCAGGGCGGCTACCGGATCACAACGCGGACCGGCGTCCTGACCCAGGGCGGTGAACGCGATGAGACGCGCGTGGCGAAGTTCGAGATGTCCAGCGACGAGCCCACGGCGTCGCTGGGCTCTGACACTGCACCCACACCGGCCGAGTACGTGCTGCACGCGCTGGCCGGCTGCTACACCGTCACCATCACCACCCACGCCGCCCTACAAGGCATCGAGCTGAAGGCAATCCGTCTGGAACTCGAAGCCGACATCGACATGCGCGGGTTCCTCGGGATAGACCCCTCGGTCCGTCCGGGCCTCCAGCAGATCCGCGTGCGCGTAGATCTCGACGCCCCCAGCGCAACTCGTGGGCAGCTCGAAGAACTGATCTCCCTCGTCCAGAGGCGTTCGGCCATCCGCGACACCCTTGCCAACCCGGTCGACGTCCTCACCACGCTTGCCTGAGCAAGCAGTGCCACACTGACCGCCCCGATGACGGCTCCGCCCTCGTGCGCAGCGGATTCGTTCCTGGCTTCGTATCCCATCGATGCGCTCCGGGGGCCAGACGACGTTACTCGTAGCCTCCGCACGTCGCGGCGGGTCTGTACGGTGAGCGGTGTAACTCCCGAGCTGGAAGCGACAGTTGATGACTGACGTGACGAGTGACACCAAGGCCGGGAAGGCCGCTCTGA
>NZ_JBIAXT010000047.1:0-51086 GCF_042896945.1 Streptomyces sp. NPDC001222
GAATTCCACCGTGCCTGAGATGACGTAGAAGGATTCATCGGCACTCTTGTGCACGTGCGCGATCGGCCCGCCGCCCGGAGGCAACCAGCAATCGGTGAAGCCCAGGATGCCGCCGGTGGACTCGGCCGGTGCCAGGGTCGAGTAGACGTCGCCGGACATCCACTTGACCACGCCCTTCTCGGCGGGGACATGTACGACGCGCGGACGGAAGTAGTCCGCCATCTCGGTGTCGTTCGTCTCGGTGTTGTTGTCCGACGGTGCGGAACTCATGTCTTCTCCTTGGGGGTTCGGAGCGTTCGGGGAGTCAGCGGACGCCGTACTCGCGTGCCAACTGGGCGGCGGCTGCGATGCCGCCGGTGAAGGGCTCGCCGTGGCCGGGTAGCAGCACGCCCGCCGCCGGCAGTTCGTCGAGCCGGTCGAGAGCAGCGAGCGCGGCGCGGCTGTCGTGGGTGAAGCAGCGGCATACCAGCGTGGGCCCGCTGTGGCCGGAGAACGCGTCGGCGGTGACCAGGGCGTCACCGGTGAAGAGCAGCCCGTGGTCGGCGAAGAGGTACGCGGTGCTGCCGGGCGTGTGTCCGGCCATGACGACGGCCTGCGGGGCGCCCGGGAGGTCCTTCAGCACCCGGTCGGTGTCGAAGACCCGCGCCCCCTGCACGGCGGGGGCGGTGAAGGCTCCGGAGCGGGCCAGCTGGAGGGGGAGGGCGAGCGCGGAGGGCCGGCGCAGCAGGTAGGGGAGCATCGATCGCTCCGGCTTGGCATGGCGGTTCGCGCTCCGCGGGCCGTCGCACAGGATGCAGGCGTCCCGCTCGTGGATCCAGATGTCGGCGCCGTCCTTTTGGAGGGTGTGGGCCAGACCGGTGTGGTCGAGATGGCCGTGGGTCAGGAGCACGGCACGGATGTCGGCCAGAGGACGGCCGAGGTCGTCCAGCAGCGCGCCGAGCTGTTCCAGATGCGTGGGCAGCCCCGCGTCGACCAGGACGAGGCCGTCGGGGTCCTCGATCAGGTAGAAGTTGACGCCGTGATCACCGAGGCGATGGACGCCGGGTGCCACCTCGCAGGACGGGACATGAGAGCCTCCGGCTACGGAGCTGGATATATTCAATACAGCGGACTGTAACAGATTCAGAAGGTGTGTCGATGGCAGACGAGACGCCACGCCGGCCCTACAACTCCGAGCGTCGGCGCGAGGCCGCGCGCCGCAATCGTGCCGCGGTGCTGGAGGCCTGCCGCGAGCTGCTCTTCCGGGACGGCTTCCACGCCACGACCATCCGTGCGGTGGCCGAGCGGGCGGGTGTCTCGGCCGAGACGGTGTACAAGTCGTTCGGCGGCAAACCGGGCATGGTCAAGGCCCTGTGGGACATCACGCTGGCCGGCGACGACGCACCAGTGCCCATGGCGGACCGCCCCCAGACCCGCGAGATCCTGCGGACGGCGGACCCGGTCGCCAAGCTCCTGCTCTACGCCGCGTACGTGCGCGGCATCCATGAACGGGTGGCCGCGCTGTTCGCCCTGCTCACCGAGGCCGGGCCGGACGTCGGGGAAATCCTGGCGACCGCCGAGCGGGAGCGGCTGGCCGGCGTCACCGCGTTTGTCACGCACCTCGCCGAGGCCGGTGTGCTGCGTCCAGGGGTGGATCCGGCCCGCCTGGTGGATGCCGTCTGGGCGCTGGCCGGACCACAGCTGTTCACCCAGCTCACCGCGGGACGGGGCTGGTCGGCCGACGCCTACGAGGAATGGCTGGCCGACACGCTCACCGCCACGCTCCTGCCGCTGGCGTCCCGGGAGGAGTGAGCCGCGGGGCCGGTCGCGGCAGGACGGCGCCGAAAGGGCGAGAGCCGTCAGGCCACACAGTAGGTGCGCAGGCTGTCGACCGCGAGGTTGTACGCGGAGTGCAGCCGGTGGAGGGGTGGACTCGGACCAACAGTCGCTGATCTTCGCGGCTGACTGGCCACCGACCCGCCCACCATCAGCCCGAACAACCGAAACATCCCGCCAGAGAAACCGACGGACCGTCACGAAAAATCAGGCTGATCCCATCGGCGGCCTCATCCGATGGGATCAGCCTGCTAGTTGCTCACGGAAGCGACGGCAGAATCCTAGATCTCTTTGCCCTGGACGAACCTCGGGATGATTACGAGACTCCCGTCTTCCCGAACTGCCCACTTGATCGTCCCTGAGGTGATTGCCGCGTCAAAGGCCGCAGATCCGACGGCGGCAGGCTTCACGCCCAGATTCTCCGCGAGCGCCAGCTCCTGAGCGAGAGTCCCCGGCATGGTGTTGGGGAAAAGACAAACACCGCTGTTGTGCACCAACACAGCCGTGGTACCCGCCAGCACAGAGTACGTGTGGAGGCTGTCAACTGTGAGGTTATAGGCCGGGTGGAGCTGATGGTAACGGTGGACGCGGACCACCGTGACGGTCTCGCCGTTGCTGGTGCGCAGGGTATGGCCAGCCTTGAGGTCGCCCGCGTCGTTCCAGCGGTGGGCACTGGGTGACCAGAAGGGGTGGTGCTGTGTGGCGGTGATCCGTGCCTTGCCGACGTTGATGGTGATGTCGACGAAGTCGGTATCGTTTGGCGTGTAGATGGTACGAGTGACGGTGTGGCCTTCGGTACGACCCGTTTCGGGAGCGGTGGCGAGGACCACATCACCGATCCGGACGTCGTTGATCGTCTTGGTCGTGCCGTCAGCCGTCAGAACTCGCGTGGTACCGGGGAAGCTGTTGCGCTCGCACGCCTTGGCAATTGCCTCACAGCACGCGGCCAACGCGGCCGGCTACGTCGCCGACGCCCGCACCTACTCCGAGGACGCCCTCGGCTACGCCGCCGACGCCGCCAAGGCAGCTTCCGCCGCGGCCGCCTCACTGGCCCGCACCATCGACTACGACCAGCGTCTTTTCCTCGGCCTCGGCGGCGAGCCGCTGACCCGCCTGGCCGCAGGGGCTGTCGGCACCACGAGGCAGGTCCCGACGGCCGGCTCACTCCTGGACGGGCGGACATGTCCACCGGGCCCTTCGGAGAGGTGACGGCCGCGACCGCACGGCACCTCCATCACGCGTACGGGCGACGCACCGGCGGTGTGTCAACCGAGAAAGAACGAATCGTCAACACGACGTCGATGGGTCGTGGACGCTCCAACGGTTGGCTGGCCATGGCAACAGCACGGCCCATGGCTGCCCGCTTCGGCACCCGGGCATGCACGTTGTTGCCCACTCGGCCCGGCGCGTCCCGGCGCGCTGTGCGCAACGCCGGCTCGCATGGATACGACGGGAAGTCAAATGACGCGTTCCTACGCATCTCTCGGCCTGGCCGCAGCGGTGACTGGTGCCCTGTTGCTCACCGGATGCGGCAGCTCCGACAGCGGATCCGCGTCCACGGCCGCCAGTGTGCCTGCTTCGGCCCCCGCGGCGGCCGGATCCGCCGCTGCGAACGGGGGTGCCGGATCCAACGGTGCCGGGTCCACCGGCGCCGGGAGCGGAGCGCCGGCCGGTCAGCCGTCCCGGCTCACCCAGTACTGGACACGCACCCTTTTCGGCTCATCGGTCACATGATCTGCCGCTGCAGTGCAGTCATGGCTGTCGGGTCCACCACCGGCGGCAACCGACCACCCGCCCCGAACGGCGTGATCGCGGAGGTGGAAATGTTCGCGGTCCTGAAACACCACTGTGCCCTGCGCGAGACAGCAGCCGTCGTGCAGGGAACCGTCCGTCCTGAATCACCTGGGGATTTTGCGCAGGGTGTCGAGTGCGTAGTGCTGCCGGGACTTCACCGTGCCCTCCGGTATTCCCAGAACATACGCGGTCTCCTGAAGGGATCTGCCGCAGAGATATCGATGCACCAGCACCGCACGCTGCTCCTCGCAGGCTTTCCGCAACAACTGCACGACTTCCAGTCCGTCGAGCACGCTTCCGACGTGATCGTCCTGAACGGCTTCCGGACCGTCCGCGTCCGCGAACTCCCGCTGGGACGCGAACTTGCGGCTCTTGTCGATCAGCAGATTGGGCGCCACGGTGCGGAGCCAGCCCTGCACCGACCCGGTCGTGCAGGTGGTCGGCGTGCAGCCATGCCCGCAGGAATGTTTCTTGCACGATGTCCTCCGCCGCGTGACGGTCGTGCAGCAGACGTGTGACATAGGCGTGAAGCGGCTGCTTGTGGTTCGACACCAGTATTTCGAATGCCGATGACTGGGGCGCATTCATTGGGATTACGGGTTCTTGTCCATCGTCAAAGGTTGCTGCACCGCCGCAGCCTCGGTCCGAGATCCACGTGGTTACTACAGCTCTTGCGCAAGCATAATCCCTGACGTCGTCGAAAAGGCCCACCGGCCCGGTTCCGGCATTGCTGTTCTGTGCCGGTGGCGTTCGTATTCCATTTTTCCGGAGACGGAATCGCTGCGTCGGCGTCCGGTCCTTGACGGTGAAGGTCAGGCCGGGAAATATTGCGTACGCGTCGCGGGTTGAAAGCGGTGCCCAGCCCTCTCGTGATTGCCTGCGCCGAAGAATCGGGGCGGGCGCGTCATGCGTACGAGGCACTGGGCGGAGGACACCGTCCCGATGAGAACACCGCGCGTAAGCGGCCCGCCACAGCGTACGTTCACGTAAGCACCCATCTCGACGAAAAGTAGCATTCACAGCATGGTTGACTTTCCCCCTCGCATCGGACCTGCGCATGAGCTGCTGGGTCGAAAGCGGGAGATCACGGTGCTCAAGGAGTTCGTTGGCGCGGTGCGTCGCGGCCAGAGCCGGGCACTGATGCTGCGGGGTGAACCGGGTGTGGGCAAGACGGCCTTGCTGGAGCACCTGATGGAACAGGCCGAGGACTGCCGGGTGCTGCGAGCGGTGGGCGTCCAGTCGGAAATGGAGCTGACCTTCGCCGGTCTGCACCAGTTGCTCGGGCGCCGGCCGGAAGGACTCGACCGGCTGCCGGCACCGCAACACGAGGGCTGAGCGCGGCGTTCGGCATCACCGCAGGGCCGCCTCCGAATCGCTTCTTCATCGCTCTGGCGGTGCTGACCCTGCTGTCCGAGGCGGCGGAGGAGAAGCCGCTGATCTGCGTGGTGGACGACGAGCAGTGGCTCGACCGCGCCTCGGCGCAGGCACTGGCCTTCGTCGCGCGCCGGCTGGAGGTGGAGTCGGTCGGTCTGCTCTTCGCGGCACGCGAGGTCAGCGACGAACTGAGGGGGCTGCCCCAGCTCGTGGTCGAGGGACTGACCGAGGAGGACGCCGGTGGCGTGCTGGACTCGGTGTTCACCGGTGCGGTGGACTCCCGGGTGCGCGATCAGATCGTGAGCGAGACGCGGGGCAACCCCTTGGCCCTGCTGGAACTGTCGCGCCAGGTGACGCCGGCCGAACTGGCCGGCGGCTTCGCGCTGCCGGGCGTGCTTCCGCTCACGGGCCGGATCGAGGAGAGCTTCCGGCATCGCCTGGAGGCCCTGCCGATCCCGACCCGGCGGCTGCTCGTCCTCGCGGCGGCCGACCCCACGGGCGAGCCGTCACTGGTGTGGGAGGCGGCCGGGCGGCTCGGGATCGAAGCGGACGCGGCGACCCGCGCGGTGGAGGAACAGCTGGTCACGTTCGGGGTACGGGTCCAGTTCCGCCATCCCCTGGTGCGGTCGGCTGCCTATCGGTCCGCGTCGGTCCACGAAAGACAAGAGGCGCACCGGGCCCTGGCCGAGGCGACTGATCCGCGGACCGATCCGGACCGCCACGCCTGGCACCGCGCCCAGTCCACGTCCGGCCCGGACGAGGACGTCGCGGAGGAACTGGAGCGGTCGGCGGACCGGGCGCAGGCCCGAGGGGGGCTCGCCGCCGCGGCGGCCTTCCTCGAGCGTGCCGCCGTGCTGACGGCGGCGCCGGGTCCCCGCGCGCACCGTCTGCTCTGGGCCGCCCGGGTCAAGCGGGACGCGGGTGCTCTCGACGCCTCGCTCGGGTTGCTCAGCGCGGTGGAGGCCGCTCCCGACACCCGCATGGGCGCCGAGGTGGACCGTAACCGCGGCCAGATCGCCCTGGAGACGGGGCGTGGTACCGAGGCCGCGCGGCTGCTTCTCGGCGCGGCGCGGCGCCTGGAGGCGTTCGACGCCGCAGTGGCCCGGGAGACGTATCTCGACGCGCTCGTCGCCGCCATGTGGGCCGGCGTCCCCGAACGGGTGTCGGCTGCTGCGCACGCCGCGCGTTCGGCGGTCGACTCCGGGGACCCCGAGTGTGCGGTGGATGTCCTGCTGGATGCGCTCTCGACGCGCGTCACCGGGGGCTACGCCGCTGCTGCCCCCGCGTCGGCCCGAGCCATGGAACTGGTTCTGGCCGCGCACAAGCGCCCGGACGACACCGGTCCGTGGCTCCGGCTGAACCGGGCCCGGCCGAGCGTGACCCTGGCCATGGAACTGCGGGACGCCGATGCCTGGCTTCTGATCAGTGCCCGCCAGGTCGACTTCGCCCGGACGGCGGGCGCACTCGCGCAACTGCGCATCGCGCTCAACTACCACGCATGGACCTGCTTCGTGGCCGGTGACGGATCCACCGCGACCCTGCTGCTCCAGGAGGAGCGCTTGATCGCCGAGGCGATGAACGATGTCCCAGCGGTGCACACCAACATGCTGATCGCGGCCTGGCGGGGGGAGGTGGGCAGAGCCCGCGAAATGATCGACACGGAGAGGCGGCAGACGCACGCCCATGGCCTGGCCCGCTTCGCCACGCTGGCCGACTACGCCGGGGCCGTCATGGACAATGCGGCCGGCCGGCACGACGCCGCGTGCGCGGCCATGTGGCGCGCGTTCCAGCGCGAGGACCTGGCCTACGGACCACTGATCGTCCCTGAGCTGGCAGAGGCCGCGGCTCGCTCGGGTGACCTGGACCGGCTGAAGGCCGTGGGCGCGTGGCTCGGTGAGCGTACGCGCGTGGCACCGACTGCCTGGCTGCTGGGTATCGAGGCCCGGGTCAGTGCCCTGGCCGGGGAAGAGGACGCCGAGCGCCACTACCGCATGTCGGTGGAGCACCTCACCCGCACCGGACTGAGGACCGAGCTCGCCCGTACGCACCTGCTCTACGGCGAGTGGCTGCGCCGCAGGCACCGGCGGGGCGACGCACGTGTGCAGCTGCACCGTGCCCATGAGCTGTTCGCGGCCGTGGGGGCCGAAGTGTTCGCCACCCGTGCCCGCCGTGAACTGCTCGCCACCGGTGAGACGGCACGTCGGCGGCACGCCGCGACGCGTGGGGACCTCACGGAGCAGGGAACCCAGATCGCGGTGCTGGCCAGGGAGGGGTTGTCCAACCCCGAGATCGCTGCGAGGCTCTTTCTCAGTCCCCGCACGGTCCAGTACCACCTGCGCAAGGTGTTCGCCAAGCTGGGCATCAGCTCGCGAGCCCAGCTCGATCACGCGTTGTCCTCGAACGAGTCGGCCGAAGAGTCCTTGTGAGGCATGCCGGAGGCCGAGGACGTGCACGGTGCGTGCCATCGTCGGCCGGTGGCGTACTCCCGAGCCGGCCGAGTGAGGGGCAACCAGCCAGTCCGGCTGGCCACTGGCGGATGTGAACGGCGCCCGGTGCGGTAAGACTGCCCTCATTACCGTTGCCACCGGCCGTCAAGGGGGATCGGATGGCGGACCGGCCCGAGGAGCAAGAAGTGCGAATTCCCGTGACCCGACTCTGTCGGACCGCCTGTGCCTCCTTCTGTTCCGCGCACCCGACCGCAATCTGACGAACACCGGCTGGTACAAGGTTTTTTGCCCGGCGTCCACATCAGGAGCCAGGCGCAGGGCCGCACCGCTTATGTCTGATATATTCCTGGAAACGACCGGTCGCAGCGCCTCTCGCGAAGGCATCCGAAATGGTGGGTCCGGCACCGACCACTTGAGGATGCTCGCATCGCTGAGAATCGCTCCACAGGGGATGTCGAGTGCTCAGCAACTCCTCCGTGAATGGCGCCCGAGTCTGTTCGCCCACCTGACGGATCTGAAGCTGCCCTCCTATCGGGGAGAGCGGGGATTTCGCTTCGACACCTACGGGTATCGCGTGGGCGACGTCGTGTATGCGAATCAGTACTCGGATTCCATAAGCGGTGTCTCGGGCGGAGGGGGCGGGCCGGAGCCGACGGTTGCGCAGTTCGTCCTGTCCGGCTGGATCAGGTTCGAGAATCCCACTCGTTCTTTCACCGTCGGCCCCGGGCACATGTGCGTGAGGGACACCAGGGAGCCGTGGCGCTTCTGGTACGGGCCCGGGACGGTGCATCGATGGATCATGCTGCCGCGCCCTCTGATCATGAGCCACCTACGCACGCCGAGCCTGCTCGGGGCGGCAACCGTGGGCGCCAGTTCGTCCCCTGAGGCGAGAACCCTGATCTCCTATCTGGAAATGCTCAAGGCGCAGGATCAAAGGGCCCTGACCCCGGCCGGCCGGCGGGCGATCGAAGAATGCGCGGCGATCCTGCTGGCGGGAGTCGTATCCGGCACCACTGCGGCCGGCCGGCAGGAATCCGAGAACGCCACCTGCGAGGCGGCGCGGCTGGTGATCGACCGCAATCTGACGAAGGCTGACCTCTCTCCCGCCACCGTTGCACGCGACATGGGCATCTCGGTGAGGACTCTGCACCGCGCTTTCACCGCTGTCGACGACTCCGTCATGGGCTATGCGCGTCGCCGTCGCACGCAGGAGGCGCATGCCGAGCTGGTCAGGGCCGGCGGGGCGGCGAAGATCTCAGAGATCGCCGAGAAATGGAACTTCTCTGACTCGAGTCACTTCATCCGCCAGTTCAAGGAACTGTACGGCGAGACGCCCGCCGCCTATGCGAGGGGTGTACGGAGGGAATCGATGGAATAGACCCTTCCGTGCAATGGGTGAGCAGTACGGCGGGCCGATCCGCCGAGCTGGGGGCGGCTTGTCGGCGGGTGTAAAAGGAAGTCTGTTGAAAGAGACATTGCGGTTCGCCGTCCTCGGCCCGGTCAGGGCGTGGCGAGGAACGGACGAGATCGACCTCGGACCACGCGGAGACAGCCCTGGATCTCAGCCGCGCAAGCGGCGACGCCGCGACCACGGCACGTTCTCTCAACGCGGTCGGCTGGTACCACGCCCTGCTCGGACAGTACGAGCAGGCCCTGGTCCACTGCCGGGAGGCACTGCCCCTGCACCGGACGGCCTCCGACGTGTGCGGCTCGGCGGACACGCACGACAGCATCGGCTACGCACACCAGCAACTGGGGGAGTACGACCGGGCCGTCTCGGCCTACCGAGAAGCCCTTGCCCGCTGTCGCAGCAGCGACGTTCTGTACGGGAGCGCCGACACCCTCGGCCGGCTCGGCGACACCTACATGACCATGGGACGTCCGTGGGACGCGCGAGCCGCCTGGGGCGAGGCGTTGGACGTCTTCGACGCCCTGGGCCATGGCAGGGCCGACGAGATCCGGAACAAGATCAAGGAATCGCATGCGGACGGCTGACGGCACAGGACTCCTTCCCGCGCATCCCCCTCGCAAGATCCTGATGGCTCTGACCAGCCACACGCAGCTCGGCGACACCGGGCGCACCACGGGTTTCCATCTGCCGGAGGCCGCTCGTCCCTGGAAGATCTTCACCGATGCCGGCTATGTGATCGACCTCGTGTCCCCTCGGGGAGGCGGGCCCCCGATGCACGGGGCCGATGTCACCGACTCGGTCCAGATGGCCTTCCTCGACGACGCGTCCATCTCGGAGCAGCTGGCGAACACACGGCGCCCGGCCGAGGTCACGCCGAGCGACTACGAGGCGATCCTGTTCGTGGGCGGGCATGGTGCCATGTGGGATTTTCCCGGTGATGCGGCCCTGGCTCGCGTGACCAGGGATGTCTACGAGGGAGGCGGCGTCGTCGCTGCCGTGAGCCACGGTCTGGCGGCTCTGGTGGACGTCAGGCTCTCGGACGACTCCCATCTGATCGACGGCAAGCGGCTCACGGCCTTCACGAACGCGGAGGAGGAAGCCGTGGGACTGACCTCGGTGGTGCCCTTCCCGCTGCGGTCCAGGCTGGAGGAACGAGGCGGCAGGCACGCTGCTGTGTCGCACTTCGAAGCGAACGTCGTCGTCGACGGATCCCTGGTCACGGGGCAGAATCCGGCCTCCGCGGCCGGCGTCGGCAAAGCGACGGTCGCCGTGCTGTCGCAGCTGTCGGGTTGGGCAGCAGTGTGACGGTCGCTTCGGCTCCGGAGCGGGGCGTGCCCTCTCGGCACCTGGTCATCAAGCAGGAGATCGTCGTCGGCCACGGCAAGACCGTCCCCGCCGCCAAGGGCTGACCCGTCCTGGCCTCCCCCTGGTCAGGACAGAGCCTCGACGAGCTCTTTGGCGAGAGGACCCGAGGAAGCGGGGTTCTGCCCTGTGAAGAGGGTGCGGTCCACCACCGTGTACGGCTCCCAGGCGGGACCCCGCGAATACTGGGTGGGCAGCTTCTTCAACTCGTCCTCCAGCAGCCACTTGGCCTTGTCGGCGAAACCGACGCCGGCCTCCTCCTCGTTGCAGAACCCCGTCACACGGTAGTTCGCGAAGGGCGTGTCGCCGTTCGCGTCACGGGTCGCGAGGAGGGCGGCCGGGGCGTGGCAGACGATGCCGAGGGGGTTACCGGAGGCGAGTGCCTTGCGCAGCAGTGCTCCGGAGTCGGGGTCGACCGAGAGGTCTTCCATCGGCCCGTGGCCCCCGGGGTAGTAGACCGCGGCGTAGTCCTCGAGGCGCACTTCCTTGAGGGAGATGGGATGCCGCAGCTCGTCCGCCGACTCGATGACGGCCTCCTGCCGGAGGGCGTTCTCCTCGCCGCCAGCCATACGGGGCTCCAGGCTCATCGTGTCCACAACCGGGACGACACCCCGCGGAGTTGCCACGGTGACCTCGTGTCCGGCGTCGGTGAACACGGTGTACGGAGCCACGAACTCCTCGGCCCAGTACCCGGTGGGGTGTCGGTGCCCGTCCTTCAGGGTCCAGTAGCTCGCGCCGGTCAGGACGCAAAGGATCTTGGCCATGGGACGCTCCTTCCGGAAGACGTTGCGCTGGAATCCCTCCTAGATGATGTCGAGGCGGTCGAGGAACGATGTCGCGGCGGATGCGTCCCCCGTGATGCGGCAGTGGTCGCGCCAGGGCTTGCGGGTGGTGGCCCACGCGATGAAGTCGAGTGCCGTGCTGTGGACCTGGGTGGTGGCGTCCGCACCGGGTGCCACGGTCAGCTGCCCGTCCGGCCCGGTCGCGGGGAGGACGGTGACGGTGGTTGCGCCCGGCCCGGTCAGGTCGAGGACGAGGGGCCGGTCGACGGTGGCGGTGAGTTCGGGCCCCTGCATCTGAGGGAGGCCGGCGAGCATGAACTCGACGGCGGGGGCGACCTGGTCGTCGGTCGCGTCCGGCAGCGTGAACGGGAGGGGGCCGTCCGGGGCGAGCATGTCGTTGCGCAGGTGGCAGAAGACGTTGAACGCCATGGTGTTCGCCAGGAGGTGGCGCGGGTACGTCCCGAGCCCGGGCACGTCGACGGGCTCGTCGGCCCCGGGCGGTTCCTGGGCCGCCTCCAGGAGGTCCAGCTGCCGGGGGGTGCTGCGCCGCCACTCGTCGAGGACTTCGGCATGGCTCCGGCCACGGCGTTCGTCGACGCGCAGGTCGTGGTAGCGCTCGCGGTTCTTCGGCAGCGAGGGGTCGGGCGGCGGAGGGTCCACCGCCTCGGAGGCGAGGGCCGCGAGATGGGCCACCACGTCGATGACGCGCCAGCCGTCGCACGCCGACGGCAGCTCCCACTGCTCGTCACTCACCCGGGGGATGATCTCCGCCAGTTGCGCCGTGCTCGAACGCGCGGCGGCGAGGCCGGCACGGGTCATCGTTCCTCTCTCGCCTCCCTAGAAGGGACGGTCCGGTCAGGATGTGGCGTGGCGGGACACGCGGTAGGTCGCGGCGACGTCGGCGCGGCCGAGTCCGTCGTCGGCCGCGCGGTCGAGGCGTTCGCGTACGACTTCCGCGATGCCCAGGTGCAGGCCGGCGGCCCGGGCGGTGTCGGTGATCAGGCCGGCGTCCTTGTCCGCCGCTTCGAGGGGGAAGGAGGGGGTGTCGAGGTCGTCGTCGAGCATCTTCGGGCCCTTGTTCTGGACGTACGGGCTGTTGAGGCCGCTGCCGTCGATGACGTCGATGACCAGGTGAGGGTCCACCCCCAGGGTGTCGGCGAGGGTGAGGGACTCCGCGATGCCCTCGACGGTGGTCAGGACCCAGGCGTTGTAGGCGAGTTTGAGGCTGCTCGGTTGGCCGACCTCGTCGAGCCACACGGTGCGTGAGGCCACCGCGTCCAGGACCGGTCGTACCTTGTCCCGTGTCTCCTGCTGGGGGGAGGTGGCCAGGACGGTCAGGGTGCCGGCCACGGCCGGTTCCTTGGTGCCGAGAAGGGGGGCCTCGACGTACGGGACGTTCAGGCGGGTCGCCTGTTCCGCGAGCCGGCGACCCCCGTCCGGGGAGACCGTGCAGGTCTGCACCCACACCGGGTGGCCGCCCAGGCCGTCGCGCGCCTGGTCCATCACGTCGGCGACCACCTTCTCGTTCGCCAGCGCGGTCAGTACGACGTCGGCGCCCCGGCAGGCCTCGGCCGGTGTGTCGCACACCGTGGCGCCGACGTCGGCCAGCGGTTCGGCGCGGGCGCGGTTGCGGTTCCACGCCCGCAGCCCCAGTCCCGCCGCCGCGATGTTGCGTGCCATGGCCTCTCCCATGGTGCCCGTGCCGAGCACCGCGACCACGGGCCTCTGCTGTTCGGACGACGGCGTCCGGTTCGCTCTGCTCATCGTCGCGCCTCCATGCGCTCCGCGGGCGTGCGCGCCGCGACGTCCGGCGCGCATGACCGCGGTGTCGACTGCCGCAAGGTACCCGGGGGTTCAGGCGTCCTGGCCGACCCAGACGGTCTTGGCGTTCATGAACTCCCGCATGCCGAGGTCGGACAGCTCGCGTCCGTAGCCGCTGCGTTTGACGCCGCCGAAGGGGATCTCGGGGTAGCTGGTCGTGTTGCCGTTGATGAAGGCCATGCCCGACTGCACGTCGCGGACGAACAGTTCGCGTTCGTCCTGGTCCTCGCTCCACAGGTTGGACCCGAGGCCGTAGGGGTGGCCGTTGGCCTCCCGCAGGGCCTCCTCCAGGGAAGGGACCGTCCACACCTGCGCCACGGGGCCGAAGACCTCCTCGTGGTACATCTTCATCTCCGGCGTGATGCCGGTCAGCACGGTGGGCGGGTAGAACCAGCCGGGCCCGTCCGGGCGTTCGCCGCCGAGCAGCACCGTCGCGCCTTTGCTGACGGCGTCGTCGACGTAGGACTCCACGTCCCGCCGGCCGGACTCGGTGGCCAGCGGACCGACGTCGGTGCCCTCGTCCATCGGGTCGCCCATCACCAGCGAGTCCATCTTCGTCACGAACATCTCGATGAACGCGTCACCGATGTCCTGGTGCACGAAGAACCGCTTGCCGTTGATGCACGACTGCCCGTTGTTCAGGCACCGCGCCTTGACCGCGACATCGGTGGCCCGCTCCAGATTCGTGGAGGGCATGACGATGAACGGGTCCGAACCGCCCAGTTCGAGGACCACCTTCTTGACCTCGCTGCCGACGATGGTGGCCACCGACCGTCCCGCCGGTTCACTGCCGGTGAGCGTCGCGGCCGCCACCCGCGGGTCGCGCAGCACCTGCTCCACCCTTCCCGCGGAGATCAGCAGCGTCTGGAACACGTCGTCCGGGAAGCCCGCCTCACGGAAGAGTTCTTCCAGGTACAGGGCGCACTGCGGCACGTTCGAGGCGTGTTTGAGCAGCCCCACGTTCCCCGCCATCAGGGCGGGAGCGGCGAACCGCATGGCCTGCCACAACGGCAGGTTCCACGGCATCACCGCGAGCACCGGACCGATCGGCTGGTACGTCACGAAGGTCTGCTTCGCGCCCACGCGCCCGCTGTCACCGCTGAGGTCCCGCAGGAACGCGGGGCCCTCGGTGGCGTAGAAGCGCAGCCCGCGGACGCATTTGGCCACTTCCTCCTCCGCCGCACGGAAGGTCTTGCCCATCTCCGTGGTGATCATCCGGCTGACGCTCTCGATCTCCTTCTCCAGGCGCTCGGCCGCATGCTGCAGCCATCCCGCTCGTTCCTCGGGGCTCGTCAGCCGGTACGAGGCGGCCGCGGCCGCCGCCCGGGCGAGCTTGTCCTCCAGTTCCTCGGGACTCAGTTCGTCGAACCTCCTGAGGACCTCCCCTGTCACCGGACTCGTCGTTGCGATAGCCATGAATCCACCGTAGGACCACTTGACCAGACCGGCAATTCACCTGTTTGCCGCAATCTTGCCCGCCCCGCGCCCTCATTGCCGATCATCTGGCACGGACCGGAAATGCGTGGCAGGTGCAGCCACGCGACGATGGTGATATCCGCAGCGGCGGCCGCGGTGAGCGACGCCAGAACCCGTTTCCTGCGCAAGCCGCACGGCCCGGGCCGCTGTTCCGCTTGCCGGCGAGAGCGAGGCGCACGTGGTGCAGATGAGAGCAGCCCGGATGTACGGATACCGGGAACCCCTTCGCATCGAAGAGGTGCCCGTGCCCCGGCCCGGGCCGGACGAGATTCTCCTGAAGGTCGCCGCCACGGGAATGTGCCGAAGCGACTACCAACTCCTCGACGGCTATTTCAAGGGCCCGTTCCCCGTCGCGCTTCCCTACATCCCCGGGCATGAGGTCACGGGCCGAGTGGCCGGACTGGGCAGCGGCGTACCGAAGGAAGTGGGCTACTCGGAGGGCGACATGGTGGTCGTCAATCCCAGCTGGGGAGACGGCACGTGCCGGCAGTGTCGCGAAGGCAACGAGCAGTTGTGCAGCGGTAACGGCCGGTGGGTGGGCTTCGGCCCGCCCGGGGGCTTCGCCGAGTACATGGCCGTGGAGTACCGCCATGCGATCCCGGTCTCGGAGGACGCCGCGAAAGCGCCTGAGCTCCTGGCCCCCATGACCGACGCGGGCATGACCCCGTACCGAGGGATGAGAAAGCTCCGGGACGCAGGCAAGCTCGGCCCGGGACGCACCGTCGCCGTCACGGGCATCGGCGGGCTGGGCAGCTATGCGGTCCAGTACGCGAAACTGCTCGGGGGCGGCGCGACCGTGGTGGCACTCGCGCGCACGGACAGCAAACTGGACGTGGCGAAGGAGAACGGCGCGGACCACGCAATCAACGTCAGGGACAGGTCCGCCGACGCCATACAGGACGAACTGGAGCGGCTGACCGGCCGGAGAACGATCGACGCCATTCTGGACTGCGTCGGCAGCGAGGCGTCCGTGTCCATGGGGTTCGACCTGCTGGGCCCCGAAGGCGCGCTGGCGGCCGTAGGCCTCATGGGCCACCGCGTCGAGCACCGTCAGTTCCCCTTCGTCGGCATGGAACTGTCCTACCTGGGTTCCTTCTGGGGCAACCACATGGACCTCGTCGAGGTGCTCTCCCTCGCCGAAGCCGGCCTCGTCAGGCACAACGTCACCAAAGTGAGGCTCGAGGACATCAACGAGAACCTGGAGGCCCTGGGCCGCGGCGACGTCGTCGGACGCCAGGTCATCGTCTTCGAATGAAGCCCGCCGGGGGCGGCGTGGACGGTCTCCGGCGCGGGGGTGCGGCCTCTCCTCGTGGAGGACCAGCCGCACCCCCCTCGCACCGGGCGTCCGGCGGACCCGGGCGCCTTCTGTCTCACTTCACCGAGATCGTTTTACTGAGCAGCCTCATTGCGAGGCCCCGCGTGAGCGGATGTAGCGCCATCCGAAGTAGAGCACTCCCGACAGTCCTGCGACGGCACCGGCCCCGCACAGCGCTGTTGCCCACGCGGCCATGTCCTGTGTGATCCACAGCAGGCTCACCACGGCCAGTGCCACGGCGATCAGGAATCGCTCTCCATAGCCCGCGCCGCGGCCGGTCAGTCCCCGGTGGCCGTGCACTTGTAGGTCACGCCTTTCATTTTGATGTCCCGGTACCCGATCCGCAGGTTGACGGGCGCGACATCGCCGCCACCGCCACCGCCGCCGCTCTTTTTCTGGCAGTAATATCCGAGTGCCTCGAGCTTCTTGAGGTCGCTTTTCCTCTGGTACTCGTTGTACGCCTTGGTCATGGCGGCTTGCTTTTCCTGCGGCGTCACCTGCTTTGCCTTCGAGTACAGGTAGCACCCGATGCTGGCGCCGATTCCCACCCACGACGCGCCCTTGGCCAGCGCCTTGGTGAGGCCTGCGGCACCACTGCCGATTCCGATGACGGCGCAGATCTCGTCGGCCCCGGCGCGGAGTTGACCGTCCGTCGCCGTCTGTGCGACCGCCACGACTCTCTCGTTCCCCGTCGGAGCCGCGTATGCCGTGTTCGCGCCGATGCCGCATATCGTGCTGGTCGTGGCGCAGGCGATGACGGCGGAAATTCCCTTGCTTCGCATGTCCACGAAGTGGTTCCCCCAGTATTCAGAAATTGCTTGGTCAGAGCGAGAACGAGGCTACCAGTGGGGTCATGTGTAAGCAATGGTGAACTTTGCTTTGCCGGGTGGATTTCTTCGGGAAGCCGACTCTGTGGAATCGGATTAATCCCGCATAGTTGGTATGGCGCTTTTTGGGTGCTGATCGGGGTATTCCGAGGTGCGCGGAGCAAGGCCCGCCGCCGGGGCCAGGCACGCGAGGACTTCGTGCTGGAGACGGTGCACTGGGACGCTGGCACCGCCCGGCTGTTGCCCCGGCTGTTGAAGGGCCGCACACGCGGGCCGGTGTTCGTCACCCACCGCGCCGCCCGGGGTCGGGCAAGGTCGTCAGCCCGCGTGACGTGTGCCCGGACACCGGGCTGTCCGGCTGTCGCTGCGGATTCGGCAGTCATGCGTCCTTCAGTACCGCGTTCGGCAGGAATCCGGCATGACACCGCGAGATGCCAGGACCAGTGCGGGACGTGCCCGAGGTCGCGGCGAGGTGCCGCAAGGGCCGTGAGGCGGAGCACCGCGAGCGGTTCGCGGGGGCTCGCGGCCCGGCTGTCGGTGGCGAGCACCAGGGTGCCCGTGACCACTGCCTCACAAGCCCCACGCGGGACAACGCCGCCACCCGGTGTGAGGGGCGCTGTCCCGCGTGGGGCCGTGGATCACCGTCGCACCCGGGGGACTGGAGGAGACGGGCCGGCAGCTCAGCCGCCACCCGCAGGTCCGTTTCACCTCGGCCACGACGGGGCCGGCCAACCTCCTCGTGGCCGTCGCGGCGGCCGACCTCGACGCGCTCTACCACTTCCTGAACGACACCGTCGGGGCCCTCCCGCACGTCGCCACCCTCGAGGTCGCCCCCATCCTGACCGGGGTGAAAAGGACCGGCCTGGTCCGCCCGGGCAGCCTCTGAGCCGACCACATCCCGCCCACGACAACGCCCTCGCCGCCGTCTCCCCGTGCCCCGCCGCCTACACCGGCGCCAACTTGTCTGAACAAGTTTGGTTGCGGTTCTTCCGGTCGACAGGGGCGACCGATACCCATGTCCCGTTCGTGACGCCAGGTCAGACCGAAGTGCCGACACCATCCTTACGGCACCCTCATCTACGGGACGAGGTACACACATGCGACAGCGATGGAGAGCCCTCGGCGGGCTGCTCGCCCTCCTCGGCGCACTGCTCGTCGCCGCTCCCGCCCCCGCCCGGGCGGCGGGGAGCAGCGGCAATCTGATCGTCAACGGGGACGCGGAAGCCGGCGGCTACTGCACCGGCGACTGGGGCGCGGCCACGACCGTGCCCGGCTGGACCACCGAGGCCGGTGGCCCGGACGTCATGTGCTCCACCGTCGGGTCCTTCGGGCTGCCGGGCGACGGCAAGGCGCCCGGCAAGGCCTTCTTCGGGCCCGGCAACTTCGGTGACGGCGCGATGACGCAGACCGTGGACGTCTCCTCGGCGGCCTCGGCGATCGACGGTGGGGGAGTGAACTACAACCTCTCCGGCTGGCTCGGCGGCTGGACCGTCTACAGCGGCCATGTCGCGGTCGGTCTGCACTTCCACGACGCGAACGGCCGGCCGCTCGGCGCGACCGCCCCGCTGCCGACCGTCTCCGCGAGCGACCGGGGCCTGGCCACCAAGTTCCTCTCGCGCAGCGCCACCGGCGCGGTCCCTGCCGGAACCCGGTCCGTCCAGGTCGAGGTGCAGTTCCTGTCGACGTCCAACGAGACCGGTTACCTGGACAACCTCTCGCTCACCCTGAACACCCCGGTCGCGGCGCCCGCTCCGGTCGCTCCGCCGGTGTCGAAGGTGCCCGGCTACGACCACGTCTTCGTGGTCATGATGGAGAACACCGACTACTCCCAGATCATGAACGATCCGGCGGACACGCCCTACATCCACAGTCTGATGGACCAGGGCGCGACGCTGACCGACGCGCACGGCGTCTACCACCCCAGCGACGAGAACTACCTCGCCGTCGCCGGTGGCGACACCTACGTCAAGGGCGCCACCTACTGGCCCGACATCAACTCCCCCCAGCGCAACCTGGGTGACACCCTGGAGTCGGCCGGCAAGAGCTGGAAGGCCTATGAGCAGGGCATGGGCACGCCCTGCAACACCAGCACCGCCTACGACCGTTACTACGAGCCCGACGACGCGCCGTTCATCAACTACACCGACATCAGCGGCAACGCGTCCCGCTGTGCCGCGCACCTTTTCGACACGACGCAGCTGACCACCGACCTGAAGTCGGCCGCGACCACCCCGAACTTCTCCTGGATCGCCGCCGACGACTACTACGACGGCGAGGCCTCCGGCAACGGCAGCGCCACCAGCCTGAAGACTCAGGACGGCTGGCTGAAGCAGACCCTCGCCCCGGTGCTGGCCTCTCCCGCCTGGACCCAGCAGCGCTCGCTGCTCCTGCTGACCTGGGACGAGAGCGACAGCGAGGCGTACAACCACCTGGCCACCGTGGCCGTCGGCTCGCAGGGCACCGTCCCGGCCGGGACCAGCAGCCCGGACCACTACGACCACTACGGCATCGGCCGTACCGTCGAGGCGGCCCTCGGCCTGCCCGGCCTGACCGCCAACGACACCTACGCGACACCGCTGAACGCCGCCTTCGCACCGTCCACCGCCACACGGCCGACGCTCACCGGCACCCTGAACGCGGTCGCGAGCGGCGGTAACGTCACCTTCCGGTACGCGGTGCCGTCCGCCGCGCAGGTGAGTGCGAAGAACTGGATCGGTGTCTACCCGGCGGGGGTGACCCCGGGCCGGCAGTCCTCGCTGACCTGGTCCTACGCCCCCAACGCCAGCGGCGCGCTGACCTTCTCCACGGGGAAGCTCAACGGGGCGGGCACGTACGACGTGTACTACCTCGCCGACGACGGCTACTCGGTGCTGGCCGGGCCGTTCTCCCTGTCCGTCGGCTGATCGCCCGGTAGCGGTACGGGCCCGCGCTCCCCGCCCACCCGATGTCGCCGCCCGGCGGGACACCGGCGGCCGGGCGTGCAGGTCCGTACCCGCACCAGGACGAAGAGCCGACGAACTCACCCTTCACCGGTGCTCCCGGCGTGCTCCGCGCACAGGCACCCCACGCCCCGCTCGATCCACTCCCGCCCGGCCCATTCCGGATGACGCTCGATCAGCAACGCCCGCACCTCGGCCACGATCTCGTCCTCGCGCATCGCGGAGTCGCGCCGCCGCCAGGTCTCGTCGCGCAGTTCGCGCAGATGGTCACGGACGCCGGCGAGCACCTGCGGGCCGCCGAGGTCGCCATGCCCGGGCACGACCACCCGCGGCCCGGCGGTGAGCCCAGGTCGCGACGGCCGTGTGCGCGACCGAACCCGGTGCCGGGCATCCCGTAGGGCGACCGGCCTCCCGTGGCTTTGCCTCCTCTTTGCAACCCGGTTCCTGGCTGCCTCGTCTCTCCGCTCGATCCGTACGCCAGCCCGCCCGGAACGGCCGGGCCGACGAAAGAGAGCGATTCAATGCGCCGAACCGTCTTCTACGGCATGGCACTCGCCTGCACCGCCGTGCTGGCGGGCACCGTGCCCGCCTCCGCCCACGGGGCGAAGCCCAGCCCGGTCCCCACGGTCCGTCCCACCGCCACCGTCGCCCCGACGCGCAGCGCCTCGCCCACCCCCGCGCCGACCCGTGGCTCCGCGACTCCGAGTGCCGTGCCGACCGAGGCCTCCGCGGTCCCGAGCGCCGCGCCCGTCCGGGGGTCGTCCCGGGGCCAGGTCTCCGTCGTGCCGAAGGGCGCGCCCAACACCGGAGTGACGGCCTCGTCCTCTGACTCCGGGGCCGAGGGCGGGCTCATCGGCGGGGGCGCCGCCGCGGTGCTCGTCGCGGGTGGCGCGGCGGTCTTCGTCGTACGTCGCCGGCGGGCGACCGGGGCATGAGCCCCCTCTCCAGGCGCGCCCTCGCCACCGGGATGCTGGCCGCCCTGCTCGTGGGCTGCGGCGGTCCCGCATCCCACCGGACCGCGGACCCCGGCTCCGGCAGCGCACCGCCCCCTTCGCCGGCCTCCGCCAAGGCGGCGCAGAACCTGGCGCGTTCGGTGCCGGTACGGTTGCGGATCCCGGCCATCGGGGTAGACACCCCGGTCGTCCGGCTGGGGCTGGCGCCGGACGGCACGGTGCAGGTGCCACCGGTCACGGCACACGACCGTGCGGGCTGGTACCAGCACTCGCCGACGCCGGGCCAGGTCGGCCCGTCGGTCATCCTCGGCCATGTCACGGTCGGCGCCTACGGGGACGGGGTCTTCCGTCACCTCGCGGGGCTGCATCGGGGCGACCGGATCGAGACGCGTCTGGAGAACGGCACGACGGCGGTGTTCACCGTCAGCGCGGTCCGCACGGTCGCCAAGGCCGACTTTCCCGTCGACGACGTCTACGGGAACGTGGACCGCCCGGAGCTGCGGCTCATCACCTGCGGCGGCCCCCGCACCGGCGACGGATACCTCGACAACGTGATCGTCTTCGCCGCGCTGACCACCGAGCCGAAGACCCCGCACCCCTGACCCGAGGTCATGGATCCCGGACCGGCGGAACGTACGCCGTCGGCCCGGGGTCCTTTCCCGTGAGTGCCCTGACGACCCTGGAGAGCGTTGAAACGGTCCCGTGAGAGGGCGGCGTCCGAGCTGTTCGCCGCCCTCTACCCGCGCCTCGCCGGCTGGTGCCGCCGTCTCGTCGACGACGACGAGACGGCGCACGAGATCGCCTCGGAGGCCTTCACCCGGCTCTGGGCCCGCTGGACGTCAGTGGAGGAGCCCCGCGGCTTCCTCTACGTCACCGCGGCCAACCTCGTCCGGGACCACTGGCGCAAGCTGGAGCGCGAGCGCAGAGCCGTACGCCGGGTCACCTCGGAGGTGGCCGTGCGCCCCCACGCCGAGCAGGCCGATCCGTCGGTCCGTCTGCTGGTGCAGTCGCTGCCGGAACGACTGCGTGTCCCGATCCTGCTGCACTACTACGCTGACATGCCGATCCGGGAGGTGTCCGTGCTGACCGGGCGCAAGGAAGGAACCGTCAAGGCCGATCTCCACGCGGCCCGAGAACTGCTCCGCGTCCATCTGAGGAGAAGCCTTGACCACACGCTTTGACGACGGCCCCGACGGCCCGGAGTTCGGGCCCGACGACCCCCTCGCGGTGATCCTCCGGCCCGCCTCCGAACATCTCGGCCCGCCCCCCGGCCGCTACGAGGCGATCCGCCGGGCCGCGGCCCGCCGCCGGGTGCTGCGCGCGGCGGCCGGGGCCGGCGTGACCTGCGCCGTCGCCGTCCTCATCGGGCTCGGGGTCCAGCTGACGACGCCTCAGTCACCGGCGTCCCCCGTGGTCCCGCTCGCGCCGCCGCCCGTCGGCGGGCGTACGCCGCCGCCCACCCCGTCGGCGTCCCCCTCGGTGACGAGGCCGCCCGGACCCGCGAGCCCCGAGCCCACCAGGACGCACCGGTCCGGCGCGTCCGTCACCCCGACCAGCGCGGCGGTCCCCACCCGCAGGCCGTCGGCGACACCGACCCCGGTGCGGGCCGAGCCGTCGGCGAGCGCGACCACCCTCGTCCCCGGACCCGGGCGCGGCACCCGGCGGTAGCCCGGCTCCGGCCTCTCCGGGCCGCCCGGGGGTGGCTGACCGCCACCCCTCTTTTGAACATGTTCAACTCATGAGTACGCTCCATCATGAGCGACAGAGCCGCCCTCGTGAAGGGCATTCGCGCCTGGCTGGTCTTGTTCGTCGTCTGCCTCGTGCTCAGCGGGGCCACGGCCTTCCCCCTGGTGCACGAACTGCACTGGGCCGAGGACCTGCTCAGGTCCCTGTCGGTGCCACGGCATCTTCCCGGCCTCATGGACTGGATCGAGCGGGTACGGCAGGGGATCGACGCCACCGACGCCCGCTACCCCTTCGTGCTGTACGGCACGGACTGGCTGGCGTTCGCCCACCTCGTGATCGCGGTCGCCTTCTACGGGCCCTACCGCGATCCGGTCCGCAACATCTGGGTCGTCGAGTTCGGGATCATCGCCTGCGTGGGGATCATCCCGCTCGCCCTGATCTGCGGACCGATCCGTGGGATCCCCTCCTGGTGGTCCGTGATCGACATGTCGTTCGGGGTCTTCGGCGTGCTCCCGCTCTACGTGGTGCGCAGGAAGATCAAGCGGCTGGAGGGGCTGACGGCACCGGCCCCGGTGGCCCCTCGCGCCGTGGCCGTCGGCGAGTGAACGACGTGGCCCGCGGTCGGCTGCCCAGGCCCCGAAGGACCTCAGTGCCCGCGCACCGCGTGCAGGGCGTCGAGGCGGTTGGTCGTGATCGAGTCCACGCCCAGGCCGAGAAGGCGCCGTATCGAACGGCGGGTGTCGGGGGTCCACACGGACAGCAGATGGCCGCCCCGGTGCACCCGGGCCGCCAGCTCCGCGCTCACCAGGGGGAAGCGGTAGTTCAGCCAGCGCGGGCGCACCGCGTCCAGCACGGCGGGCCGCGGCGGGGCGAGGGTCGTCCAGGTCAGGGCGATCTCCGCCGCGGCGTCGGCGGCCCGGACCGCCAGCATGGTCTGCGCCCCCGCGCAGTAGTACACCCGGTCCTGGGCGCCGCACTCCCGGACCACGTTCACGATCCGGCGCACGGCCCGGGCCGAGGGGCCGCCGGGCAGGTCGATCATCACCCGGCTTCCGTCGGTCGCGGCCAGCGCGTCCGCCAGCGTCGGCACCCCGCCCGCCGTGAGCCCCTGCACCTCGGCGCAGGAGAGCGCGGCGAGCGGCCGGTCCCGCTCCCACAGCCGCTTCAGGCTCGCGTCGTGCAGCAGGACGGGAACGCCGTCCCGGGTGAGCCGGACGTCGATCTCGACCGCGTCCGCGCCCCGTCGGAGCGCGGAACGCAGCGAGCCGATCGTGTTCTCGCGGTGGTGGTAGGGGTCGCCGCGATGGGCCACGGCAGTCACGGTGCGCATGAGGCTCATTGTGGCGGTGGGGTCAGGGTGCGAGCCAGGCAGTGGTGTAGGTGTCGATCTCGGCCGCCAGCTTCTTCTTGCCGGTGTCGTCGAGGAAGGACGCCTCCACCGCGTTCTTGGCGAGACCGGCGAGTCCCCGCTCGTCGAGGTCCAGCAGCCGTGCGGCGACCGCGTACTCGTTGTTGAGGTCCGTGCCGAACATCGGCGGGTCGTCCGAGTTGATCGTCACGAGGACACCGGCCCGCACGAACTCCCGCAGGGGGTGCTCGTCGAGGGTGCTGACGGCGCGCGTGGCGATGTTGGAGGTCGGGCAGACCTCCAGCGCGATGCGGTGCTCGGCGAGGTGCGCGAGCAGCTTGGGGTCCTGGGCGGAGCTGGTGCCGTGCCCGATGCGCTCGGCGCGCAGCTCGACGAGGGCGTCCCAGACCGTCTGCGGTCCGGTCGTCTCACCCGCGTGCGGCACGGACCGCAGACCGGCCGCGATGGCCTGGTCGAAGTACGGCTTGAACTGCGGCCGGGGGACACCGATCTCGGGTCCGCCGAGCCCGAACGAGATGAGTCCCTCGGGGCGCAGCCGGTCGTCGGTGGCCAGCCGGGTCGTCTCCTCCGCGGACTCCAGGCCCGCCTCGCCCGGGATGTCGAAGCACCAGCGCAGCACGGTCCCGAACTCGGCCTCCGCCGCCTTGCGGGCGTCCTCGATCGCGTCCATGAACGCGCGCTCGTCGATGCCGCGCCGCGTGGAGGAGAAGGGGGTGATGGTCAGCTCGGCGTAGCGGACCTGCTGCCGGGCCATGTCACGGGCGATCTCGTACGTCAGCAGACGCACGTCCTCGGGGGTCCGGATGAGGTCGACGACGGACAGGTACACCTCGATGAAGTGGGCGAAGTCCGTGAAGGTGAAGTAGTCGGCCAGGGCCTCGGGGTCGGTGGGCACCTTGGAGTCGGGGTGGCGCGCGGCCAGCTCCGCGACGATACGGGGGGAGGCGGAGCCGACGTGGTGCACGTGCAGTTCGGCCTTGGGCAGTCCGGCGATGAAGGCGTGCAGGTCGCGCACGGCACCGGTGTCGCGGTGGTCGGTCAAGGTTCCTCCCCGGAACGGCGCCCCGGCGCCTGGTGAGGGCGGGACGCGGGTGATCGGCTGATCGATGACTCGGGGACGATCCTAGGCATATGGTCCGGCCCTTCGGACAGGGGCCGTCCGGTCGCGGCCGGGCGGGGGCGACTGCAGCGGCGGTGGGGGCCGGGCCTTAGCATGACGGTCCTAAGGATGAGGGGGGCTGGTCGTGGCCGAGGACATACGTGGGGGACAGGACGCCGCAGGGGGTGCGGACGATCCGTGGGCGCCGCCGGAGCGGAAGGTGTCGATGGACAAGCCCCCCGCCGCGCCGCCGCTGCCCGGTGAGCCCCCGATGGGCGGGACCCTGTCCTCCTTCCACGACCACCGGACGATGGGCGGGGCGGTGCCGCCGGGGGCCGGGTTCGCACCGCTCGGTTCCGGCGTGACGGGCGGCGGCCCCGGACCGGCGGGCGCTGCCCCGGGTCCGGTCGACGGGGGCTTCCCCGTGCCACCGCCGCCGATCGCGCCCGCGGAGCCCGGCGCCTCCGCGTACGCCACCCCGGCCGGCTACGGCTACCCCGCGCCCCCGGGCTACGCCGGCTACGGCTGGCCCGGGATGCCCGCGCCCCCGCGCAACGGGCTCGGGGTCGCCGCCATGGTGCTGGGCATCCTCGCGGTGTGTCTGTTCTGCCTGTACGGCGTGGTCTCCGTGATCCTCGGCATTCTCGCGGTGATCTTCGGGATCAAGGGCCGCAAGCGGGCGGAGGCCGGGGAGGCCGACAACCGAGGTCAGGCCCTCGCGGGCTTCATCCTCGGCATCGTCGGGATCGTCCTCGGCCTGGCCGTGATCGTGCTGATGGTCATCGGGATCACGATGGCGATCAACCATGCCCCGTCCTCCGACGACCCCTACGTAGGGGACGCCCTCAGCGTCTCGGCACCCGCGCTGTTCCACGGCTGACCCGGCCGGTCCCGGCTCCCCTCCGCCGCGGGGAGCAGCGCGGCTACCAGGGCTGATCACGATGCGTCGAGCATCGACGGAGGGGAGAAAGTCATGTCGAACGCCAGTCCGGGGGGCGGCGGATCCGGACCGCCACAACAACCACCGCCGCAGCCGACGCCCGGCCACGGGTACCCGCGGTCCGGCCCGGGGTACGGACACCCGCAGCCCGGGCCGT
This sequence comes from Streptomyces sp. NPDC001222, assembly GCF_042896945.1. Lineage (NCBI taxonomy): Bacteria > Bacillati > Actinomycetota > Actinomycetes > Kitasatosporales > Streptomycetaceae > Streptomyces > Streptomyces sp. NPDC001222. The sequence continues at coordinate 25,568 of NZ_JBIAXT010000047.1, forward strand.
CCTACCCGGCCGCGCCACCCGTGGCGCCCGGCTACGCCGTGCCCGCCCAGCCGAGCAACGGCACGGGCACCACGGGGCTGGTCCTGGGCATCATCGGCCTGGTCTGCAGCCTGACCTTCATCCTGTGGTTCTTCGGGGTCGTCCTCGGCATCCTGGCGATCATCTTCGGCGCGGTCGGCCGGGGGAAGGTCAAGCGCGGTGAGGCCACCAACCAGGGCGCGGCGACCGCCGGGCTGGTCTGCGGAATCGTGGCGACCGTGGTGCTGCCGCTGCTGGGCGTCCTGGCCTTCGCGACCTTCGTGGGATCGGCCAACACGTTCTGAACGGGGCCGCCTGAGGCGAGGAAGGGGCCGTCCCGGCGGGGCGGCCCCTTCCTCATGCCGTCCGTGCCCGCAGCCGCTCCCGCGCCTCCATCAGCGCGAACCCCAGCAGATTCGCACCCCGCCAGCGCTCCGGATCCGCCGCGGCCTCGTCGCCCGCGGCGAGCCCGATGCCCCACACCCGGTCCACGGGGCTCGCCTCGACCAGCACCCGGTCGCCCGTGCCCAGCAGAAACGCCCGCAGATCCTCGTGCGCCGCGAACTTGTGGACGCTGCCCTCGACCACGATCGCGAACCGCTCCCGTGCCCATATCGTCTCGTCGAAGCCGCGCACCAGCCGGCCCGCCCGCTTGGCGAGCGCCGGGTTCGGCGCGTCGAGGGCCCTGCGCTGCGCGTCCGCGTCGCCGAAGAGGCGCGCCTTCGACGCCATCATCCAGTGCTCAGCCGTCGCGTACTCCACACCGTCCACGGTGAACGGCGACGGCCACCACTGACTCAGACAGCTCGTCCCGATCCGTCCGTCCGCGCGCGCCCGGTGGCCCCAGAAATGCAGATACCTGACCCTCGCCCCCGCGTGGACGGCCCTGACCAGGGATTCCCGAGAATCGATCTTCTCCATGCCATCGGAGTCTGGCAGGCACCACTGACACTCCGTCCCTCCTTTTTCGTCGGCACTCGACACCTGGTCGACAGATTCCGTCGCGTAACCAAAAGGCAACAACGGAATCACTTGTTGGAGTCCATCTGCTCTGTCAGGATCGGCACTCAAATCGAGCCGGAGCTACGCCAGCCCCCGCGTGAACGCGGGCCGGCGGCGGAGGAGAGCGCTATGCACAACCCGGGCAACGCCGACGGCGCCGACGCCCGCCGAAGGGCGCGGGACGACATAGGGACACGTTTCGCGGACGGCGCACAGTACATCGCGGGCCGGCCGGCCAGGGGCACGTCGGGCCGTACGCACGCGGTGGTCGACCCGTCCACGGGCGACGAGGTGTACGCCTACGAACTGGCCGGCGCCGAGGACGTCGACCGCGCCGTGGCCGCCGCCCGCGCCGCCTTCCCCGAGTGGGCCGGCGCGACCCCGGGCGAGCGCTCCGACGCGCTGCACCGCTTCGCCGCCGTCCTCGCCGACCAGGCGGATGACCTCGCCCGCTTCGAGTCCCTCCAGTGCGGCAAGCCCCTGAAGCTGACCCGGGAGTTCGACGTGCCGGGCACGATCGACAACACGGCCTTCTTCGCCGGTGCCGCCCGGCATCTTCAGGGGCAGTCGGCCGGTGAGTACTCCGGCGACCACACCTCCTACGTCCGCCGCGAGGCCATCGGCGTCGTCGGCTCCGTCGCGCCCTGGAACTACCCCCTCCAGATGGCCGCCTGGAAGATCCTTCCGGCGATCGCCGCGGGCAACACCATCGTGCTGAAGCCCGCCGAGCTGACCCCGCTCACATCGCTGTTGTTCGCCCGGGCCGCCACCGAGGCGGGCATCCCGGACGGTGTGATCAACATCGTCACCGGGACCGGGAAGGAGGCCGGCGAGCGTCTCGTCGGCCACCCGGACGTCGCCATGACCTCGTTCACCGGCTCCACCGCCGTCGGCAAGCGGGTGGCCGAGATCGCCACCGCCACCGTCAAGCGGCTGCATCTGGAACTGGGCGGCAAGGCCCCCTTCGTCGTCTTCGACGACGCCGACCTGGAGGCCGCCGCGCACGGCGCCGTAGCGGGCGCGCTCATCAACACCGGGCAGGACTGCACGGCCGCCACGCGCGCGTATGTGCAACGGCCCCTCTACGAGGAGTTCGTCTCCCGGACGGCTGCCCTCATGGAGAGCGTCCGGCTCGGCGACCCCTTCGCACCGGGCACCGACCTCGGCCCGCTGATCTCCCACGTCCAGCGTGACCGGGTGGCCGCCTTCGTGGACCGGGCGCGCTCCTACGCGCGCGTGGTCACCGGCGGCGAGGCACCGGGGGGCGACCTCGCCAAGGGCGCCTACTTCCGGCCCACGCTGATCGCCGACGCCGCGCAGGACAGCGAGGTCGTCCAGTCCGAGATCTTCGGTCCGGTCCTGGTGGTCCTGCCATTCGACTCCGACGACGACGGCATCCGGCTCGCCAACGACACCCCCTACGGCCTCGCCGCCTCCGCCTGGAGCCGGGACGTCTACCGGGCGAACCGCGCCACCCGCGAGATCAAGGCGGGCTGCGTCTGGGTCAACGACCACATCCCGATCATCAGCGAGATGCCTCACGGCGGATACCGCGCGTCCGGCTTCGGCAAGGACATGTCCACGTATTCGTTCGAGGAATACACGCAGATCAAGCACGTAATGTTCGACAACACGGCGGTGGCCCGCAAGGACTGGCACCGCACGATCTTCGGGGACCGATAGACCGTACCCGGCCGCCCATCACGGCCCATTTTCCCGAAAGGGCACCACGCGCATGGAGCAGTACGAGCCCGACCGCCTGTCCTTGGCCCAAGTGGCCGCCACGCGGCGCAGCTTCCGCAACGGCAGGGCCTCCCTCACCCGCCGTTCGCTGCTGCGCGCCACCGCCGGCGGCGCGCTCGCGGTCGGCGGACTCGGGGCGCTGAGCGCCTGCGGGATACCCGCGGCCGACAAGAACCCGGGCGGCATGTCCGCCGAGGACCACTCGGCCAAGGAGAAGGCCGTCAACTTCTCCAACTGGCCCGAGTACATCGACGTGGACGACAAGACCAAGCGGCACCCCACGCTCGACTCGTTCGCCCGCCAGAGCGGCATCCAGGTCAAGTACACCGAGGACATCAACGACAACGACGAGTTCTTCGGCAAGATCCAGCCGGAGCTCGCCGCGGGTCAGGACACCGGCCGCGACCTGATCGTCCTCACCGACTGGCTGGCCGCCCGGATGATCCGGCTCGGGTACGTCCAGAAACTGGACGCGTCCAATCTGCCGCATGCCTTCGCCAACCTGTCGGACCAGTTCCGCGCCCCTGACTGGGATCCGGGACGCGCGTACTCCTATCCCTGGCAGGGCATCTCGACCGTCATCGCCTACAACAAGAAGGCGCTCGACGGCGTCGAGGTGAAGTCGATCTCCGACCTGCTCGACAACCCCAAGCTCAAGGGCCGTGTCGGCTTCCTCACCGAGATGCGCGACAGCATCGGCATGACCATGCTCGACATGGGCAAGGACCCGGCCAAGTTCACCGACGACGACTACGACGCGGTGATCGACCGCCTCCAGAAGGCCGTCGACAAGGGCCAGATCCGCCGCTTCACCGGCAACGACTACACCTCGGACCTCACCAAGGGCGACTTCGCCGCGTGCGTGGCGTGGGGCGGCGACATCGTCCAACTCCAGGCGGACAACCCCGACGTCGGCTACATCATCCCCGACAGCGGCTACATGACGTCGACCGACAACATGCTGATCCCCAACAAGGCACGTCACAAGACGAACGCCGAGCGGCTCATCGACTTCTTCTACGAGCCGGAGCCGGCCGCCGAGCTCGCCGCGTACGTCAACTACGTGAGCCCCGTCGCGGGAGTGCAACCCTATCTTGCGAGGATCGACAAGGCGGCGGCGAGCAACCCGCTGATTCTCCCCGACAAGGCCATGCAGGCGAAGTCCCATGCCTTCCGCGCGCTGACGCAGAAGGAAGAGACGGCCTACCAGCAGAAGTTCTCGAAGCTCACAGGGGCGTGACGACCATGACGACACCAGACAACAGCGGCGACGTCCGCCTCTCGGGGATCAGCAAGACCTACGGCTCCTTCACAGCCGTGCACCCGCTGGACCTGACCGTGCCGCAGGGCTCCTTCTTCGCCCTGCTCGGCGCCTCCGGCTGCGGCAAGACCACCACCCTGCGCATGATCGCCGGCCTGGAGGAGCCCACCGGGGGCACCGTGCGCCTCGGCGACCAGGAAGTGACGCATCTGCCGCCGTACAAGCGGCCGGTGAACACGGTCTTCCAGTCCTACGCCCTCTTCCCGCACCTCGACATCTTCGAGAACGTCGCCTTCGGTCTGCGCCGGCGCGGCGTCAAGTCGGTGAAGAAGCAGGTCGAGGACATGCTCGACCTGGTGCAGCTCGGCGAGCAGGCGCGCAAGAAGCCGCACCAGCTCTCCGGTGGCCAGCAGCAGCGGGTGGCCGTGGCCCGGGCGCTCATCAACCACCCCAAGGTGCTCCTCCTCGACGAGCCCCTCGGCGCCCTGGACCTGAAGCTGCGCCGCCAGATGCAGTTGGAGCTCAAGCGCATCCAGACCGAGGTCGGCATCACCTTCATCCATGTCACGCACGACCAGGAGGAGGCCATGACCATGGCCGACACGGTCGCCGTGATGAACGCCGGCCGCGTCGAACAGCTCGGCTCGCCCACCGACCTCTACGAGAACCCGCAGACCACGTTCGTCGCCAACTTCCTCGGCACCTCGAACCTGATCGAGGCCGAGGTGGACGGCAAGAGCGGCGACGAGATCGTCCTCAAGGCGGGCGGCGGCAAGCTCGCGCTGCCCGAGGCCCGATGTTCGGCGCCGACGAGGACCGGCGGCAAGGTGCTGGTCGGGGTGCGCCCGGAGAAGATCTCCCTCACCCATGCCGACGACGCGGGGGAGATACCCGACGGCCGCAACCGCATCACCGGCAAGATCGCCGACTCCAGCTTCATCGGAGTCTCGACGCAGTACGTGATCGACAGCCCCGTCTGCCCCGAGTTCGAGGTCTACGCCCAGAACATCGACCGCGACCCCCGCCTGGTGCCCGGGGCCGAGGTCGTCCTGCACTGGAACCCGGCGCACACCTTCGGCCTGGACGCGGCGCAGGACATCGACGCCGGCGTGGAGACCGTCGAGGAGGAGGCCGCCTAATGGCCACTGTCACCGAGGCGCCCCCACCTCTCGCGCCCACCGCTTCCGAGACCGAGCCCCCGCGCAGACGGGGCCGTCTAACGCCGTACTGGCTGCTGCTGCCCGGCCTCCTCTGGCTGGTCGTCTTCTTCGCGCTGCCGATGGTCTACCAGGCCTCAACGTCCGTGCAGACGGGCTCCCTTGAGCAGGGCTACAAGGTCACCTGGCACTTCGCGACCTACTGGGACGCGCTGAGTCAGTACTGGCCGCAGTTCGTCCGCTCGGTCCTCTACGCGGCCGCCGCGACCGTGCTGTGTCTACTGCTCGGCTATCCGCTCGCGTACCTCATCGCCTTCCGCGCGGGCCGCTGGCGCAACCTGATCATGGTCCTGGTGATCGCCCCGTTCTTCACCAGCTTCCTGATCCGCACCCTGGCCTGGAAGACGATCCTCGCGGACAACGGCCCGGTCGTCGGCGCCCTCGGCACACTGCACGTCCTGGACGTCACCAACTGGCTCGGCTGGACCGCCGGCGACCGCGTCCTCGCCACACCGCTCGCGGTGGTGTGCGGTCTGACGTACAACTTCCTGCCGTTCATGATCCTGCCGCTCTACACCTCGCTGGAGCGCATCGACGGACGCCTCCACGAGGCGGCGGGCGATCTGTACGCCAAGCCCATCACGACCTTCCGGAAGGTCACCTTCCCGCTGTCGATGCCGGGTGTGGTCTCCGGCACGCTGCTGACCTTCATCCCGGCGGCCGGTGACTACGTCAACGCCGATCTGCTCGGCTCCACGGACACCCGCATGGTCGGAAACGTCATCCAGACGCAGTTCCTGCGCATTCTCGACTATCCGACGGCCGCGGCGCTCTCCTTCATCCTCATGGCCGCGATCCTCATCATGGTCACGGTCTACATTCGCAGGTCCGGGACGGAGGATCTGGTCTAAATGGCCTTCGTACACTGGCTCAAGCGCAATCTCGTCGTTCTCGGCGGACTGCTGACGCTCGGATATCTCCTGCTGCCGAACGTCATCGTCACGGTGTTCTCCTTCAACAAACCGAAGGGGCGTTTCAACTACGAGTGGCAGCAGTTCTCCCTGGACGCATGGAAGAACCCGTGCGGTGTCGCCGACATGTGCGGCTCGCTGTCGGTCAGCCTCCAGATCGCGGTCTGGGCGACGCTCGGCGCCACCGTCCTCGGCACGATGATCGCCTTCGCGCTGGTGCGCTACCGCTTCCGCGCCCGCGGCGCCGTGAACTCACTGATCTTCCTGCCGATGGCGATGCCCGAGGTCGTCATGGCGGCCTCGCTGCTCACCCTCTTCCTCAACATGGGTGCGCAGCTCGGCTTCTGGACGATCCTGATCGCGCACATCATGTTCTGTCTCAGCTTCGTCGTCACCGCGGTCAAGGCGCGCGTGATGTCGATGGACCCGCGCCTGGAGCAGGCGGCCCAGGATCTCTACGCCGGCCCCGTGCAGACCTTCCTGCGCGTCACCCTGCCCATCGCGGCCCCCGGAATCGCCGCGGGCGCGCTGCTCGCCTTCGCGCTCTCCTTCGACGATTTCATCATCACCAATTTCAACGCGGGTTCGACCGTCACCTTCCCCATGTTCGTCTGGGGATCGGCGCAGCGCGGAACGCCCGTTCAGATCAATGTCATCGGTACGACGATGTTCGTCGTCGCCGTACTGTTCGTCCTCGTCTCCATGGTCATCGGCAACCGCCGAAATCGCCAGAAGGCGTAAACCGCCCCGTGTAATGCACCGGTAGGGAGTTGAAATCATGGCCCCAAGCGCCATGACCCGTTGGACCAAGTCACTTTCCGAAGCACAGCCGGTCCCGTACTGGCTGGAAGACCCCGGCAAGCCCCACCCCGAGCCCGCCCTCACCGGCACCGAGACCTGCGACCTGCTGGTCGTCGGCGGCGGCTACAGCGGACTGTGGACCGCGCTCATCGCCAAGGAGCGCGACCCGCAGCGGGATGTGGTGCTGGTGGAGGGCCGCGAGGCGGGCTGGGCCGCCTCGGGCCGCAACGGCGGCTTCTGCGCCGCCTCCCTCACGCATGGACTCGCCAATGGTCTGGCCCGCTGGCCGGACGACATCCACAAGCTGGAGGAGCTCGGCGCCCGCAACCTGGACGAGATCGAGAAGGCCGTCGCCCGCCACGATCTCGACTGCGACTTCGAGCGCACCGGCGAGATCGACGTGGCGACCGAGACGTACCAGGCGTGGGAACTGCGGGACTGGTACGACGAGATGCAGCGCAAGGGTCTCGCCGGGGGCACCGAGTTCCTGGACGCGGACGCGGTACGGGAGCAGGTCGACTCACCGACCTTCCTCGCCGGGCTGTACGACCGCCGGGGCGTGGCCATGGTCCATCCGGCCAAGCTCGCCTGGGGCCTCAAGCGCGCCTGCCTGCGCCTGGGTGTCCGGATCTACGAGCACACGCCCGCACTCACCCTGCGGGCGTACGGTGCCGGCATGAGCGTACGCACCCCGTACGGCCAGGTCCGTGCGCGCCGGGTCGCGCTCGGCACCAACATCTTCCCGAGTCTGGTGCGGCGCGTGCGTTCGTACACCATCCCGGTCTACGACTACGCGCTGATGACCGAGCCGCTCACCGACGTGCAGCTGGCGTCGATCGGCTGGAAGAACCGCCAGGGGCTCGGGGACTCGGCCAACCAGTTCCACTACTTCCGGCTCTCGGCCGACAACCGCATTCTGTGGGGCGGCTACGACGCCATCTACCCGTACGGCAAGCGGGTGCGCGCCGAGTACGACGACCGCCCGGAGACGTACGCCAAGCTGGCGGGGCACTTCTTCACCTGCTTCCCGCAGCTGGAGGGCGTCCGCTTCACCCACGCGTGGGGTGGCGCGATCGACACCTGCTCGCGTTTCTCGGCGTTCTTCGGGACGGCCCACCAGGGGAAGGTGGCGTACGCGGCCGGGTTCACCGGGCTCGGCGTCGGGGCCACCCGCTTCGGCGCGGACGTGATGCTGGACCTGCTGGCGGGGGAGCGCACGGAACGGACCGAGCTGGCGATGGTCCGCAAGAAGCCGCTGCCCTTCCCGCCCGAGCCCTTGGCCTGGACGGGCATCGCGCTCACCAAGTGGTCGCTGGCCCGGGCCGACGCGCACGGCGGACGGCGCAACCTCTGGCTGAAGACGATGGACCGTCTGGGGCTGGGCTTCGACAGCTGACCCGCCTCCGGCGGGCGTACCCCCCGCCGGAGGTCTGGACGACCGGTGGATCTCCGGGGTCGGTCTATGCCGCCCCGGACCGAGGACGGCTGCCTCGGCCGAGCAGAGGGCCGAGGACGAGCCGTAGTGCGCACAGCAGCACCGCGCTCAGACACCAACTGCCCAGCACGTCGAGGGGCCAGTGGTAGCCATGGCGGACCAGACCGAAAGCGACGGCCAGATTGAGGGCCGCGCAGAGGGCGAGAAGTCCGCGACGGGCGTACGCGGCGGTCAGCCACGGCCACAGCACCAGCGCCGCCGCGCCGTAGGCGATCGCCGCCGTGGCGGTGTGCCCCGAGGGATAGAAGCCCGTCGCCGGGCCCATGACGGGTGGGCCCGGCCGGGCGATCAGGTCCTTCAGCGGCACGATCAACGCGGGCAGGACCGCCGTGAGCCCGGCCGCCGAGACGGGCGGCAGCCACCAGCGGGGCGCCCCCGCCCGCCGGGCACGCCAGGCCGCCCAGCAGAGGGCGATGACCAGGACGGGGACGGCGACCGTGATGTTCCCCAGGTCCGCGAGCAGCCCCGAGACCCGGTCCGGACGGACCACGTCCCGGTCGATCCGCTGGTCCGCCCGCGCGAGCGGCCCATGGGCGACGACCTGCCAGGTGATCAGGAGAAAGAGCAGCCCCGCGGCGGCCAGGACGACGGCCGGCCACCCCGGAAGGGACGGCCGGTCATGGGGCGGGGGAGGCGTGGAGCTGGGGTCCTGCGCTGGGGAGAGCGGCACCGGGACAGCTTCGCAGGGACGGCTTGCGGTGGACGCACCTGGGGTTCTCCGCGCGGAAAGCAGGTCGGCCGCCCCGGAACAGGGGGGGAGTTCCGAGGCGGCCGTCCGGATCGGGGGTGCCGCCCGCCCCGGGGGGTGTGGGGCGTGCGGCCGTCCGATCGGTGAGGAGATCCGGAACTGGAGGCTCCGGGTGTGTGCGCGAGGGCACGACCAGGTCGAAGCTGGGGAGGCCCGGCCCGGTGCCGTCCACAGTCCCCTGTGGACGGGTGTATCTCTCATCTGCCGAGAAACCTACGGCAGGAAAAACCGCTGCGACAGCCGGAATCGCGTCTTGCCATCCACCTCCCACACCTTCTTCACACGCTCTGACCGCCGCCGCCCCGGCCCCGGAATCCTGACGGAGGAACGGGGCCGGGGCGGAGAGGCGCATGAGGTGCTCGGCCGGTGTCCGGGACGCGGTCTCACCCCGCCCGGCGGAGGCGTCCGGCCTGCTCAGGCCGGCTGCTCAGATGCGGGCGAACGCCTGCTCGATGATGTCGAGGCCCTCGTTCAGCAGGTCCTGGCCGATCACCAGCGGGGGCAGGAAGCGGAGCACGTTGCCGTAGGTGCCACAGGTCAGGACCAGCAGGCCCTCCTGGTGGCAGGCCTTGGCCAGCGCGGCGGTCGCCTCCGGGTTCGGCTCCTTGGTGGCGCGGTCCTTGACCAGCTCGACCGCGATCATCGCGCCACGGCCGCGGATGTCGCCGATCACGTCGAACTTCTCGGCCATCGCCGTCAGGCGGGCCTTCATGGTCTCTTCGATCTCCTTCGCCTTGGCGTTGAGATCGAACTCCTTCATCGTCTCGATCGCACCGAGCGCACCCGCGCAGGCGACCGGGTTGCCGCCGTAGGTGCCGCCCAGGCCGCCGGCGTGCGCGGCGTCCATGATCTCGGCGCGGCCGGTCACGGCGGCCAGCGGCAGACCGCCGGCGATGCCCTTGGCGGTGGTGATCAGGTCCGGGACGATGCCCTCGTCCTCGCACGCGAACCACTGGCCGGTGCGGCAGAAGCCGGACTGGATCTCGTCGGCGACGAAGACGATGCCGTTGTCGGTGGCGAACTGGCGCAGCGCGGGCAGGAAGCCCTTCGCCGGCTCGATGAAGCCGCCCTCGCCGAGCACCGGCTCGATGATGATCGCGGCCACGTTGTCGGCGCCGACCTGCTTGGTGATCTGGTCGATGGCCTGGGCGGCGGCCTCGGGACCGCAGTTCTCCGGACCGGTCGGCCAGCGGTAGGCGTACGCCAGCGGCATGCGGTAGACCTCGGGCGCGAACGGGCCGAAGCCCTGCTTGTACGGCATGTTCTTGGCGGTGAGCGCCATCGTCAGGTTCGTCCGGCCGTGGTAGCCGTGGTCGAAGACCACGACCGCCTGGCGCTTGGTGTACGCGCGGGCGATCTTCACGGCGTTCTCGACGGCCTCGGCGCCCGAGTTGAACAGCGCGGACTTCTTGGCGTGGTCACCCGGCGTGAGCTCGGCCAGCGCCTCGGCGACGGCCACGTAGCCCTCGTACGGCGTGACCATGAAACAGGTGTGGGTGAAGTCCGCGAGCTGGGCGGAGGCGCGGCGGACGACGGCCTCGGCGGAGGCGCCGACCGAGGTCACGGCGATGCCGGAGCCGAAGTCGATCAGGCGGTTGCCGTCGACGTCCTCGATGATCCCGCCGCCCGCACGCTTCGTGAAGACCGGCAGCGTGGAGCCCACGCCCTGAGCGACCACGGCGGTACGGCGGGCCTGCAGTTCCTGCGACTTCGGGCCGGGGATGGCGGTGACGACGCGACGCTCCTGCGGAAGTGCGCTCATGGGGGCTCCCTGATGATCGTGCGAACCGAACCGGACGACGGGGTGCACCGGTGTTCCGGTGGACGGGGTTCCGGGCGGGGTGTTTTTCGGACGCTTGCCTTCTTTTCTCGCAGGCTAGAGGCGGTGGTGGGGGGTGGGCATGCTCCATGTGGGCGCCTTGCGCGCCGCTCCTTGTCCGCTGTGGACATAGCGGGGAACGCGACGGAGCGGGACGCATCACCGCAGGCCCGGCGCCGTATGCGGTGAACTCCCCGTGGAGCGCGTTAGATTGACTCGCTGATGGTGGACGGTGCGGCTGGTCAGGGGGCGACGGCGATGGACAGCGACGGGACGCAGGACGCGCGGAGCACACGGGCCACTTCCGTGCCGCGTCCGGCGGGGCCGCCGGAGCATCCGGGAAGCCCACAGGTGCCGCCCAGGCCCGCCGTGGCGCCGGAGATGCCTCCTCTGCCCGACGGTACCGCCTTCCTCGCCTGGGTGCGGGCCGCACGGCCCCAGGCCGCGCCGGGCGTCTGGCGCTTCGGCCACCGGCCACGCCCGGACCAGGAGCCGGAGCAGATCCCGGCCCGGCAGCTGCTGAGCGGCGCGGTGATCGCTTTCCTGGTCGGCTGGCTGCTGTGGTCGCTGCTGTCCAACGGCTACCTCGGCGACTGGTGGATCCTGCCCCTGTATCTGCTGACCCCGGGCTCCTGGCGGCAGAGCGGCGACCACAGCGAGTTCTTCAATCTGCTCCTCTGGGACGGCTACGACCTGCTCATCGTGGTCGGGGTCATGCTGGCGGTGGGCCGGCTGGGTCGTTGGGGCGAGGTCTGGCGCCGCTTCCTGGCGCCCCGCCTGAAGCGCGGCGAACCCGAGCCGCCCCCGCCCGCCCCCGAGGACGACCCCGCCCAGTGGAACCAGCTCCGGGCCGCGGGCGCCCACGACGCCGCCGACCGGCTCGCCGCCGAGGCGCGCGCCGGGCTGATGCGGGACGTCGACCACGCCCGGATCGCCCGCGCCTGGCAGGGCGTCCTGAACGGCCGCCACAGTCTGGCCACGTTCACCGGCACGGTCCTGAAGGACGGCGCCGCCTCCTGTCTGCACCCGTCCGGGGAGCGTGACCTGCCCGCCCGGCTCGCCCGGCACGACCTGATGACCGGCCAGGTACGCCTCGGCACCACCGTCGACGACCCGCGCAACCCCTACGGCTACCGCGGCACCGGACTCGCCCTCGGCCCCGAGCTGCTGGGCACCTCCCTGGTCGCCGTCGGGCCCGCCGGCTCCGGCAAGACCGGCTCGGTGGTGTGGCCGCTCGCCGAGTCGCTGTGCCTGCACGCGCTCGCCGGGCGGGCCGCCGTGGTCGTCGTCGGCGCGGCCGGGGCCGGACTCGGACCGGCGGACGCCTACGACGTCGTCGTCCGCATCGGCCATCCCGAGTCGGTGTACGACCTGGACCTCTACGGCGGGACCACCGACCCCGACGAGGCGGCGGCCGTGCTGGCCGAGGCCCTCGTGGGGGACCTCGCCGAGCCGCAGCACGGCGGGGACAGCCGCCGCTCGGCCACCGTGCTCGCCCAGCTTCTCGGGCCGTTTCTGGCCGTCCACGGCCGTTTCCCCTCGGTGCCCGAGCTGCGGCAGCTCCTCGACGGCACGCCCGGCCCGCTGGCCGCCCTGCGCAAGGCGCTGGTGGACTCCGGGCAGGAGTCGCTGCTGCGGGAGCTGGACGCACGGGAGCGGCAGGCGCGGAACCCCGGTGATGTGGGCGGTGTCCTCGCCGACCGGGTCGCGCTGCTCGACAGGCCCGCCTTCGCGTCCTTCTTCGACACCTCCGGACAGACCCGGCCCTTCTCACTGCGCGCCCTGGACCACCCGGTGCGGGTCCGTATCGACCTGCCCGAGCGTGGTCACGCGGACGCCTCGCGGATCCTGGCGCGGCTGGTGCTCGCCCAGTTCACGGCCAGCGTCGCGGTGCGCGAGGACCGCTCGCTGTTCGCCTGCCTGGTGCTCGACGACGCGACCGGCGTGGTGACCCCGGAGGTCGTCCGGGGCATCCAGCGGCTGCGGTCCGCGAACGCCGGGACCGTGCTCACCCTGCGCACCCTCGACGATGTGCCCCGGCCGCTGCGCGGGCCGCTGCTCGGCGCCGTCGGGTGCCGGATGGCGCTGTCCGGGCTCACTCCGTGGGACGGGCAGGACTTCGCCGAGGTGTGGGGCAAGGAGTGGATCGAGGCCCGGGACGTCACCGACCGGCAGATCATCGCGGAGACCCCCGCGGGCAAGGCCCTGCACATGCTGCGCCGCGTGATCACCGGCCGTGCGCCGACCGCGCGCGCGGTGACCGTCCGCCAGGTCGAGCGCGAGCGCTGGTCCGCGTCGGAGCTGGCGCACGCGGTGCCCCCGGGCCATGCGGTGCTGTCCCTGACCACCGTGCAGGGCGAGCACGCCCCGCCGCTCCTGGTGAACCTGCGCGGCTGAGGTCTTCGCGCGGGGTGTCCGGAAATCCCGGGCAGGTGGACCGGATATACGGGCACGGTCGGACCGTACGGTGAGGCAGAATCGACACAGGTCGTTCATACGCGGCGGCCAAAGCATCACCAGGCTCACACCGTCCGTGCCCGTCATGGACTCCGTGAAGAACTCCCGTCCGTGCAGACCGAAGGCCCCATGCCCCTCACGCTCGCCTCGCTCGTCCACCACTCCGCGCTCAAGCTCACCGTGCGCGCGGGCGAGGACCGTCTCGACGTCCCCGTCCGCTGGGCCCACGTCAGCGAACTCGCCGACCCCGTGCCCTACATGGAGGGCGGGGAGCTGCTGCTGATCACGGCGCTCAAGCTGGACACCGAGGACCCGGCGGCCATGCGGCGCTATGTGAAGCGGCTGGTGGGCGCGGGCGTCGTCGGCCTCGGGTTCGCCGTCGGCGTGAACTACGACGAGATCCCCGAGGCGCTCCTCGACGCGGCACGGGAGGAGGGGCTGCCCCTCCTGGAGGTGCCCCGGCGCACCCCCTTCCTCGCCATCAGCAAGGCCGTCTCCGCCGCCATCGCCGCCGACCAGTACCGGGCGGTGACCGCGGGGTTCGCCGCCCAGCGGGAGCTGACCCGGCAGGCCCTCAGCGACGGCCCCGAGGGGCTGCTCGCCGCGCTCGCCCAGCAGGTCGACGGTTGGGCCGCGCTCTACGACGCGTCCGGCGCCGTCGTCGCGGCGGCACCCGAGTGGGCGGGGCGGCGCGCCGCCCGGCTGACCGCCGACGTGGAGCGGCTGCGGGAGCGGCCCGCGCCCGCGAGTTCCGTGGTCGGCGGCCCCAGCGGCGAGGACCGGGTCGAGCTGCACTCCCTGGGCACCGGACGCCGCCCCCGGGCCGCGCTCGCCGTGGGCACGGCCGCCGCCCTGGGCACCGCCGAGCGGTACGCGGTCCACTCCGCCATCGCCCTGCTGACCCTGACCACCGAGCGCTCCCGGTCCCTGCACGCCGCAGAGCAGCGCCTCGGCACGGCCGTGCTGCGGATGCTGCTCGCCGGTGAGCCCGACCATGCGCGGGCGGTGGCCGGGGACCTGTACGGCACGCTGCTGGACGCACCGTTCCGGCTGATCCTCGCCGAGTCGGCGTCCGCGTCCGCGGCCCGGGCGCACGCCGACGGCCACGCGCGCGTGGCGCCCGCGCCACCGGCCGCGGCGGCGCTCGCGGCGGCCGAGACGGACGGCGATCCGCTGGACGGGCTCGCGGAGACCGTGGAGTCCGCCGCGGCGCGCTCCGGGGAGTCCGTCCTCGTCGTACCCGACGGGGAACGGCTGGTCGTGCTCGCCGGGGACGGCGGCGCGGCCGTCGCCGCGTGCCAGAGTTACGCGCTGGCGGTGCAGGCGGCCCGGGCCGCGACCCGGGATCAGCCGGCCGCCGAAGAGGACGAGCTGGTGGTGGGGGTGTCCGCGCCCGCCGGTCCGATCGCCGCGGCGGCCGCGTACAAGCAGGCCGAACAGGCCCTGTCGGTGGCCCGGCGGCGCGGCCGGTCGCTGGTCGAGCACGAGGAACTGGCCGCCGGATCGGTGGTGCCGCTGCTCCAGGACGACGCGGTACGCGCCTTCGCGGACGGTCTGCTGCGTGCGCTGCGCGAACACGACGCGACGGGCCGGGGAGACCTGGTGGCCTCGCTGCGGGCCTGGCTGTCCCGGCACGGCCAGTGGGACGCGGCGGCGGCCGACCTCGGCGTCCACCGGCACACCCTGCGGTACCGGATGCGGCGCGTCGAGGAGATCCTCGGACGCTCCCTCGACGATCCGGACGTACGGATGGAGCTGTGGCTCGCGCTGAAGGCGACGGCGTCGGCGGGGGAGTGACGACCACCCGACCCCGGCTGTACAACCCGTACTAGCACCGCCCGGCACTGCTACTTCCCGGACAAACGATCCTCCGCCGCTCCGGCCCTACCGTGGAGCACGAACGTGCAGCACAACCCATCTCCGAAGGGCCGGGACTCGATCATGACCTCCACCCACGCCTTCTGGCTCGCCGGCCGCCAGGCCACCGGTGAGACCACCTTCGACGTCACCTCCCCGTGGGACGGCCGACTGGTCGCCAAGGTCAGCGTGCCGACCGAGGCCCAGGTCGAGGAGGCCGTGGCCGCCGCGTACGCCGTGCGGGACGAGTTCGCCGCCACCCCGGCCCATGTCCGCGCCGCCGCCCTCGACCATGTCTCGAAGCGGCTGGCCGAGCGGACCGAGGAGATCGCGCAGCTGATCTCCGCCGAGAACGGCAAGCCCATCAAGTGGGCCCGGGGCGAGGTCGGCCGTGCCGTCTCCGTCTTCCGGTTCGCGGCCGAGGAGGCCCGACGCTTCAACGGCGGCGAGGCCCAGCGCCTGGACACCGACGCGGGCGGCCAGGGCCGCCTCGCGCTGACCCGCCGCTTCCCCAAGGGCGTCGTCCTCGGTATCGCGCCGTTCAACTTCCCGCTGAACCTGTGCGCCCACAAGGTCGCCCCGGCGATCGCCGTCGGCGCCCCGATCATCCTCAAGCCGGCCCCCGCCACCCCGCTGTCCGGCCTGATCATCGGCGACCTGCTGGCCGAGACCGAGCTGCCCGCCGGTTCCTGGTCGATCCTCCCGGTCACCAACGACCGCATGCCCGCCCTGGTCCAGGACGAGCGTCTGCCGGTCATCTCCTTCACGGGCTCCGACAAGGTCGGCTACGCGATCATGGACTCGGTGCCGCGCAAGCACTGCACCCTGGAGCTGGGCGGCAACGGCGCGGCCGTCGTCCTCGGTGACTACGCGAGCGACGCGGACCTGGACTGGGCCGCCACCCGCATCGCCACCTTCTCCAACTACCAGGGCGGCCAGTCCTGCATCTCCGTGCAGCGGGTGATCGCCGACGCCGCGGTCTACGACCGGCTGCTGCCGCGCATCGTCGCCGCCGTCGAGTCCCAGGTCACCGGTGACCCCTCCGACGACGCCACGGACGTCGGCCCGCTGGTCAGCGAGGACGCGGCCAAGCGCGTGGAGTCCTGGGTCGACGAGGCCGTCGGCGCGGGCGCGAAGCTGCTGACCGGTGGCAAGCGGGACGGCGCCTCGTACGCGCCGACCGTCCTGACCGAGGTGCCGGCCGAGGTCACCCTCTCCTGCGAGGAGGTCTTCGGACCGGTCCTCACCGTGCAGAAGGCGGACGGCGAGGCGGCGGCGTTCGCGGCCGTCAACGACTCCAAGTACGGCCTCCAGGCGGGCGTGTTCACGCACGACCTCCAGGTCGCCTTCCGCGCCCACCGGGCCCTCGAGGTCGGCGGTGTCGTCGTCGGCGACGTGCCCTCCTACCGCGCCGACCAGATGCCGTACGGCGGCGTCAAGCAGTCCGGCGTCGGCCGCGAGGGCGTGAAGTTCGCGATGGACGACTACACCTACGAGCGTGTGCTGGTCCTGACGGGCCTGGCTCTCTGAGCCACCCCGCACCACACCGACGGCCGGAGCCCGCTGTGCGGGGGCTCCGGCCGTCGGCGTACATCCGGTGACACTTCGGGGGTCAGGGCAGGAGGACTGCCTTGCCGTGGTTGCGGCGGGCCTCCAGGTCCGTGTGCGCCTGTGCCGCTTCCGCCAGGGGATAGGTGCGCCAGATCGGCACGGAGAGCTTGCCCGCGGCGGCCGACTGCACCAGCTCGGGCAGGGAGTTCCCGGCCTGGTCGGCACTGCCGGCGCTGAAGCGGACGCCGTGTTGCGCGGCGGACATGTCGGCGATGGTGATGACGCGCGCGCTGTCACCGGTCAGGGCGACGGAGTCGGCGAGCACGCCGGCGCCGGAGGCGTCGAAGACGAAGTCGACTCCTCGGCCCGCCGCGTCCTTCACCCGCTCCACCCAGCCGTCGCCGTAGCGGACCGCGGTGGCTCCCAGCCCGGTGACACGCTCGATGTCGTGCTCGCCGGCCGTTCCGATGACGGAGATGCCGCGGGCGACGGCCAGTTGCACCGCGGCGGTGCCCACGCTGCCGCCGGCGCCATGGATGAGCAGGGTCTGCCCCTCTTCCACACCCAGCTGCGCAAGGACACGGGACGCGGTCCGGGCGACCGTGACCAGCGAGGCGGCGGCCTCCCACGACACGCTCGCGGGCTTGGCCACCGGCCGGTCGAGCAGGGCGTACTCGCTGTAGCTGCCGCCGACGGCGGTACCGAGGACCTCGTCGCCCACGGCCGCGTCGGCTCCCTCGCCGACGGCGTCGACGACACCGGCCGCGTCCAGGCCGGGGATCACGGGAAAGCGCGCGGGAACGGTGCCGGCCATCAGACCGGATCGGATCTTCAGGTCGATCGGGTTCACGGAGGCGGCCCGCACCCGGATCCGGACCTGGCCGGGACCGGGCTCCGGCGCGGTGACCTCCGTCAGCCGCAGCACCTCGGGGGCGCCGTACTCGGAGAAGGTGATCGCTGTGGACATCGGTGTCTCCTCAGAGGGCGGGGTAGTCGGTGTAACCCCGGTGGTCGCCGCCGTAGAAGGTCTCCGGGTCCGGGGTGTTGAACGGACCGCCGGCGGCCAGACGCCGGGGCAGGTCGGGGTTGGCCAGGAACAGCGCGCCGTAGGCCACCATGTCCGCGCTGCCGTCCTCGATCAGCTTCAGCGCGTCGGGGCCGGTGACGTCGGGGTACGTGAACGGGTTGATGACGAACGTGCCGGCCCAGGCCTTGCGCAGCCGCGCGGTCAGGTCGCGGTCCGGGCCCTCCAGCAGGTGCAGATAGGCCAGTCCCAGGCCGGAGATCCGGTCCAGCAGGGCGGCGTAGACCTCGCCCGGGTTGTCCTCGGACATGTCGTTGTACGGGTTTCCGGGCGAGATCCGCAGACCGAGCCGTTGGCTGCCGATCGCCTCGGCCACGGCCGTGACGATCTCGGCGGCGAAGCGGATCCGGCCCTCGGTGTCGCCGCCCCAGCCGTCGGTGCGCCGGTTGGTGTTGGGCGCGAGGAACTGGTGGATCAGATAGCCGTTGGCGCCGTGGATCTCCACGCCGTCGAACCCGGCCTCGATGGCGTTGCGTGCCGCGGCGGCGAAGTCGTCGATCGTCTGCCGGATCTCCGCCTCGCTCAGCTCCCTCGGCGTCACGAAGTCCTTCGGCCCCTCGTGGGTGAAGACCTGGCCCTCGGCGGCCACCGCCGACGGCGCCACCGGCACCAGACCGTCGGGCAACAGGCTCGGGTGGCCGATCCGCCCGGTGTGCATCAGCTGGGCGAAGATCACCCCGCCCTCGCGGTGCACGGCGTCGGTCACCGTCCGCCAGGCCTGCACCTGCCCGGACGTGTGCAGCCCGGGGGTGTCGGGGTAGCCCTGACCGACCGGCGAGGGCTGGATGCCCTCCGTGACGATCAGCCCGGCGGCGGCGCGCTGCGCGTAGTACGTCGCCATCAGCTCCGTCGGCTCGGCGCCGGGCCCATAGGCGCGGCTGCGGGTCATCGGCGCCATCACGACACGGTTCGCCAGGTGCCTGCCGCCCAGGACGATCGGATCGAAAGCAGTGGTCATGGGTCTCTTCCTCGGGATGAGTGATGCTCCGCGGCCCCCGGCGTTCCGGTGTCGCGGCAGCGATTGCCTGTCCGAACAAGTAAATCACCTGTCCGAACAGGTAAATCTCTTGCGCTCATTCCGAAGGACGGGTGTGAAGAGCGTCACAAACCCATGGTTCGGCCATGTCTCCGCGAAGTGCGGGATGGTTCGGCGCAGGCCGTCGACCCGGAGGTAGGATGAAGCTGCTCGGGCAGGAAAGTGAGAAAGAGATGGCGCAGTTCACGCCGGAGGTCGGCAAGGCCACCGTCCCGGTTCCGGCCGCGGCCGGCGGCGGGCCGCTCAGTCACGCGATCTTCCGTCTGGCCCGGCTGCACCGCATGTTCGCGGGACAGCTGCTGCGCCGCATCGGCCTGCATCCGGGCCAGGAGCTGGTCATGATGCACCTGTGGGAACTCGGCCCCCAGCGTCAGACCGACCTGGTGCGGCTGATGGACTCCGACGCCGCCACCATGACCCGCACCGTCCGGCGCCTGGAGCAGGCCGGCTTCGTCCGCCGCCGCCCCTCGCCCACGGACAAGCGCGCGGCGCTCATCGAGCCGACGCCGGCCAGTCATGCCCTGCGCCATGAGGTCGAGCGCGTCTGGAGCCAGCTGGAGGATCTCGTGGCCGCGGATCTCTCCGCCGACGAACGGGCCGACGCCCTGCTGACCCTGGAGCGCCTGGAGCGCAATCTGGTCCAGGCCGCCGCCGACCCGGCGGCCCAGCCTAGCCAATGACAATCATTTCCAGATAAGGTGCCGGAAGGAGGGGCCCGGCGCCGATGCCTTCCGGTGCCGGGTCCCTTCCGTGCGGGGGGATCGGCCGAGTGCCCGGTCGACTTGACACCGAGGCGCACACGGCGGACGCCCGCTGAGGCGTATATCCCGGCGCACGGTTGCGCGAGGACTGGTGAGGTCCGCCGGATTGGGGTACCAACGATCGAGTAGCACCGGTCAGTAACGTACGCCCGCAAGATCGCCGTACGGCCCCCTTGGCCGTCCTGCGGCATCTTGCCCGGCGTGCGCCCCATCAGCCACGATTCGCGGCGAGGTGAGCCTCATGTCCGCACCAACAGCCCCCACCCCCAAGCCCACCGTCACTGAGCGAGAGGCCCGCCAGGTGGCGGAGGCCGCGCGCGAGCAGCACTGGCGCAAGCCCAGCTTCGCCAAGGAGCTCTTCCTCGGCCGTCTCCGGCTGGACCTGATCCACCCCCACCCGATGCCCGCCGAGGAGGACGCCCAGCGCGGCGAGGAGTTCCTCGCCAAGCTGCGCGACTTCTGCGAGACCCAGATCGACGCCGCCCGGATCGAGCGCGAGGCGCGGATCCCCGACGAGACGATCAACGGGCTCAAGGAACTCGGCGCCCTCGGCATGAAGATCGATACGAAATACGGCGGTCTCGGCCTCACCCAGGTGTACTACAACAAGGCACTCGCCCTGGTGGGCACCGCGAGCCCCGCGATCGGCGCGCTGCTCTCCGCGCATCAGTCGATCGGAGTACCGCAGCCGCTGAAACTGTTCGGCACCCAGGAGCAGCGGGACACGTTCCTGCCGCGCTGCGCCCGTACCGACATATCGGCGTTCCTGCTCACCGAGCCGGACGTCGGATCCGACCCGGCCCGCCTGGCCACCACGGCCGTGCCGGACGGGGACGACTACGTCCTCGACGGGGTCAAGCTGTGGACCACCAACGGCGTGGTCGCCGACTTGCTCGTCGTCATGGCGCGCGTACCCCGGTCCGAGGGTCACAAGGGTGGGATCACGGCGTTCGTCGTCGAGGCCGCCTCCGAGGGCATCACCGTCGAGAACCGCAACGCCTTCATGGGCCTGCGCGGCCTGGAGAACGGCGTCACCCGCTTCCACCGGGTGCGGGTCCCGGCCACCCACCGGATCGGCCCGGAGGGCGCCGGCCTGAAGATCGCGCTCACCACCCTGAACACCGGCCGGCTCTCGCTGCCCGCCATGTGCGTCGGCGCGGGCAAGTGGTGTCTGAAGATCGCCCGTGAGTGGTCGGGAGCCCGCGAGCAGTGGGGCAAGCCGGTCGCGCTGCACGAGGCGGTAGGCGCGAAGATCTCCTTCATCGCGGCGACCACCTTCGCCCTGGAGGCCGTCGTCGACCTGTCGTCGCAGATGGCCGACGAGGACCGCAACGACATCCGTATCGAGGCCGCCCTCGCCAAGCTCTTCGGCTCTGAGATGAGCTGTCTGATGGCCGACGAACTGGTCCAGATCCGCGGCGGCCGGGGCTTCGAGACGGCGGAGTCCCTCAAGGCCCGCGGCGAGCGTGCGGTCCCGGCCGAGCAGATGCTGCGCGACCTGCGCATCAACCGCATCTTCGAGGGCTCCACCGAGATCATGCACCTGCTGATCGCCCGGGAGGCCGTGGACGCCCACCTGTCCGTGGCCGGTGACCTGATCGACCCGGACAAGTCCCTGTCCGACAAGGCGAAGGCGGGCGCCAACGCCGGTGTCTTCTACGCCAAATGGCTGCCGAAACTGCTCGCCGGACAGGGCCAGATCCCGGGCGCCTACGGCGAGTTCCACCAGGACGTCGACCTCTCCGGGCATCTGCGCTTCGTCGAGCGCAGCGCCCGTAAGCTCGCCCGGTCCACGTTCTACGGCATGTCCCGTTGGCAGGGCCGGATGGAGACCAAGCAGGGCTTCCTGGGCCGGGTCGTGGACATCGGCGCCGAGCTGTTCGCGATGAGCGCGGCCTGTGTGCGCGCCGAGCATCTGCGCAGGAGCGGACAGCACGGGCGCGAGGCGTACCAGCTCGCCGACGCCTTCTGCCGGCAGTCCCGGATCCGCGTCGACGAGCTGTTCGGCAGGCTGTGGAGCAACACCGACGACCTCGACCGCAAGGTGGTCAAGGGCGTGCTGACCGGTACGTACGAATGGCTGGAACAGGGGATCGTCGACCCGTCGGGCGAGGGCCCGTGGATCGCGGACGCCCGTCCGGGCGAGTCCTCCCGCCCGGATGCGCGGAGGAAGATCCCGAAGAGCTGATCCACCCGCGTACGAAGGGCGAAGGCCCGGCCGCTCCGGTGAGGTGCGGCCGGGCCTTCGCGTGGGTGCCGGGGTCAGCGGGTGCAGAATCCGAGGCCCCTGAGGGCGTCGTTGATCTGCCTGCCCTGGGCCTCGGTGGTCGTGACGTCCTTGTACGTGAAGCGCCGCGCCGCCGACCGGTCGAGGTCCCGGGCACGGCCGTTGATGGCGCCGCACTGGTCGCGTGCGGCGTCCACGGCCTTGTCCTCGTACTTCACGACGCCCGGGTTGGCTGCGGCGAGGGCCCGGAGCAGCCCCGCGCGCTCGGCGGGGGTCGGGTCGGGCGGTATGCCGAGCGCCCGCGCGGTGGCGCGGGGCGTCCGGCTCACCCGGGTCTTCCGGTGGCTGCCGTGGCCCTTCGTGCCTCCGTGGTGCTTCGGGCCGCTGCTGTGGCCCGAGCAGGCGGCGAGCGTCAGCACGGCTGTCGCCAGGACGGTCAGATGGCGGATGCGCATGGTTCCCCCGAAACATGTGTGGTCTTCGGGCACACGGGTGGTCGTGAGTAACGCGTGTGCCGTGAGCGACGACGCGCCCTCCGGGCACGCGGTTCCCACCGGGTGAGGGACACCCTGTCCTCCCGGTCACCCGGTGCGGCAACAATGGAGGGATGAGCGACAGTCCAGCCCCTCTTGCCGACCCCCATCTCGTCTTCGATCCCGTGGACGGAGTGCGGGACGTCGTGATCCTCGGCTCCACCGGCTCGATCGGCACCCAGGCCATCGACCTCGTGCTGCGCAACCCCGAACGGTTCAAGGTCACCGCGCTCTCCGCCAACGGCGGCCGGGTCGGACTGCTCGCCGAGCAGGCCCACCGGCTGCGCGTACGCACGGTGGCGGTCGCCCGCGAGGACGTCGTACCGGCCCTGCGCGAGGCCCTGAGCGCCCGGTACGGCCCCGGGGAGCCGCTCCCCGAGATCCTCTCCGGCCCCGACGCGGCCACCCGGCTCGCCGCCTCCGACTGCCACACCGTCCTCAACGGCATCACCGGTTCCATCGGCCTCGCGCCCACCCTCGCCGCCCTGGAGGCGGGCCGCACCCTCGCGCTCGCCAACAAGGAGTCGCTCATCGTCGGCGGCCCGCTGGTGAAGGCCCTGGCCAAGCCCGGACAGATCATCCCGGTCGACTCCGAGCACGCCGCGCTCTTCCAGGCCCTCGCCGCCGGCACCCGCGCGGACGTGCGCAAGCTCGTGGTCACCGCCTCCGGCGGCCCCTTCCGCGGCCGCAGCCGCGCCGAGCTGGCCCATGTCACGCCGCAGGACGCGCTCGCCCACCCCACCTGGGCCATGGGTCCGGTCATCACGATCAACTCCGCGACCCTCGTGAACAAGGGCCTCGAAGTGATCGAGGCCCATCTGCTCTACGACATTCCCTTCGATCGCATTGAGGTGGTCGTCCATCCCCAGTCGTATGTCCACTCGATGGTGGAGTTCACGGATGGATCGACGCTGGCGCAGGCGACGCCCCCCGATATGCGGGGGCCGATCGCCATCGGTCTCGGCTGGCCCGAGCGGGTGCCCGACGCGGCCCCCGCCTTCGACTGGACCAAGGCGTCGACCTGGGAATTCTTCCCGCTGGACAACGAGGCGTTCCCCTCGGTCGGACTCGCCCGGCACGTGGGAGAGCTCGCGGGCACGGCCCCGGCGGTGTTCAATGCGGCCAATGAGGAGTGCGTCGACGCGTTCCTGAACGGCGCACTGCCGTATCTCGGGATCATGGAGACGGTGACACGGGTGGTGGAGGAGCACGGCACCCCCCGTACGGGAACTTCCCTGACCGTCGCGGACGTCCTCGAAGCGGAGACCTGGGCGCGTGCCCGGGCAAGAGAACTGACGGCGCGGACGGCAACTGCGGAGGCTCGTGCATGACGACCCTGATGATGATCCTCGGCATAGTCGTCTTCGTGCTCGGACTGTTGATCTCGATCGCCTGGCACGAGCTGGGGCATCTTTCGACGGCCAAGCTCTTCGGCATCCGGGTGCCGCAGTACATGGTCGGGTTCGGCCCGACCATCTGGTCTCGCAAGAAGGGCGATACCGAGTACGGCATCAAGGCGGTCCCGCTCGGCGGCTACATCCGCATGATCGGCATGTTCCCGCCGGGCCCGGACGGCCGGATCGAGGCCCGTTCCACCTCGCCGTGGCGCGGGATGATCGAGGACGCCCGGGCGCAGTCCTTCGAGGAACTGCTGCCGGGTGACGAGGACCGCCTCTTCTACACGCGCAAGCCGTGGAAGCGGGTCATCGTCATGTTCGCGGGCCCCTTCATGAATCTGGTGCTCGCCGTGGCGGTCTTCCTCGGCGTGATGATGACCTTCGGCGTCCAGACCCAGACCACCACGGTCTCCAAGGTCTCCGACTGCGTCATCCAGCAGAGCGAGAACCGGACGAAGTGCGAGAAGGGCGACGCGGCCACGCCCGCCCAGGCTGCCGGCCTCAAGCCGGGGGACAAGATCGTCCGCTTCGACGGCAGGGACGTGGCGGACTGGTCCACCCTCCAGAACGACATCCGCGCCAACCCCGGCAAGGACGTCACGCTCACCGTCGAGCGCAAGGGGCAGCAGGTCGACCTGCACACCCACCTGATCAAGAACCAGGTCAGCAAGACGGACGGCAACGGCGGCTATGTCGAGGGCAAGTACGTCTACGCCGGCTTCCTCGGTTTCACACCGGCCACCGGCATCGTCCCCCAGTCCCTCGGCCAGTCCGCGCAGCGCATGGGCGACATGATGCAGAACGGCGTGGAGTCCCTGGTCTCCCTGCCCGGCAAGATCCCCGGCCTGTGGGACGCGGCCTTCGGCAACGCCCCGCGCCAGCCGGACTCCCCGATGGGCGTCGTCGGCGCGGCCCGTGTCGGCGGCGAGGTGTTCACCCTGAACATCCCGCCGTCCCAGCAGATCGCGATGATGCTGCTGCTCGTCGCGGGCTTCAACCTCTCGCTGTTCCTGTTCAACATGCTCCCGCTGCTCCCGCTGGACGGCGGACACATCGCGGGCGCCCTGTGGGAGTCGCTGCGCCGCACCCTGGCCAGGGTGCTGCGCCGTCCCGACCCGGGCCCCTTCGACGTGGCGAAGCTGATGCCGGTGGCGTACGTGGTGGCCGGGATCTTTATCTGCTTCACCTTGCTCGTCCTGGTCGCGGACGTGGTTAACCCGGTGAAAATCTCCTAGCCACACGGCGTTGGCGGCGGCCGGGAAGACTGTCTTCCCGGCCGCCGCCCTTTGGGTGGGTTTAACGGGCGGTGATGTGCTGCCGTCCACGCGCGTGGCGTAATCTCGGGGCTTGGAGCCCGCCGATTCGGGACCGGACCTTGATCCACAACTTGGGGTTGCACAGCAGATGACTGCGATTTCACTCGGCATGCCGTCCGTTCCGACCAAGCTCGCCGAGCGCCGGAAGAGCCGGCAGATCCAGGTCGGATCTGTGGCGGTGGGCGGCGACGCGCCGGTGTCGGTGCAGTCGATGACGACGACGCGTACGTCGGACATCGGTGCCACGTTGCAGCAGATCGCGGAGCTGACGGCGACGGGCTGCCA
>NZ_JBIAXT010000048.1:0-48374 GCF_042896945.1 Streptomyces sp. NPDC001222
ATGGCGAAGTCCCACAGGCCGGTCGCGTCGGCCACGAGCTCGTCGTTGGCCACCACGGTGAGCGGGTACGCGTGCTCGGAGACGATGGCGGGGCGGACGTCGGACTCGGTGAGCAGCTGGACCTGGTAGCGGGGGCCGCTGGCCTGGGAGGTGTCGGCGGCGTACTCCTCGGCCAGGGTGGCCCACAGGTTGTCCATCCACCGTGTGGCCATGCCGTCGAAGTCGCCGGCGGCGTCCGCGATGCCGCGCTCGACGATGGGGGTGGCGCCGGCGGCCAGCAGACCTTCCTCGATCCGCTTGGGGAATGCTTGGTAGGTGGCCACCCACTGGGTGTTGCCGGCGCCCAGCAGCGCGAACCGCACGTTCGCCAGCGAGCCCTCGGGCAGCCCGGCGGCGAGCAGGTCGTCGAAATGCTGGGCGTTGTCGGGAGCCTTGCCGTTGTAGCTGGCGGCGACCACGACGAGCAGGCCCTCGGTGGGCAGGTTGTCGCCCAGCTCGTCCAGGCTGATCAGGGTGGTGCCGAAGCCGGAGCGCTCACTGCGGTCGGCGATCGTGCGCGCCAGGTCCTCGCACGAGCCCAGGCTGGAGCCGTAGGCGACGGTCAGGTTCACCCCGACACCGCTGACCGCTGCATGCGCCTGCGTGTCGCCGGTCTGCACGTCCGCGGCGCCGAAGACGGTCCGCTGGTGCTCCTGACGCCTGCGGACGACCAGCTGGAAATCGCCGGGCTTGCGAGTCAGCGCCTCGCGTACGTCCATCTTGTAGTCGCTGGTGTCGGAGAACCTGAACTTCTGCAGCACCAGCGCCAGGGCCAGGCGGGCCTCGGTGAGCGCGAACTGCCGGCCGATGCAGGCACGCACACCGTTGCCGAACGGCTTGTAGGCGTGCGGGTGCTGCTGGGCCCGGTTCTCCGGCAGCCACCGGTCGATGTCGAACTCGTCGGGACGGTCCCACGCCTTGGGGTGGGTGTGCAGGGGACCTTCGAGGATGTTTACTCGCGTGCCCTTCTTGAGAAGGTAGCGGCCACCGATGACGGTGTCCTTCAACGGCGCCTTGCCGATCATCGGGATGGGGGCCCACAGGCGCAGGGTCTCGTCCAGGATCCGCGGGATGACGTCCAGCTGCATGATCGTGTCGTAGTCCGGGACGGTGTCACCGGGCATCAGCCGGTCCACCTCGGCATACGCCTGGGCCAGGACGTGCGGGTTGCGCATCAGCGAGTACGTTGCGAACGACAGCAGACCACTGGTGGTCTCGTGACCGGCGATCAGGAACGTCAGCACCTGGTCGCGGACATTGTCGTCGGCCAGCGCCTTGCCGGTCTCCGGGTCGGTGGCCTCCAGCATCAGGCCCAGCAGGTCCTCCTCACCGGTGCCCTTCCCCTCACGGCGCTCCTTGATCACGCTCTCGACCAGGTCCTGCATCAGCCGGATGTTGTCGCGGTACTTCCGGTCGTCCGCCTTGCGCATCCTGGTCATCATCGGCAGCTCCTGCGAGCGCCGCAGCGACTCCACCAGGGCGCCCAGCAGCGCGTTGAGGAAGGGGTGCAGCTCCTCCTTGCCGAAGGACTGGAACCGGTAGCCGAACCCCGACAGAGCGATGGTGTCCAGCGTCAGGCGGGTGTAGTCGTCGGTGATGTTGACCGGCTGCCCCTCCCGGCGCTCCCACTTGCCCACCAGGTTTTGGGCGATCTCCAGCATCTGCCCGAAGTACGCCTTCATGGCCCGCTGACTGAACGCCGGCAGCAGGACACGGTGCGCCATGCCCCATTCCTCTTCATGCTGGTGGGCCGTGAACAGGCCCGCCCCCGCGTAGTCCCGGACGTGGTGCAGCGGCGTCTTGTCGATCTGCTTGAAGAACCGCGTCTCGTCGCTTACCTCGGCCACCAGGTCCGGGTCGTAGACGAAGACCTGCTCGATACCGGCGATGTCCATGCCGTAGAGGCCCTCGGGGAACTGCTTGGACAGCTCACCGAAGTACTCCACCGGATTGGTGTCGGGGATCTGCGGCGTATTGCCGAGCAGGGGGATCCCACGCGGGGACCGGATGGGGCGAAGGTCGTTCGCGGAGTGCGTGGTCATGTCTTGCTCCTCTGCGCGGAGGGTGGAGGGGGATGGGCAAGGGCGCGCTGCGCAGGTCGATGCCGTGGCGCCGTACGGAAGCATACGCCGTATGGAACTGGAACCATACGCGGTACGGAAAGTGGAGTGCAATCCCGGGAGCTGAGGCGAAGCTCATTTCCATACTCCGTACGGAACCGGTACCGTACGAGGTATGGAAAAGAAGGTGAGACGTCCCCCGCGGGGAACGAGGAAGAGAGACGTGCCTCTGACCGAGGCCGGGATCTACGCCGCCGCCCTGCGGCTGATCGACGCGGACGGCGTCGAGGCGCTCACCATGCGCAAACTCGCCACCGAGCTCGACGCGAATCCGATGTCGCTGTACCACCACGTGCCGAACAAGGAAGCCGTGCTGCGCGGCGTGACGAGAATGGTCGGCGCCCAGTTCCGTACCGTGACACTGGAGGACGCGCCCTGGCAGGATCGGATCCGCCTGCTCGCCACGGACTTCCGGACCCTGGCGCACCGTCACCCCAAGCTGCTGGCGTACTCGTTCAGCCACCAGCCGGACTTCATCCAGCCCGACGACCCGTTCTGGACCGCGCTCACCGCCATCGTGGCTGCTGCCGGGGTACCGCAGTCAGAGGTCTCGAAGATCGCCGCACTCATGGTCGCCGTCGTCATCGGTGTCCTCACCGCAGAACTCAACGGCGCACTCCACCAGTGGTCGACCCTCAAGCCCCACGGCCCTGAAGCCGACGAAGACGGGGCCGCGGACGCAGACCCTGGCTCTACGGGTGCGGCCCCTGAAGGCCCCGACCGGGACCACATGTTCCGCCTCGTGATGGACACGCTGATCACGGGCCTGGAAAGCCGGCTCACCACCGGTCGTGACGGCCGGCACGCTGGCCATTTGAGCCAGTCAGCCTGAGGCGCTGCGCCCCAGGCGCTGGCCCCTGAGGCGCGCCCGCCGTCGGGCGATATCAGGCTGCGACACAGGGGAGCCGCCCCGTCACGTCGGGTGAGACCGCCCAGCCGGGTGGTTCCACATCCAGCCTCTACACGGCAGCCGTATGTCAACGCTGAGCCGTGAAATGACCATAGTGGTTGGCTTGTTCCTGGTCTCTGTCCTGAAGGGGGAGACCTCGGCCTCGTCGAGCTGAATCACCCGCGTCATCCGTTCACCGAGGCGGCTACGCCGCCCAGTGCTCCCGCCCATGAGCGCGAAGTGGCGCCCCGTACCGGATGAGACCCACCCGATCTCTCGGTCCGATCTTTTCTCTCTTCCTCCATCCCCCATCCGGAGGGCTGCCCCCATGTCCTAGAACGCCACCGTCGGTGCTTGCGGCGCCGAGACCGCAGCTGAGAATGTGCCCGACCCGTCGCACCGGCGTCGCTGGTGGATTCTGTTGGTCATCTCCCTGTCGATGCTGATGGGTGTCCTCGACGGCACCATCGTGAACATCGCCCTGCCGTCCGCCCAGCACGACCTGGGCTTCTCGGACGCCGACAGGCAGTGGGTGGTCACCGCCTATGCGCTGGCTTTCGGCAGTCTGCTGCTGCTCGGTGGCCGGGTCGCGGACCTGGTCGGGCAGAAGGTGACGTTCCTGGTGGGTCTGGCCGGCTTCGCGACAGCTTCCATGGTGGGAGGTGCGGCGAACGGTTTCGCCATGCTCGTCATCGCGCGCGCCGTCCAGGGCTTGTTCGCCGCCTTGCTGGCCCCCTCGGCCCTGTCGGACTTGATGACCACCTTCACCGAACCGCGTGAGCGGGCGAAGGCGTTCACCGTCGTGGGATCGGTCGCTGGTGCCGGCGGAGCCATCGGCCTGATCCTCGGCGGGGTGCTGACCCAGTACCTGGACTGGCGCCGGACGATGTACGTCAACGTGGTCTTCGCGGGGGTGGCGTTCGTCGGTGGTGTCGCGCTGCTGCAGCGTATCCCGCGCGACACGTCCTCCAAGCTCGATGTCCTCGGCACTGTACTGGTCTCCATCGGCCTGTTCTGCCTGGTCTACGGGTTCTCGAACGCCGAGACGCACGGCTGGGGTTCCCCGGAGACCTGGGGCATGCCGGCGGCCGGCGCCGTACTGGTTTCCGTCTTTGTGTGGTGGCAGACCAGGGCGGCGTATGGCCGACGCCTTGCGTCCCGCGGTCACCACAGCCGTCGAGCGCGGCCAGCTCCGGCCCGACGTCACCCCCGAGACATTCGCCATGGCCACCGCCGGACCTCTGTTCTTCGAGCGTTTCTTCGCCGGGAACCACCTGGGACGCGACACCGTGAACGCCGTCGTGGACGCCGCTTTGCGAGGTTGGTCCTAGGCGTATCGGCTTGCGGCCGCGAAGCAAGCCAGGCCATCCGTCCGACAAGGTCTCCGCCCTTCAATTCTTCGCAGCCGGTTACGCCTTTCTCCGCAGCGCTTCGCCGACCACGTTCGCCGTTGCTCTGCTCGCCTGGACGATGTACATGGCCCCGGCAGGGCTCCAGGAACCGCAGCCTCTGGCAGTGGCCAGGACCCTGGAGGCCAGCGTTCGGCTCGCTCGCTCCGGACCACGGACCCGCTCAGACCTCGGCGGCACTGCCTGGAACCGGCCAAGCCCGACACCTCATCGAGTGCACCGCAACGACTTCCGTACTGTTCTCACCGAGGACAGCGAGGAGCACCGTCGGCTTCGTCCCTGGGGTCAACGCAGTCGGCGGGGCCGTGCGTACAGGCAGACGATCGACCGCAGGATCAGGGAGGAGGACACCGGCTTCGCCACGCCCGAGGCTCGACACCAGCACCGACTGATCTTCCCAGCAGGAGAACTGCGGGGCGCACAACGGCAGCCGCGCGGGCGTGCCCGGTTACGCTAAGGGTGCCCGTATGCGGCTTCGACTGGCATGGTCCGACCACCGTCCTCGACAAGACGGCGGGAAATCGCCCGCGCCGTCGCGCGCACGGCCGGTCCGTACCCCGGGTTCTGCGTATCGGTGCCGGGCGCCACGACCGACAACGCCGCGACCACCTCGCTGCCGTCACGTACCGGCGCGGCCACGGTGCTCACCTGCCATGGACGGTTCTGGTGGCCGACAGCGTGATCGCCGCGTCGTACCTCCGCCAGCACGCGACGCAGGTCGGCGGGGGTGCGGATGTCGTCGTCGCCGTGCTCCGGCGCATAGGCGGCGATTGCCTGCTCCTGGACGGCCGGCGGTGCGAAGGCGAGAAGCACCAGTCCTACGCCGGTGGATGCCAGAGGAAGGCGGCCCCCCACGCGGTAGCGCACGGGGCTCGCATCACCCGCTGACAGCCGCTCGACGAGCAGCGCCTCCCCCTGGTCCCGCACGGCGAGCAGTACATGCTGACGCGTGACGTGGAAGAGATCCTCCATGAACGGCATCGCCACCGATCGCAGCCCGTGACCGCGCGGAGCCAGGGAAGCGGTCTCCAGCAGCCGAAGACCCACGACGAAGCGGCCGTCGCCGAGGCGTTCCAGAGCGCCCACTTTCATCAGAGACCGGGCGAGCCGGAGAGCACTGCTGCGGGGGATGCTGCTTCGCTGTGCGAGTTCGGCAAGCGTCTGCGCACGATGGTCACCGTCGAAGCTGCCGAGCAGGGCGAAAGCCCGGTCGATCACCGGTTGTCCCTCAGCCGGCCTGCCCCCGCGTCTCCCGGGGGAACCACCGTCGGCGGTCACCATTTCATTCATCGGAATCACCGCTGCCAATGTACGGCACGCTTCCTACGGTGGCTGGCACTGACAGGGATCCCGCAGAAAGGGAGAATTGTATGGTCGCGACCGGATTCATCGATGTGCACGCCCACTTCGTCACCGACAGCTATGTCGCGGCGGCTCGAGCCGCAGGTGTCGAACATCCCGACGGGATGCCCGGCTGGCCCGCGTGGAGCGTCGAAGAGCATCTCGACATGATGAAGCGCTCAGGGATCGACAAGTCCTACCTGTCGATCTCCTCGCCCGGAGTGCACTTCGGGGACGACAGCGAGGCCCGGGTTCTCGCACGTGAGGTCAATGAGTTCGGCGCCCGGGTCCGCACGGAGGACCCGCAGCGGTTCGGTCTCTTCGCCTCCCTGCCCCTGCCGGACGTCGAGGGCTCGCTCGCCGAGGCCGCCCACGCGCTCGACGTCCTCGGTGCGGACGGAGTGGTGGTGGAAACCAACCACCATGGCCTCTACCTCGGTGACCCCCGGTTCGAGCCGCTCTGGGAGGAGCTCGACCGCCGCAGCGCCGTCGTCTTCGTTCACCCTACGTCAGCGCCCCACGCCGACGAGCTTGCTCTGGGCCGGCCACGGCCGATGCTGGAGTTCCTCTTCGACACTGCCCGCACTGCGAGCGACCTGCTCCTGCGCGGTGTCCTCGCCCGCCGTCCGCGGATCCGCTGGGTCTTGACACACGGCGGAGGTGCGCTGCCGCTGCTCGCCGACCGGATGGAACTCTTCCGCACCCACGTCGGCGGCGGCGCGGTCGACGCGCCGAGCGCCGTCGAGCAGCTCGGCCGACTCTGGTACGACATGGCCGGCACGCCATTCCCGCGCCAGATCCCGGCCTTCGGTGCGGCCTTCGGCACCGAGCGCCTCCTCTATGGCAGCGACTACTGCTGGACGCCCATTGACGCGGTGCTCGCTCAGGTCACCTCCATCGACTCCGCGGTGCAGCCGTCCGCCACCGTCACCTGGCGGGACCTCACCACCCACAATGCTCGCCGCTTGTTCGACACCGACGCGCGGTGACCGCCCGGCCTGAAGGAACGGTCGTGAGCAAGTGGGTCTGACGACCGCGGTCGTCACAGCAGCACCGCGGTCCGGGTTGCTGGGGCGGCTCTGCCGTCAGCCGGCGGAGCTGCGGCTGATCCGCCACAGCGTTCTGGTCTGAGAGGTCACCGACTCCAGCAGTACCCAGCCTCACCACTCGCTGGGGCTGCCGCCACAGCCAGAGCCGCAAGACGATCTGGTTCGAGCAGCGCATCCAACGTTGTTCCTACTGAGCACCCGAGCGGCGTTGAAGCCGCTCACTCAAGCGAGGGTCGGCCGCGGAGTCGCGGCGAACATCCTGACCGAGGCCGGCATCGACCCGGCCGTCCTCGACGCCACGACTGCGGGCATCCACTCACCATGGCGGTGAACGCCGAGGCGCAGACGTCCGTGTGCCTGCCTCAGGTCGCACCCTGACGGGGTTCACCCTTCGGCGAGGAAGTGCGCCAGCAAGCGGTCGAAGTCGCTGTGGTCGAGCTCGGCCCCCTGGGGCACCACTGCCTCCGTTTCCTGCAGGAAGGCCTTGAATTCCTGTGCTGGGGCCTTGAGCAGGGCCGTACCGGACGGCGGGTTGAGAAGGATGTACAAGTCGCGGCAGCCCTCCTCGCCGGTGGGCCATGTGCGAACGTCTCCCTCGCCGGCGGGGCCCTCCAGGCCGGCGATCAGCAAATCGCGCCCGATGATCCATTCCACCGGCTCGTCGCTGTCGACATCGGTGGTGAATGCGGCATGGACCACATAGGGATCACTCGGCTCGTACCGCAGATTCATGATCATGGGCAAGGACGTCGCATGCACGCCGACAAGCTTCACAGGTAGCCCCTGGATCACAGTTCTCAATGACTTCATTGGGTCTTACTCCTGGTGCTTCGAGTCGTCCGGGGAGGGCCATCGGAAGGGCTGTCGTCGGATTCAAAGGGGCTGCAAAGGGACGCGGTTACTGCGAGGACCGGTGGCGGTCGGCACGAGGACACCCGCAGGAGCAGTTCTTCGTGCCGCTGCAAGGGCGCCCGGCCGACGGGAGCAGGCGAGGCCACCACTGCCGGCCGGGGCCGTCACGGAGATGTGGCCAACGGCGGTTGCCGGACAAGGGGCGCCCTTGGCAGCGATCGACGCTGTCGTGGTTGTGGTGAACGGACTCGTCACGGTCCCCACCTCGAAGCCGGCGGTGGTTGTCGTCCCACACGCAGCTGACGCCGCGGCCCCAACCGCAGTCGGTGTAACGGCCCCAGCGACTGCAACGCGGCTGAGGCAACCCCTGACCGGAAGGGCTCGACTGCAAAACCGCTCCGTGAGGTGTTTGGCGGTCCGGAAGAGTGGGGTGTGGCTCTGAAGTCGCTTGCCCCCGCTGGAGTGGCCGCCGGGCTCTTCGGGACGCCCGGCCGCTGATTGAAATGTACGAGTCGGCCGCCGTTTGCGGAGCTGACGGCGGGGTGTCCTTGGACCGGAACGGCACGCTGCCCGAGTCCGAGGAGACGCACATGACCACACAGGTGCCCTGCTCATGGGTCGGTATCGATGCCGGCAAGGGCCACCACTGGCGGGTCGCCATCGACGACACCGGAACCACCATCGCAGGGCCGCCGGATACCGGCCCTTCTGGCCGCGTCACTCGTCGCAGGCCGACCGTCAGCGCAAGGGAGAGTCCACGGTGGGCGTCAGCAGGGTCTCGTCGAGGCCGACGATCTGGCTGATGTCGAAGCCCTCCATGTCCGCGCGGAATTCAGGACTCGACAGGTACGCATCCAGGCGCTCCTGAACGTCGTCGGCGTCCCTGTAGGAAACGAGGGCGTACAGCCGGGGAGTGTCGCTTCCGGGCGCCGCGGGCACCGTCCAGACGCCGTGGGTGGTGGTCCGGTGCTTGGCCATACCGGGAATGTGCTGCGCCCAGATCTTCTCGTAGGCGGCGAGCGCGTCGGAGCTGCGCAGGGCGTAGACGCGAAGCTGGTACTGCGACATGACACTGGTTCCTTTACTTCTGAGCATGGATGGTCGGCGGTCAGCCTCGGGGGAGGAGGTGTGCCAGTTCGGCATCCCAGTCGATGAGTCCGGACTCGGTCCCCCGTGGCACCAAAGCCTGGGTGTCCTGAAGGAAGGACGAGATGTCCCGCACGGGGACCTCGAGCAAGGCGGTGCCTGCGGAAGAACCGAGGGCGATGTAGATCGACTCGTCACCCCGCCCTGCGGCCGACCAGATCCGGACCTCCCCATGACCTGCGCAACCGTTCAGGCCGTCGGCCAGAAGGTCACGCCCCAGGACCCATTCGACCGGCTCGTCGCTGTGGATGAAAAAGGCGGCACGGACGACGTAGGGATCTGCAGGCTCATACCGCAGCCGCATGCACAAGGGCTGTGAGTAGGTGCGCGAGACGACGAGCTGCGCGGTCACCGCCCGAACCACGGTCCTCGAAGACTCCATGGGCATTCACTCCAGGGCACCCCCCTTGTCTCGGCTGCGCCCCGGAGCTCGTGGCGACAAGCACGCATGGAATCAGGAGGTGTTCAGCAGGGCCCGGGCGCCGGACAGCATCGGCGGCCCGTGCGGGTCGTGGCGTCGCGGCAGTTGAAGCGACGCGCGCCTGTGGCACGTGGTGGTGCCGCAGGCAGTTTCAGAGGGGGAGCAGGATGCAGGCCCTCGCTCGATCGCCCGCCCGGGCGGCGGTCAGGGGACCGCTGATCCGTGACCAGCGGTCGCATCCCCGCCGCCGACAGGCATTGAGGTGAGAGGAGGTACAGCCTCCGCTCAGGGGCACAGGCGGGACCTGTCCTACCGGTCACCGTGGTTCCGGCCGTAGTGGTCCCATCCGTAGGAGTCCCAGCCACCGTGGTTCCGGTCGTAGTGGCCCCAGCCGAAGTAGTCCCGGTCGCCGCGGTTCCGGTCGTGGTGGTCCCAGCCCCGGCCGTCGCTCTCGTAGCGGTTCCAGTCGTGCCGGTAGGACCTGTCGGACTTCCACCCGCGCCCCTCATCGTCCCAGCGGTAGCAGCGACCGTCGCGGCTGTGCCAGAGGGAGCCGGCGACATGGTCGTCGTGGTGCCAGCCACGCTTTCCGTCCCAGCAGTAGCCCTGCTCAATCAGGTAGCCCACGCCGTGGTCCCAGCGGTAGTCGGCGGGGTTGACCTCGGCCGACCGCTGGACGTGTACGGAGGCGGGAGTCGCGGCCGAAGCGGTGCCCCCGGCACCGACAACGGCGACACCCGTGACCGCCACGGAGGAAACGGCGACAGCAATCCGCTTCGTGAGCTTCTTCATGATCTTTCCTTCCGGTTGGTGCGATCTGCACCAACGGCTGCTTTTGCAGGCGATGTGAGGCGCCTGGCGTTGTGTGGCGTTGTCCGTCAAACAGTTCCATACGCCGTATGGAATCGCCCTGCCAGGATAACCATACGACGTATGGAAATGGGGCGGCGGTGACAGTGACTCGGGTCACCCGGACCACCTGGTCGAAGGAGACGCACCCGAACGCTTCTCAGTAACTGGAGTGTCGTTGCCGGGAGTTCATCTCCTTCCCCCTCACCCTGCCGGCCCGAATACCAGCTCTCGATCACAAGGCATGCAGGGACTCAGCTCTGGCCCCATGCTGGAGCTGAGAGCAGCCGAGGCGCTGCGCGAGGAAGGATTCACGGGTTCACTGACGGTGGTGGGGGACGAGCCCCATGCGCCCTACGACCGGCCGCCGCTGTCCAAGCAGGTGCTGCTGGGGCAGGCGACGGCGGACACCGTCGAGCTGCCGATGCGTCGGGACCCGGACGCCGAATGGCGCCTCGGCGTGCGCGCCACCGGTGTGGACCTGCTGGCGAAACGGGTACTGCTGGCCGACGGCGAGTCGCTGCCCTACGACCGGCTGCTGATCGCCACCGGAACCCGGGCACGGCCCTGGCCCAACCCGGAGGAAGGCGCCCTGGACCGGGTGTTCACCCTGCGCACGCGCGAGGACGGCGCGGGACTGGCCGAGCGGCTGGCCGCGAGACCAGAGCGGGTACTGGTGATCGGCGGCGGCTTCACCGGCTCCGAGATCGCCTCCGCCTGCCGGGAACTGGGCCTTGAGGTAACCGTCGCCGAACGCGGCCCCGCACCCCTGGTAGGTGCGCTCGGCGGCACCCTGTCCAAACTGGCCGCCGTCATGCAGCGCAACCACGGCGTGGACCTGCGCACCGGAGTGACGGTCACCGCCCTGGACGGCAACGGCGCTTTCACCGGCGCGCAGCTGTCCGACGGCAGCCGCGTCGAGGCGGACGTGTGCGTCGTGGCGCTGGGCGCGATACGCAACGTGGAGTGGCTGGCGGAGTCCGGGCTGGCGGCGGGCCCACGCGGCATCGCCTGCGACGCAGGCTGCCGGGCCTTCAACATGTACGGGATCGTCACCGACGACGTCTTCGTGGCCGGCGACGTCTCCCGCTTCCCCCACCCGCTGTTCGGCTACCAGATGCTGTCCCTCGAACACTGGGGCAACGCGGTCGAGCAGGCCGCGGTGGCCGCCTACAACATGGTCAACCCCGGGCCGCTGCAGCGCCCGCACCTGGCCATCCCGGTCTTCTGGTCGACCCAGTTCGGACTCAACATCAAGTCGGTCGGCGTG
This sequence comes from Streptomyces sp. NPDC001222, assembly GCF_042896945.1. NCBI lineage: Bacteria > Bacillati > Actinomycetota > Actinomycetes > Kitasatosporales > Streptomycetaceae > Streptomyces > Streptomyces sp. NPDC001222. The sequence goes on from NZ_JBIAXT010000048.1 coordinate 11,386, forward strand.
CCCACCTACTCCGACCACATCGTCATCGCCCAGGGCTCCCTGGAGGCACGCCGGCTCGCGATGGTCTACGGCTACCAGGGCCGGGTCACCGCCGCCGTCACCGTCGACATGAGCACGCGCCGGCTCAACCACGGCGGCGACCGCCAGGCCAACGCCGCCCTGCACCGCATCGTGTTCACCCGGCTGCGCCACGACCCGCGCACCCAGGCGGACTACGAACGCCGCACCCAGGAGGGCAAGACCCGGCGTGAGATCATCCGATGCCTCAAGCGATATGCCGCCCGCGAGGTGTTCAACCTGATCAGACGACGTCCGGCGTCCCCCTGTTATAGGGGCGTCCGTGAGGCGTGAGAGGGTCTGACGCGTGAGTGAGACACCGACGAACACCCTGCAATACCGCTTCGACGGGCCAGAAGACGCCCCGGTCCTGATCGTGGGTCCCTCACTGGGTACCACATGGCACAGGTTGTAGAGACCGTCCAGGGATGTCTATGCCAGTCCAGCGCGGGCATGAAACTCCAGGTCAGAGCGTTCCGGTCCGTGAGGAGCCGCCCAGCGCCAAGGACCGTTGGCGGTCCGTGGCGGTCGTGGTGGTTGCTGTACTTCACTGCTGTACTGCACTGGGTCGTTCCCCCAGGTCAGCAGTGCTGCGTGACCGCATATCGAAGGACATCGAGACGCCCCACTCATCACAGGTCGGTTGGTCAGCCGATGGCGCTGTGCCGTCAGCGGGTTGACGTTTGATTGCGATCAACGCGGCGTCGTCGTCAAGTCGGCCTCCGACGTGGTTGAGAAGGTCGCCGCGGAGGTGGTTGAGGAGTGCCGTGGGATTGCGGTGGTCCTGGGGGGTGAGTCGTTTGGCAAGCGGGTAGAACTCGCCGTCGGTATCGCGGGCTTCGATGGCGCCGTCGGTGTAGAGGAGGAGGGTGTCTTCGGCGCGTAGGGCGAAGGTGTCGAGGTGGTAGGTGGTTTGCGTCAATGCGCCCAGTCCCAGCGGGGGCGCGGGTTGGTCGGCTTCCAGGGGCACGACGTCGTGCGTTCGTAGAAGTAGCGGTGGGGGGTTTCCGCAGATGACGCTCCGCACGACGGGCTCGGCGTCGGGGATTTCGAGGAGAGTGGCGGTGACGAACGCCTCTTCGGCCTGTTCGGGGCTCACTGCTTCGGATGCGTTGCTGCGGACACTTGAATCCAGGTAGGCGGCGAGTTCCGGCAGCGTGGTCAGCCGGCGTGCGGCGTCGCGGAACGTGCTGACTGTGTGGGCAGCGATGCCGACCGCCGCCAGGCCCTTGCCTCGAACGTCGCCGATGATCAACCGTGTGCCCGTGGGCGTGCGCACGGCGGCGTAGAGATCTCCGCCGATGCGTGCTTCGTCCTCCGCCGCCAGGTACATCGAGGCCAGGTGAAGGGGGCCGAGTCGCTGGGGGAGGGGAGGCAGTATGGCGCGTTGCGCGGCCTCGGCGACTGCGCGCAGCTGGACCAGCTTTCGCTGTCCGTGTTCCGTCAGGTACCGGGCGATCACGACGGCCACCGAGGTCGCAATGAGGGCAGCCGCTTGCGGCGGGTTCACCGATTGGCGGACCAGGAAGATGGCCATCAAAGCCGACACGGCCATCATGGCGACAAGTGAGGTCACCCGTGAGCTCGCGTACCAGGAAGTGAGTACAGGCGCCATGATCAGCAAGTCGCCGAGATGAACTGAGTCAGGCAGCAGAAGATCGATGAGCGTGATCGTCAGAATGAACAGCAAGGCGACTGTCAGCACGGATCGTGGTTGCGGCAAGGTGCGCGAGAGAACGAGTGACGGCCCAGCTCGGTGATGCATCAGGTGTGGCTCCTGCACGCAACCTGCAGCCGTACACGCAGGGTCGCGGAACGTGAATGCCATGTGCTGCTCCGTCTCGTAAGGGATCATATCCTCGGTTCTGATGGTTCTATCAATTAAAACGGACATATGTGGGCATGTGGGGTAATGTGTTGCAGGTCACAAGCGTTATGGATGCCGACCGGGCTTGATCGGGGCGGGTCTCCGCCGCTGGGCAGGGACGTTCCGCGACTGGGGTGACGACTGACCTGCCGTCCCTCGCGGTGCACGGTACCGAGCGGTCGACGTAGCGACTTTGGCCGGGAGTTTCAATGGCCGAGTCAAGCGGATGGGGTGCCGTCCATGATCGAGGTCAGGAGCCCGTGGAGGTGCCTGTGCCTCAGCCGGCGAAAGTCAGCCACGACGGCGGGTGCACCGACCGATCAGGCGCGCGTGTGCCTCGCTGCACCCCCACTGGCCTCAGCCACGCTGCCGAGGTTCGTCGTCGGCCCGAGCAAGCTGTTGTCCATGCTTGATCGTGACAGGTGACCGCGGTCGCCACCAAGGGCGAGTTTCCTGCTGGAACCTGCGCCTTGGACGCGCGGTCGGCCTAGCGGCTTTGGCCGCGAGTTTCAGTGACCGAGTCAAGCCGTCTGTGTGGCTGGCGGGGTGGGGGTGAAGGCTCGGTCGTCGCGCAGGAGGGCCCACAGCACACTGGTGCGGCCTCGTGCGAGGGCGATGACGGCCTGGACGTGTTTGCAGCCCTCGCCGCGTTTCTTGAGGTAGTAGTCCCGGTTGGGGCCGTCGCGGATGATGCTGGTCTGCGCGGAGAGGTAGAAGACTCTGCGCAGGCGGCGGCTGTAGCGCTCGGGGCGGTGTAGGTTGCCGGTGCGGCGGCCGGAATCGCGGGGGACGGGAACCAGGCCGGCGGCTGAGGCCAGGTGGCCGGCGTCGGCGTAGGCGGTCATGTCGCCTGCGGCGACGACGAACTCGGCTCCGAGGATGGGGCCCATGCCGGGCAGCGACTCGATGATCTCGGCCTGTGGGTGGGTGCGGAAGGCGTCGCGGATCTGCCGGTCGATGCGCCCCAGCCGGTCGTCCAGAGCCAGGATCTGTGTTGCCAGGTCGGCGACGATCTGGGCGGCGGTGTCCTCGCCGGGCAGGGCGGTCTGCTGGGCCTGGGCCGCTTCCACGGCCGTGGCGGCCACGCGGTCCGCGTCGCGGACACCTCGATTGATCAGCCAGGCCGTCAGGCGTGCCAAGCCGCGCCGGCGGAGGGCGGCCGGGGTCTGGTAGCCGGTCAGCAGATCGGCCAGCGCCTCGGGGTCGCGTTCGCCGTCGGCCGCGCACGTCGCCAAGGACCTGGGCGTCCACAAGGAGGCCCTGCGCGGCTGGGTCCGCCAGGCCGAGGCGGACGCCGGCGAACGCGACGACCGGCTGACCACCGCGGAGGACGAGGAACTGAAGCAACTCCGCAAAGATGGATCGCCTCCGGTGTCATCGGCCCATGTCCACGGCCCTGTCCCTGATCGGATCCGTCACGAGATCGGCCACGGGCTCGTGACGGCCGCAACGATCCTCGAGTTCTCTGTCGGTGATTCCTAATGCGGCCTGTCAAGCTGCGGCGGATCTGGGTGGGGTGAGCTCGTAGCAGAACCCATCGCGTAGGAGCGCCCAGAGGACGTTGACGCGGCGGAGGGCCGAGGGCGAGGACTGCTTGGGTGTGGCGTTTGCCCTCGGCGCGTTTGCGGTCGTAGAACCGGCGTGACTCGTCGCAGTGCCGGATGCTGAACAACGCCGACATGTAGAAGACGCGTTGGAGACGGCGGTTGTATCGCCGGGAACGCCGGAGGTTGCCGCTGATCTTCCCGGAATCGCGGGGCACCGGGGCGACGCGCCGAAGCCGACGAGTCGGTCGGCGGTGCCGAAGAGCGTCATGTCGCCGCCGGTGGCGGCCAGGAAACTCGGCGCCAAGGGTGATGCCCAGACCGGGCATGCTGGTGATCACGTCGAAAGCTCGGTGGTCGCGAAACCTGGCCTCGATGTCCTTGTCGAGTTCGGCGACCTGCTGGTTGAGCCCTATCACCTCCCTCGCGAGCGTATGCACCAGCTGAGCGGCCAGCTTCTCGCCGGGCAGGCTGATGTGCTGTTGCTCAGCGGCCTCGATGGCGATCTGGGCGATCCGGTCCGGGTGCACGACATGGCGGTTGCGCAGCCAGGTTTCCAGCCGCTTGGCGCCGTACGGCGGATGGCGGCGGGGGTCTGCTAGCCGGTCAGCAAGGTGAGCGGGCCGGTGTTGGTCAGGTCCAAGGCGTGACAGCAGCCGCTCGTAAGGTCACCCAGCGCCCCCTGCACGACCTCGGCTGAGAGCCTCGACGACAGACAGCTCAGGGTCCCGGCGTCCAGAAGGACGCCGGGACCCTGCGTGCTCGCACCGGATGGCTACTTCATGGCTGCCAGGGCCCCGTCGACGCCCGCGGTGGGGGAGCCGAGGCCGGTGACGGTGTCGTAGCCGGGGCCGGCTGTGCACTCCGCGCCGCATCGGCCGTTGGAGCCGGCGGTGATGTCTCGCAGGTAGCTGCTGCCGAGCGCGTAGACATCGGTGTGCGCCGTGTCGCCGTCCGGACCGTCGGAAGCCAGGTGCGGCTTGCCGGCGGTGGCCCGGAGCTGGTCGGCCGAGGCGATGATCGCACCCCAGATCGGGGCGGACAGGCTGGTGCCGCCCACCTTGAACCACATGGAGTGGGAGGCGCCGCCGTACGTCATCGTCAGGTAGACCGGCACGCCGGTGGCGGGGTCGGCCACGAAGCTGACGTCCGGTGTGGCCCTGAGTGGCGAGGGCTGCACGCCGTCCTGGTAGGCCGGGCGCGGCTCGAAGTAGCTCAGGCCGCCGCCGGTGGACCTCCACGCCGTCTCGTCGATGGTGTTGCCGTCGGCGTCCAGTCGGAGGTTGGTGCCGCCGATGGCCAGGGCGTAGGGGTTGGTGGCGGAGTAGCTGCCGGGATAGCCGAAGTCTCCGGTGGACTGGACGCAGACCGAGTCGGTCAGCTTGCAGTGGCCGTCGTAGAAGGCCTCCTCGGAGAACTCGCCGGCGCCCCAGCTGTTGCTGACCGCGGCCGGGTGCAGCGCCGCGGTCGCGTCTTGGGCCCGGGACAGCGCTGCCATGGTCGGATCCTTGGCCTCGACCAGGACGATCTTGGCGTGCGGGGCCGCCGAGTGCGCCCACTCGATGTCCAGCGCCGCCTCCTCGTTCCAGCCGGTGTCCACGTCCGGCTGGGTACCGTCCGCGTAGACCTGCTGGAAGTCGAAGCAGTCCTCTCCCGTGCCGGCCGTGTCGCAGGTCTGCGGCAGGTTGAAGTGCGCGGCGAAGTGGTTCAGGTCCGCCTTCGCCGTCGGGTAGTGGTACGCGTCGACGATCGCGATCGTCTGGCCCGTGCCGTCACCCTTGAGGCCCAAGCGTGCCTGGACCTGCTGCGGGGTGTAGCCGGGGGCGACCTCCTGGGCGTTGTCCTGGCCCGCGCTCAGCCTCTTGGCTGCCGGAGTCTTCGACTGGATCTCGATGGGGACCGAGGCGGTGCCGATCGGCATGCCGAGGTCCTTCAGCGGGCTCGCGCTGTGCATCCGGTCGCCGTTGAGCTGACCCGCCTTGGCGGCGGTCTGCGGGGCCGCGGCCGACGTGTCGCCGTTCGGAGGAGTCGGAATCCGGGTGGGCTCGTCCTCGGAGAGCTTGTAGGTGGTCAGGCCATGCGGGAAGTAGTCGATGTCGTTGACGGCGTCCCCGATCGACTGCGCCGCGATGTTCAGAGCCCGCCAGTCGAGCGCGAGACCGATCAGGTCGTCGCCGGGGCCGTCGCCCAGCGCCGCTGTTTTCACCTGGCTCGCCCCCAGGGCGAAGTCCGTCGCGCTCTCGCGGAGGAAGCCGTCGTTGTCCGCGAAGGGAGTGTCGTAGGACCACAGGTTCTGGTAGGCACCGACGAACGCCTCGGTTCCGCCGACGGATCTGGCGAACACTGCGGAGTGGAAGCCGAGGAAGGTGGGTACGTCGTAGGGCTCACCGCCGTTCGCCGGGTACACGAAGTCGTTGAACTCGCGCATCTCGACCAGGCCGGTCTTCTTGGACGCGACGAAGCCCTGCGACGTTCCGGGGCTGTCGTAGTTCTTGATCACCGCGCCGGAGCGCGCATCGAGGATCTGGACCAGGTGGCTGTAGTTCCTGAAATCGCCGGTGTAGGCGAAGGCGACACCGTGCCCGCTGGCGCCCGGGATGTTCGGGTCGGCCAGGGCGGGGTTGGTCGGCACGATCGCGACGGCATCAGAGCCGGTCGGGGTCTCGGTCCAGTTCGGGATGCCGGTGGCGGCGTCCAGGCTGACCGCCGTCGGCGCCGGGTCGGTGGCCTGCGTGGGCAGGCCGATGCCGTGGTGTGTGCCGCCGTACTCGAAGAACAGGTGTCCAGCGCCGTCCGTGGTGACGCTGGAGAAGACCAGGCTCTTGCCCGCCGTACCCTTCGGCCGGTACGTCCACAGCATCTTGCCCTGCTCGCTGTACGCGGTCAGGCTGCTGCCCGGGACGACGATCTCGGATCCGCCGCGGCCGTCGCCCACGACCGTGAGCGAAGCGGCATAGCCGCCGGTGTGCACGTTCGCGCGCACCTCACCGCTGTGCCTGTCCAGTACGGCGAAGCCGTGGTCGGTCGCGGCCACCACACCGTCGCCGGCCGCGTCCTTGCCGGGGTTCGGCAGGAGGCGCAGGGCGTGCACCGAGCTGTCGACGGTGGCCCGCCACAGAACGGTCGGCGCCGCCTTCTTCAGGGTTCTGCCGTCGACGGCGAAGACACCACGGCTCTGGCCGGCGACGACCAGGTCCTTGGTCCCGTCCCGGTTCACGTCCGTGGCGACGGCCGCGTAGGGGTCACCGGCCAGGGGCATGGCGTGCGACGCACCGCTGTGGGGGTTGACCGTGTAGGCGGTGTCGTCATAGCCGACGGTGAGGAGTCCGCCCTGGTACTGGGTGAGCGTGTCGCCGGAGACGGCGCCGTCCTTTCGCCAGTCGAGTTGACCGCTCGCGGCCTTCAGTCCGATGAGCTGGGTGTGCTCGGGACCCGCCGGGGTGTCGGCGGTGGCCTTCGTCGGGTCGGACAGCGAGGCGAACACCTCGCTGCCCTTCGCATCGGAGGACAGCGCCATGGTCGGGGCGTTCGGCCCGCCGGTCGTGGAGGCCGTGGTGTACGACCAGAGGGTGCGGCCCTGAGCGTCCCAGCCGGAGATCGTGCTCTGACCGTCCGACAAGTCGGCGTCGATGCCGAGCTCTGCGACCGCGAACCGGGGCTGCCCGCCGTGCGCGTTCGGCAGGACCTTGAACGCCTCCGGCACAGTGCCCTCACGAGAGGCGAGCACCGCACGCTCACCGCTGTGCGCATCGATCGCGGTCAGGTCCCAGCGCACCTTGTCGAACGGGTCGTTCTGCTCGACCACCAGAACACGGTCCGCGCCCGGATCCTTCACCAGCATGCGCGGGTAGCCGGGCGTCTTGGTGTGCGCCGTGACGCTGCCGTCGGAGGTCTCGAGCACCAGCACGTTGCCGTCCGCCGGGCGCGGGCTTCCCAGGTCCATCGGGGTGTCGGACCACGACGCGGCGATCCGGCCGCTTCCCATCGACGTCAGATCGCCCCAGTACGCCCAGGGCGCGTGCGTCGAGTAGGTCCAGTCTGCGGTCCCGGTGAGCTTGCCGTCACCGGCGTGGCCGAAGCTGTAGGCGGTCAGATTGCTGCGGCTGTCGCCCTGTTCGGGTACCGGATCGCCGCCCCAGTCCGGGCCGACCGTGTTGGCGACGATCAGCTTGCCGTCCTGGAACAGCATGGTGCCGACGTAGCCGGGAACCAGCTTGCTCCACGCCGTCTTCCCGCTACGGCCGTCCAGGACGGTGACGAATGTGCCGTAGTCCACCTTCGAACCGGGTGAGGAGAACGGCCGGAACGGCCAGTCGCCCACCGCGTAGGCGACGGCGACGTCCTGGACACCGTCGCCGTCGAAGTCGCCCGTCACGTACGGCTGCTTGCCGGTGGCCGACATCTGGTACGGGTTGTAGCCGGCGTAGAGGTTCGGCAGATACGGGTACGGCTGGAACCAGTTGTCGGGGGTCACCTGCCAGTCCTTGTACAAGGAGGTGGCTCCGCGGCTCCACACCTGCCTGCCCTGGGCGTCGTACCGGGCGACGGTCCCGCCGCTGAAGACGCCCACCCAGTCCTTGGTGCCGCCGAGCGCCAGGCTCTCGGCGAAGCCACGGGCTGTCTCCCACCGACCGGTCCGCTGGAAACCCGGGGCGCCGGACGAGGACGGGGTGTCCGTGTGCTCGCCCGGGCCGGCCATCACGCTCGGCTTCGTGCCCGGCAGCACCGGGGCGGCGGCCGCGGGCCCCTCCTGGGCGGCGACCTGCCCGGGCGTGCCGTCGATCCGGGGTTCGTACCGCCTGCTGAGCCTCTCGATCGCGGCGGCGGTCAGCCGGACGCTCTTCGCGCCCTGCTGAGGGACCGCCTGAGCCGACGGTGTGACCAGCAGGCCGGCGGCGAGCCCCAGCACGGTGGCGACCATGCCGGAGCGTATGCCCTTTCCACGCATTCTCAAGTGACCACGCGCCTCTCGGGTGGGAGCAGGGCGGTTGTGTCGAAGAAGCACTGGTGAACCGCCCTGCAGGGGATGCCGGTACTGTTCCAGCGCACCCGGCTCACCGGGAGACGAACGGCTGGCCGATACCGGTCAGCAGCCGGTAGCGGCCAGGCGCCGCCTCGGCCGGGACATACATGAGGAGGCGAACCTGTGCTGGAGTCCCTGGGTCTGGACGATGCGACCGAGCGCACCTACCGCCATCTGCTGGCTTCGCCGCCACTGACCGCGACCGAAATGGCCAAGCATCAGTCCTGCGGCACGGCACAGGCCCGCCGCATGCTCGACGACCTGGTCGCGGCGGGCCTCGCGGTCCCCTCGGCGGGACGACCCACCCGCTACGCCCCGCTGGATCCGCGCATCGGCCTGGCCGCTCTGATCCGCGCCCGCCGTCTGGAGCTGGAGCGCGCGGAGGCCGCGCTGGACGCCTACGGCGCCGAGTTCAACGAACGCAAGCTCAGCTCCGATCCGAGTGGGCTGGTCGAGATCATCGAAGGGCCGACCGCAATCACCGACTGGCTGACCGCGCTGATGGCGGGCGCCGAGCACGAGGTGCTGTGCTTCGACACCCCGCCCTACCTCACGGCTGACGCGAGTGCGTTGCAGTCCGAGGAGGAGCTGCTGGCCCGTGGCGTGCGGGCACGGGCGGTCTACTCGAGCCAGGTGCTGGCCATCCCCGAACGCGCGGATCTGCTCCAGCACCTCGTGCTCCTCGGGGAACAGGCCCGGGTGCTGCCCCATGTGCCCCTGAAAATGCTGGTCTTCGACCGTCGCGATGCCATCGTTCCGCTCACCGCCGGCGTCGACGGCCTGCGTAGTACGGCCGCCCTGGTCCACCGGTCACCGCTGTGCGACGCACTGGTCGACCTCTTCGAGGTGAGTTGGCGGCAGGCCACGCCCGTCTTCGGCAGCGAGGCCCGGGAGACGGACGACCATCCCGACCTCGGCGAGGCGGAGCGTGCTCTGCTCCACTTGCTCCACGCCGGACTGAAGGACGAGACCATAGCCCGCCAACTCGGTCTCAGCGAACGCACCCTGCGCCGCCGGATCACCGACCTGACCGTCCGCCTCGGGGCGACGAGCCGGTTCCAGGCGGGCGCGCAGGCAGTTCGCCGCGGGTGGCTCTGATCCCCGTCCGGGATGGTTGACAGCGCCGGGAGCGCCCGGTAGACGGCGGCCAGGGCCTCGCACACGGCGGGTGCCGTGCTGCGGCCACCGCCGCAGACCTACGCGTGCACGGCGAGGTGCATGTCGCGCCGTGATCTCCCCGCTCGGGAAGATCTTGGGAACCGAGCCCTTTCCGGCAACGACAGTCGGCTATCGGCAGCTTCTTGTCTGGGCCCGCAAGCGGGGTACGGTGCGCCGGGCCGGTGTGAAGGGCACCGGCACCTTCGGCGCGGGCCTGTCCCGCTACCTGCTGGCCCAGCAGATTCAGGTCTTCGAAGTGAACCGGCCCGACCGCTCGGTCCGCCGGCTGCTCGGGAAGTCGGACCCGCTCGACGCTCAGGCCGCCGCGCGAGCGGTGCTCAGCGGTCGCGCCAGCAGGGCGGCTCCCTACCCATCACCTTCGTCCCGCCCCTCGTCGAAGACGAACAGTGGCTTGGTGCCGTGTGCGGGTGCTTCGGCCAGCGCGACGGCTTCTGCGAAGGCTTCGAGCGGGAACGGCCGGCCCTGGGGGATGCTCAGCACCCCATCGGCGACGAGACCGCGCACCTGGGCCAGCGCGTGCAGCGCGTCCTCCGGTGAGGCGCTGCCGAACCAGCGATTCAGCCAGAACCCACGGACTGTTTTGGTCTCGTAGATGACCGAGCGGGCCTGGAGCGGAATAGTCAGCGCCGCCGGGTCGGTCTGCCGGTGGGTGGAGAGCGCGCCGTACACCAGCAGCTCTCCACGCGGAGCCAGTGACTGGGACACTTGGGCGCCGACGGGGCCTGCGACACAGTCGATGGCCTTCCGCACGCCAGCCGGTCCCGCGATCTCAGCGACGCGCTGCACCAAGTCCTCGTCCTCTGTGCAGATGACCTCGTCTCCACCGATCGCTGTGATCTCCTCGACAGCAGCACGCCGGCGCACGACATTGATCGTGCGAATCCCCAGATGCCGGGACAGCTGGATCACGAGCCGGCCGACGGTGGAGCCCGCGGCGGTCTGCAACAGCCACTCGTCCGGCTGCACGTCGAGTTCGTGCGTGACGAGGAGCAGCGCGGTCAATGGATTGACGGCGAGCTGGCAGGCGCTGGAGTCGCTCAGCTGGTCGGGGACCGGTAGCAGCCTGTGTGAGTCGGCGACGAGGTATTCCTGCCAGGTGCCTGCCACAGCGGGCCCGGGTACGGCCGGGATCACGGCGGCCACCACGCGCTCACCGACCTTCAGCCCCTCGGTCTGCGGGCCCAGGTCAGCGATGCGGCCCACGCATTCCATGTAGCCCCCGACAGCGGGAAACTCCGGCGAGAAGCCGTACCGGCCGCGCAGCACGTGCAGATCACTCGCGTGAACCGGGGTCGCCTTCACACGGATCAACGCCTGACCGGCGTCCGGCATGGGAACAGGCCGGGATTCCAGCCGCAGGACATCGGCGGGCTCGCCGGCCGCTACGGCTACGAGCGCGCGCATGGATCGAGGCATGAGTGGCCTTTCGTCTCCCGGTCCACGAGGAACCCGGCGGACGCTCCAGGCAGAGCGATGCTGGGGTCGGCGCCCGGGCGGGTGCCGAGGTTGTGATCGGCATTGGACTCTTCCAGACCCTTAACCGGCTCACCCGAGATGATCATGCAAGGGCTCTGGGCTCACCGGTTTGCCGAGCCCCGCACCGCTCGCTGCAGTACGAGTCCGGACAGGCACCCGTCACTTCACGCTACGCCCAGCTTCGGGAAGGTTCTCGGCGGTGGACCATGACCAGGGAGAGAATGCCCGCTGCGCCGATTCGGAACTCGGCATCAGCCGCTTGTGTCGGCGTCGCCGTCCTCAGGCGGGTCCCCCTGTCTCCTGCCGCCCGGAGGGGAGCCGTCCCCGTGCTCTTCCAGCAGCTCGAGGAGCGCGGCATCCGCTCTTTTCTGGTCTTCCTTCGTCAGCTCGACCGGTGCGTTGTTGTAGACGGTGTAGCGACCTGGATCGATGATGTTGGCGGCCCTCAAGCTGAACGTCAGCAAGGGGCGCCACCCCTTGCGGTGGCCGACCCGCACCTGTATCTGGGCCTTGTAGTCACGGGCCTCCGGGAGGAAGCCGGAAAACGGTGCCTCGAACTCGAGGAAGAGCTGTTGCGCTTCTCTGCCGGGCACGACGAACCCCGCCGGCAGCTTCGCCTCCTCGTCCGGCCCCGGTTGGAGCCGGGACGGGGAGGACACCCACAGGAGTGGCAGATGAGAGGCGGGCTCATCGGGGAAGGTCAGGATGAGGTCCTGCACGACGATCGGTTTGGGACCGGTGTTGTGCAGGACGAGCGGCAGTCGCAGGCGTGCCGTGGAACCGTGGACGATCGCCGCGAAGGAATGAGGTTCCCACGCCTGCAGGCGTCCCTGTCGGGCGTTGAGCCACCAGAACGACGCGACGGTGAAGAGCAGTGCGCAGCCTGATACCACACTGGCGCCGGTAAGCGATGAGGACGCGATCTGATCCGCCGCGACCATCAGCGGAACCACAGAGTCAGTCTGCCAGCCCCGCCGTGGGCTCGCTAACAGGACGAGTGGCCGCAAACGTCTCCCGGAACGGGTCAGAGGCCGGCGAGGAGTACGCACCGGCACGAACCTCTGCTCGTGCCTGCGGCACGAAGAGAGGGCGTCGCACGACACCGGTGGCGCGCGAGCTACTCCATTTCGTTTCGAAGCGCGGGTTGCGGACCGGCGCTGCTCACATGGGTGCGGTGAGCCCAAAGCAAGCGGAATTTTGAGTTCCGGGGACCAAGATCCCGTGCCGCGGTCGCGGGTTGACTGCTCTGTGTGGGTGGCAGGAGCCGGCCACTCGGCCCGGCCGCCGGGCGGTCACCGTGGTGCTGTGACGATGTCTGCGCGGCCGGGCCGACGGAACTGAAGCACGGTGCGAGGCACACATGGACAGTTTGCTCGGAGCTTGGGTCCTTGAGGACTTCTCGCTGACACGACAGGGGACGGTCGTCCGTCCGCTCGGGGAGCGTCCCAGGGGGGTGCTGCACTACGCCGCCGACGGCTGGATGAGCGCACTGCTGACAGTCCATCCCGATGACGCCCCGTTCGTATCCCCGTTCGAGGAGGCAGCCGCCGGGACCGTGGCGTACGCCGGACGCTGGGAGCGCGAGGCGGACGGGTCGGTCGTGCACCACGTTCAGACCAGTCACTACGCGCCGTGGACGGGGACGGACCTGGTGCGCGAGGTCCAGTTCGGCCCGGGACGGCTGGAGCTGACAGCTGCCGGGGCCGACGACTCCCAGGTGCGCATTGTCTGGCGGCGGGCCGATGCCTGACGACGTAGGACGGGCCCGGTCTCCCGCCAAACAGCCGGAGCAGCGACAACGACCGTCCGACTGATCACTCGATCGTCCCGTTCCCCCTTCCCCTTTTCGCTTTCTGAACATGGAGGTGTTGTGCCATGCGGACAGCCACGCTCGACAGCCGTCTCGTGCTCGTCTTCCCCGACGGCGCCGTAGATGTGGAGAAGGCCAGCGACGGCCTGTTCTCCTCGGACCCGCAGGCGGTCTTCGACCGCTGGGCCGAGTTCCGCGACTGGGCCCGGTCGGCGGCCTCGACCGGCCACGAGCGGATCGCCGTGGTGGAGCAGCAGCTGGGCGCGCCGGTGCCGCGCCCGCGGCAGGTCTTCGCGGTCGGGCTGAACTACGCCGACCACGTGGCGGAGTCGGGGGTCGCCGTACCGGAGCGTCCCGCTGTCTTCACCAAGTACGTCACGTCCCTGACCGGGCCCTACGCCACGGTCGAGCTGCCGAGTGCCCTGGTCGACTGGGAGGTCGAGCTGGTAGCGGTGATCGGTCGTGAGGCGCACCAGGTCGCCGCTTCGGACGCGTGGCGGTACGTGGCCGGCCTCACGCTCGGCCAGGACCTGTCCGAGCGCGGCATCCAGTTGTCGGGACCGGCGCCCCAGTTCTCCCTCGGCAAGTCGTTCCCCGGCTTCAGCCCGACCGGGCCGGTGCTGGTCACCCCGGACGAGTTCGACGACCCCGACGACCTCGCGCTCGGCTGCGCGATCGACGGCGAGACCATGCAGGACTCCCGTACCTCCCAGATGATCTTCTCGGTGTCCCAGCAGATCGCCTGGATGTCGTCGATCTGCACGCTGCTGCCCGGCGACCTGATCTTCACCGGCACCCCGGCCGGCGTGGGCGGCGCCCGGAACCCGCGCCGGTTCCTGGCCCCCGGCGAGGAACTGCGCAGCTGGATCGACGGCATCGGTGAGCTGCGCAACCCCCTGGTCGCCGGCCCCACCTACCCCGAAGGCACCCAGGCCGTCTGACGCGCGGCCCCACACCCGTCTGCGTACACCACCCGCACACTGAAGCTTTTTGAGGAGACTGTCATGGCCCTGCACCGCGTGGCGCACATCACGATCGGGGTGCCCAATGTGGCCGACACCTCGGCCTACTACGCCGATTTCGGACTGACCGACCTCGGCGACGGCCGATTCGCCACTGCCGACGGTGGCGAACAGCTCAAGATCGTTCACGCGGCGCGGCGCCGCCTGGAGGAACTCACCCTGAGCGCCGACGACCAGGACGACCTCGGGCGGATCGGCTCGGCCCTCGACCGGCTCGAGGTGCCGTTCGTCCGGGACACCCACCGCCTGCGCGCGGTCGACCCGGGCACCGAGGTGACGGTGACCGTCGAGGTGCAGCCGCGCATCGTGCAGCCCGCCGCCGCGCGGATGCCGTACAACGCTCCCGGGCGGATCGAGCGGACCGGCGAGCGTGCCCCCGGCGTGCTGCGTGAGGGTCCGGTGCGCGTCCGCCGCCTCGGACACGTGGTCCTGGGCTCCACCGACCAGGAAGCCTCCCAGCGCTTCTTCACCGAAGGGCTCGGCTTCAAGGTCAGCGACCTGGTACCGGGCGCGGCGTTCCTGCGGTGCTCCACCGACCACCACAACGTCCTCGTCCAGAAGGCCCCCATCTCCTTCCTGCACCACACCTCCTGGCAGGTGGACGACGTGGACGAGGTGGGACGCGGCGCCACCCGGATGCTGGAGGACCACCCCGAGCGCCACGTCTGGGGTCTGGGCCGCCACCAGCTGGGGTCGAACTTCTTCTGGTACCTCCGGGACCCGGCCGGCAACTTCTCCGAGTACTACTCCGACATGGACTGCATCGTCGACGACCAACTGTGGACCCCCGGGACGTGGGAGGACGCCCGCCTCGCCCTGTACAACTGGGGCCCGCCCGTACCGCCGTCCTTCCTCCGCCCCGAGGACCTCGCCGCGATGATGACCGGCGCGCACGACGCCGGCTGAACAGACGAAAAGGAACGCAATCATGAGCACCTCGACCGAGGGTCTCGCCGCGGAGACCTACGACGTGCTGGTCGTCGGCGCCGGTCCGGTCGGGCTGGCCACGGCCATCCAGCTGGCCACCCGAGGCCGCCGGGTCGGCATCGTCGAACGCTGGCCCCAGCCCTACCCGCTGCCACGCGCTGTCGTCTTCGACCACGAGGCCGGCCGCATCCTGGCATCGCTGGGGTTGGACATGGCCGCTGTCAGTGAACCCGCTGTCGACTACGAGTGGCGCAACGGAGACGGTCAGCTACTCCTCCGTTTCGACTTCTCGGACGACAACCACTCCGGCTGGCCCAACATGAGCGCGTTCAACCAGCCCACCGTGGAAGCGGCCCTGAACGAGCGCGTCCAGTCGCTGCCGGGGATCGACATCCTGCGCGGCTGGGAAGCCGTGGCCGTCCAGGCGGGCCCCACGGCGGTGGAAGTCACCGTGGCGGAGAGCGCGGGAGACGAGCCCCTGCTCCGTGACGGGGTGCGCGCGCAGCGTACCCTCCGGGCCGCGTACGTCGTCGGCTGCGACGGCGCCAACAGCTTCATCCGCTCGTGCATGCCCACCTCCGTCACCGACCTCGGCTTCACGTACGACTGGCTGGTCCTCGACGTCATGCCCCATGACCGGGACCGCGCATGGACGCCACGGAACCTGCAGCTCTGCGATCCGGCCCGGCCGACCACAGCGGTGGTCGGCGGCCCCGGCCGCCGTCGGTGGGAATTCATGCGCCTGCCCGGCGAGTCCATCGCCGAGCTCCACCAGGCCGAGACCGCCTGGAAGCTGCTCGAGCCGTGGGACCTGCACCCGGACAACGCCACCCTTGAGCGGCAGACCGTCTACACCTTCCGGGCACGCTGGGCGGACTCCTGGCGCGACGGCCGGCTGCTGCTCGCCGGGGACGCGGCCCACCAGATGCCGCCGTTCGCCGGGCAGGGCCTGTGCTCGGGCCTCCGTGACGCCATCAACCTGAGCTGGAAGCTCGACCTGGTGCTGTCCGGGAAAGCCGACGACAGTCTGCTGGACACCTACACCACCGAGCGATGCCAGCATCTGCAGAACGCGATCGAGAAGTCCGTGATGCTGGGGAGGGTCATCTGCGAGCCGGACCCGGCCGCGGCCGTCGAGCGCGACGCCCGCATGATCGCCGACCAGCGGGCAGGCCGCGTACCACAGGGAGACCAGTTTCTGGGGACCTTCACCGGCGGACTGCTGGACCGCGACTGCACCGGCGCCCCCGCGGAGCCGACCGGGCAGCTCAGCCGGCAGGGACGGGTGCGGTTCAGGGGCCGTACCGGCATGTTCGACGAAACCGTCGGCATCGGGCTCACCCTGCTCACCACCGGTGATCCGCGTGACGGGCTCGACGAGGACACCCTGGCCTGGTGTGAGCAGGTCCGGCTCCGCCTGCTGAGGATCACCGACGACCCGGCGGCGAACGGCCCCGATGACGTAGTCGATCTCGACCGCACCTACCTGTCCGACCTGGCCCGTGCGGGCATCGAGGCCATGCTGGTGCGCCCCGACTTCTACGTCTTCGGCGGCGCCAAGAGTACGGCCGACCTCCCGCGTCTGGTCACTGCGCTGCGCGGCGGGCTCACGGCGGCCCCCGCCCCGGAGGTCACCGCTTGAGCCGCCGGCGCCACAGCAGGTGCCCATGGCAGGCCGCGCCGAGCACAGCGACGCGCGGCACGGGGCGGCGCCGCACCGCGCCGCGCCGCCGCGCGGGGTGAGCAACCCCTGCCGGTGAACGGCGCGACCGTGCAGGCCGGCTGCAGGACGCATCCTGCGGCCGGCCTGCACGGCGGCGCTCGTCGTCCTCAGCGGCGGGGTCCGCGGCTGCTCGACTCAGCAGGGAAGATATGGTTCCCTGACCTGGGTCGCAGCTGCGAGCGGCCCGCTCGCCCACCTTCCCCGCGACGGAGGGACGAGAAGCGTGAGGGGACAGTGGCTCCAGTGGCTGCGGCCGGACCCCGGCCGCCTGACCGAGCCCGTCCTGTCCCCGGCGGAGCTGGCCGCGGCACGCACGGAGCTCGGCGCGGGCCCGGTCGAGTGGGCGCTCCAGAGCGCCGACGCCATCGCGGAGGAGGTCCTCAGGAAGGTGCCCGAGCACGGCGGCGGTCCCGCTGCCGCGACCACCCTGCGGCGTGTGACCCAGTCCGCGGTGCTGACGGGCCTGCACCTGATGGCGTCCGACATCGGCCGGCCCCTGCCCACCCTCACCGAGGAGGCGCTGGAAGGATGCCGGGAGTTCGCGCGCCGCGGCATCCCGCTGGAGCTCGTCCTGCGGGGGGTGCGGCTCGGGCACGCGCAGCTGGCACGCGGCCTGGCAGCAGGAGTCGAGGAGCACGTCCCGGCCGACCAGCGCCTGGCCGAGCTGCGCCGGATCGACGACCTGATGTTCACCTACGTCGACGCCCATTCGAGCGTGATGGCCGAGGAGTACATCGCCGAACGGGACCGCTGGCGCGGCAGTGACGAAGCCGCCCGCCGCGCCGTCATCGACGAACTGCTGGCCGGCCGCGCGGTCGACCGGGAAGCCGCCGCGCTGCGTCTGCGGTACGACCTGTCAGGCACGCACGTGGCCGCGGTGCTGTGGGGCGACGACACCGCCACCGCCGCGCCCACCGCCCAACGGCTGCACCACGCGGCCTCGACCATGGCCCGCGCCCTGGGAGCGGCCAGGACGCTCGTCATCCCGGCTCACGACAACCATGTGTGGGCATGGTTCGCCGTCAGCGGCAAGACCGACGAAGACCACGTCCGGCACCTGCGCGGCTCCCTGCCCGAGCCGGCAGGAGTGCGTGCGGCTCTCGGCCCGCCCGCACCGGGGCCCCACGGCATGCGGCGCAGCCATCTGGGGGCGTTGCAGGCACAACGGATGGCCTCGCACACGTCGGGCTCCTGGCTCTGCGACTACCAGGACATCCGCCTGGCGGCCCTCGTCACGGCCGACCCCGAACACGCACGCTGGTTCGTGCAGGAGGTGCTCGGGCCGCTGGCCTCCGAGGGGGCCCGCCTGCGTGAGCTGCGCGAAACTCTGCGCGTCTACCTCGCCGAGGAACGCAGTCCCCGCGCCGCGGCCGAACGCCTGCACGTAGCCCGCAACACCGTCACGTACCGCGTCAAACGCGCGGAGGAACTGCTGCCCGTCACCACCACGGCAATCACCTCGCTGGAAGTGCGCGTGGCGCTCGAAATCGCGGCCGTCTCGCCCCTCGGCCCATCGGCCAGGAGCTGAGCTCGAGTACAAGGTGCCGTGACGGACGGTCCGCCAGACGGAGTCGAGGGCCGGAGCGGCT
This sequence comes from Streptomyces sp. NPDC001222, assembly GCF_042896945.1. NCBI lineage: Bacteria > Bacillati > Actinomycetota > Actinomycetes > Kitasatosporales > Streptomycetaceae > Streptomyces > Streptomyces sp. NPDC001222. The sequence continues at coordinate 29,603 of NZ_JBIAXT010000048.1, forward strand.
GCTTCCGCCGCAAACCTTCACCCCCGTGGTGTGACCGGACCCATTGGCGAACCACGCCGCTTGCCGCACGGACGGCGCAGGCCCGCGCCGAGACCCGTCAGGCATTGATCCGTGTGGGCCGACAGATCCTCGCGGAGACCGGGGACACCAGCGCCGGCATCCAGGCCATCGCCGAGCGCGCCGATGTCGGTTTCGGCTGCTTCTACAACCACTTCGAGTCCAAGACGGAGCTCTCCGACGCGGCGGTGACGGACGCGCTGGAGGAGTTCGGCCAGGTCATCGACGAGCGTGTCCAAGGGATCGAGGACCCCGCCGAGTTGGTTGCGGCGGGTTTCCGGCTCTCCGCCCGGATGGCGGACTCCCACCCCGAGCTCATGCGGATCCTGCGCGACCGCGGCCTGGCCCACATCCACTCCGAGAGTGGCCTGTCGCCACGAGCACGTCGCGATCTGGAACGCGGCATCGCCTCGGGCCGCTTCACCGCTGCCGACCCGACCACAGCCCTGTCCGCCCTGGGCGGCACCCTGCTGTCGCTGGTGGCGTTGAGGCTGGGACGCCCCGACCTCGACGGCGACGAGGCCGCCTCCGACCTGGCGGAGATGGTCCTGCGTATGCTCGGGCTCCCGCCGGAGGACGCGCACGAGGTCACGCGGCGCCCGCTGCCCGATCTCGTCTGAGGGTCCGGATTGGTGCGCCGCTGCTGGCCAAGTCGGGTGGGCCCCGTGCTACGGCACCGTTGCCCTGCCGGCCGGGGCGTCGGCGATCCACGATGTCGTGGACACCGATGACACGTGGCGGCCCAGGCTTGCGACCCGTTGCGGTGTCATTGGCCAAGCTCCGCGGCGCTATCGCCAGTCCCACGGGACATGGCGTCGCCACAGCGAGGCTCCGGCCGTCTTGGAATGAGCGCCCGCCCCGCTCGGCGGGATGCACGGCGGTGCGGGAGCCCTCCCATGGGTGCCGGGCGGCATGGGGCCAGCGCCGCCCGAGATGCACCCACGGGCGCTGTTGCTGGACGTGCCAGTCACCCCCGAGAGCTGCTCCAGTGCTCCTCGAGGGCGGCGGCGACCTCGGCCGGCTTCTGGATCGGCGTCCAGTGGCTGCTGTCCAGCCTCAGAAAACGGGTGGCGCGCACGGAAGCGGCCATCTTCTCGCCGAAGTCGACGGGGCAGACTGGGTCGAACGCCCCCCAGAACACCAGGGACGGTCCGGTCAGGTCCGCCAGATCCGGCTCCCACTCGGCACCGACCGTCAATGCGGAGCGGTACAGCTTGAGAATGCTGTCGCGCATGGTCTCGTCCACACGGCCGGCCGTCTGTTCAGCCAGCTCAGCCGGGATCTGGAGGTTGTCGGTCAGGTCCTTGGCGAACGCGCCGGGGTCGTACTCCTTGGCCCAGCGGTCGCCCGCGACCGGGTCCTGCCACAGCTTGGCCAGCGGATGCCAGACATACTCGGCGCTGATCGGGCCGTTGCTGCCGGCCCACGTGCGGATCAGATCCGGCCGTACGGAAGCCACGCGCGCGGTGAGGAGGCAGCCCCAGTCATGGCCGACCAGGTCGACCGGCTCGCCGAGTGCCTCCAACCGCTCGATGAGCCAGGAGACGTACTCCTCCTTGGTGCAGTGGAAGCCCTCGGGGCGCGGCGAACCGAAACCGGGCAGGTCCCAAGCCTCCACGTCGCTGCGGGTCAGGTGCTCGCGCACGCCGTCCCACACGTGGTGGGTGTCGGGTACGCCGTGGATCAGAATGGCAGGCATGAACGAACTCCTACAAGGATGGATATTTCTATTGAGAAGCGAAGAAACGGCACAGAGCAGGTAAAGAGGTCGAAGCCTCGTGCCGCGGGTCAGGGTCTTCGCTCCCACGTGGACGGGACCGAGTGGCGCGGCACTTCGTGCCTGAGGCGTTTCGATCCACACTGGTCAACGAGTCGGTACAACTGCTCCGACCGGGGTGACCACCAGTACCGCGCAGCCAGGCGGCGTTCCGGTCATGTCATGGCTGCATCTGGCTGCAGCACAGACACCACTTGGTCATGCAACACGGCTCGAACCCGGCGTGATGCGGTCTGTGGTGCTACGCCGGCGGCGACGAGGAACGCGGTCGCCGCGGCCTCACCCGTGGGGTCCGCCCAGGTGGACGTGGTGTTCTCCGCGGCGAGGGCCAGCATCAGTGCTTCCAGCGCTTGTGCGAGGACGGGCGCGGGGACGTGGTTCGCGAACATGCCTTCGTGCTGGCCACGCCGTATGGCCGCGATGGCTTCTTGGCGGGCAGGTGCCAGGGTGGCGCGGATGGCCTCCTCTCCGAGCTGGCGGCGACCGAGGGAGATGAGCATGCGGTACTGGTCGCCCACCGCCCATGCCGCCAGGGCCATCCGCGCCATCGCCTCCAGCGGATCAGCGCCCGGGATGCGTGTCATGGCGAACGCTTGGCGAAGCGCCTGGGCTGCTTCCTGCGCCAACTCGGTGATGAGCGCGTGCCGGTTGGAGAAGTGTCCGTAGAGGGTGCGCCGCGCGAGGCCGGCCGCCACAGCGATGCTGTCGAGACTTGCGTCGGGGTCGTCCCGCAGTTTCCGCCGAGCGGTGGTGAGGATGCGTTGACGGTTCGCGCGAGCGTCGCTGCGCTGCGGTGCGCGGCCCGGGGTGTCGGTCGTCTGCATGGTTGTGTCTCTCCGCGGTTGCCGGAAAGCCGTGGGCGCCGGTGTTCCCTCACGCACCGGCGCCCACTCACCCCTGCCCAGGGTGGCTTGATGTCCTGCTGACGGGTGTCAGGGGACGAGGATGAGGCGGATCGGGTCGCCGATCTTGTTCTCCAGTCGGTGGACGGCGTCGGCGGCGTCGACGAGCGGGATGTGGTCGGTGATGGAGGGGGCCAGGTCGAGGCGGCCGGCCGCGGTCAGCTGCACCAGCTCGGAGACGGACTCGGGGAAGCCGCCGTAGTGGCCGCGCACCTGCTTCTGCAGGTAGTTGAAGGTCAGGCCCTCGGTGATGGTCAGTGGCCGGGGTGTGATGCCCACCAGGATCAGGGAGCCGCCCAGGCCGAGCACGGAGGCGGCCTGGTCGCGGACGGCGGGGACGCCGGCGCAGTCGAAGGCGAAGTCGAGGCCGCGTCCGCCGGTGGCTGTGCGGACCTGGTCGGCGAAGTCGGGGGCTGCCGGGTCGAGCGCGAGGTCCGCGCCGAAGGCGAGGGCGCGCTCGCGGGCGCTGGGGAGCGGGTCGACGGCGATGATCGGGGCGGCGCCGACCAGGCGGGCGAGGCGTACGTTGTGGGCGCCGACTCCGCCGACGCCCCAGACGCCGACGGACTGGGCGGCACGGACGCCGGCGGTGGTGACGACGGCGGCGTAGGGGGTGGAGACCGCGTCGGGGATGATCGCGGCCTGGTCGAAGGGGAGGCTGTCGGGGATGGGGATGAGGGTGTCCTCGCGGGCGATGACGTAGTCGGCCCAGCCTCCGTCGTAGTCGATGCCGGCGGTGAGCATCTGGGTGCAGGGGCGGTGGCGCACGCATCCGGCGCAGGTGCCGCAGGCCTTGCCGGCCTCCAGGGTGACGCGGGTGCCGACGGTGAGGCCGCGCTTGAGGTCGGGGCCGAGCGTGTGGATGACACCGGAGACCTCGTGGCCGACGGTGATGGTGTCGGAGGTGGCGAACAGCGGGACGAGGGAGCCGTCGAGGAGGTGGACGTCGGAGAGGCAGACGCCGGCGGCCTTGACCTCGATGAGGACCTCGCCCGGGCCCGGCACGGGGATCGGGACCTCTTCCACGGCGAACTTCTTGCTGTCCAGGTGGAAGCGTCCGGCGAGCATGGTGTCCATGAAGGTCTGCTTTCTGTGACCGGCACCGCCCGATGAGCCGGGACGCTGGGTGCCATGGGGTGTGTGAGGGGCTGGTGGTGGCCGGGAGGCGTACGGCCGGCAGCGGGGGGTGCCGCACGCCTCCCGGCGGCTGGGGGTCGGCGCGCCTTGACGGCGTGCGACGGTCAGGCGAAGACGTCCTGCTGGTAGCGCTCGTCCGCTTCGAGCTGGGCGAGCCACTGCTGGGCCCTCTCGTCGTCGCTGCCGGTCTTCTGGCGGTGGATGGCGGCGAGGGCTTCGCGGACGGCGGGGGCCATGCGGCGGCCGTCACCGCAGACGTAGATGTACGCGCCGTCCTGGATGGCCTGCCACACCGTGTCGGCGTTGTTGGCGATGGCGTTCTGCACGAACCGGGCCGGGTGGCCGGTCACCGCGGAGTAGGCGGTGTGGATCTGGGCGATGCCGGCCTGCTCCCAGTCCTGCATCTCCTGGCGGTAGAAGTAGTCGTGCTCGGGGTGGCGGCAGCCGACGAACACCTGGGACAGGCCCACCTGGGTGCCGTTCGCGTGCTGTGTCGCCCGCTCCTCCAGGAAGCCGCGCAGCGGTGCGATGCCGGTGCCGGGGCCGATGAGGATCAGCGGGGTGGCGGGGTCGGCGGGCGGTGCGAAGGTGGGGGAGGGGACGCGGACGTAGCCGTAGACGACGTCTCCGGGCTCGAGGCCGGCGATGTAGGCGGAGCAGGTGCCGCGGTACTGGCCGTCGCCGGACAGGGCCGGGCCTTCCAGCAGGCCGACGGTCAGGCGGACGTGGCGCGGGTTGGCGGACGGGGCGGAGGAGATGGAGTAGAAGCGAGGACGGATCGGGCCCATCATCTCCAGGAAGACCGCGAGCGGCAGCTCGACGGCCGGGAAGCGCTCCAGCAGGCCCAGCACCGAGACGCGCTTGCCGAGGATCTCCTTGCTGTAGCGCTCCTCGGCCTCCTCGGTGTCGGCGGTGTACGCCTGGAGCTGCGGCCGGGTCCACGGGCACTCGGTGTGCTCGGCGAGCGTCTGGATCTGGGACCGGGTGGCCACGTCCTGCAGTTCCAGGAACTCGGTGAGCAGGATGCCGGCGGTGACCGGGGTGCCCACCGGCAGGTGGGTGCGGCCACCGGCCGGCTGGTCGAGCCGGAGCACCTGGTCGTAGTCGACGCCGAGCCGCCTCAGTGCGCGCTCCACCAGGGCGAGTTCGTTCTTGGCGAAGACGGCCAGGTGGTTGCCGGTGTCGTAGGTGACGCCCTCGGGCAGCTCGACGGTGATGGACTTCGCGGACGGGCGCGGCGGCTCGATGGCGAAGTCCCACAGGCCGGTCGCGTCGGCCACGAGCTCGTCGTTGGCCACCACGGTGAGCGGGTACGCGTGCTCGGAGACGATGGCGGGGCGTACGTCGGACTCGGTGAGCAGCTGGACCTGGTAGCGGGGGCCGCTGGCCTGGGAGGTGTCGGCGGCGTACTCCTCGGCCAGGGTGGCCCACAGGTTGTCCATCCACCGTGTGGCCATGCCGTCGAAGTCGCCGGCGGCGTCCGCGATGCCGCGCTCGACGATGGGGGTGGCGCCGGCGGCCAGCAGACCTTCCTCGATCCGCTTGGGGAAGGCCTGGTAGGTGGCCACCCACTGGGTGTTGCCCGCGCCCAGCAGCGCGTACCGCACGTTCGCCAGCGAGCCCTCGGGCAGCCCGGCGGCGAGCAGGTCGTCGAAGCGCTGGGCGTTGTCGGGTGCCTTGCCGTTGTAACTGGCCGCCACCACGGCGAGCAGGCCCTCGGTGGGCAGGTTGTCGCCCAGCTCGTCCAGGCTGATGAGGGTGGTGCCGAAGCCGGAGCGCTCGCCGCGGTCGGCGATGGTGCGGGCCAGGTCCTCGCACGAACCCAGGCTGGAGCCGTACGCCACCGTCAGGTTCACACCCACACCGCTGACCGCTGTCTGCGCCTGGGTGTCGTCGGTCTGCAGGTCCGCGGCGCCGAAGACGGTCCGCTGGTGCTCCTGACGCCTGCGGACGATCAGCTCGAAGTTGCCGGGCTTGCGCGTCAGCGCCTCCCGCACGTCCATGTTGTAGTCGGTGGTGTCCGAGAACTTGAACTTCTGCAGCACCAGTGTCAGGGCCAGGCGGGCCTCGGTGAGCGCGAACTGCCGGCCGATGCAGGCACGCACACCGTTGCCGAACGGCTTGTAGGCGTGCGGGTGCTGCTGGGCCCGGTTCTCCGGCAGCCACCGGTCGATGTCGAACTCGTCGGGCCGCTCCCACGCCTTGGGATGGGTGTGCAGCGGGCCTTCAAGGATGCTGACCCGTGTGCCCTTCTTCAGCTCGTAGCGGCCGCCGATGACGGTGTCGTCGATGGGCGCCTTGGCGATCATCGGGATGGGAGCCCACAGGCGCAGGGTCTCCTCCAGGATCCGCGGGATCACGTCCAGCTGCATGATCGTGTCGTAGTCCGGCACGGTGTCGCCGGGCAGCAGGCGGTCCACCTCGGCATACGCCTGGGCCAGGACATGCGGGTTGCGCATCAGCGAGTACGTGGCGAACGACAGCAGACCACTGGTGGTCTCATGCCCGGCGATCAGGAACGTCAGCACCTGGTCACGCACGTTGTCGACGTCCAGCCGCTTGCCGGTCTCCGGGTCGGTGGCCTCCAGCATCAGGCCCAACAGGTCGTCCTCACCGCTGCCCTTGCCCTCCTGGCGCTCCTTGATCACGCTCTCGACCAGCTCGCGCATCACCTGGATGTTCTCGCCGTACTTCTTGGCATCGGCCCTGCGCAGCTTGGTCATCATCGGCAGCTCCTGAGAGCGCCGCATCGACTCGGTCAGCGCGCCCAGCATCGCGTTGAGGAACGGGTGCAGCTCCTCCTTGTCGAAGGACTCGAACCGGTAGCCGAACCCCGACAGGGCGATGGTGTCCAGCGTCAGGCGGGTGTAGTCGTCGGTGATGTTGACCGGCTGACCCTCCCGGCGCTCCCACTTGCCCACCAGGTTCTGGGCGATCTCCAGCATCTGCCCGAAGTAGTTCCTCATGGCCCGCTGGCTGAAGGCCGGCAGCAGGATCCGGTGTGCCCTGCCCCATTCCTCTTCGTGCTGGTGGGCGGTGAACAGGCCGGCGCCGGCGAAGTCCCGGATGTGGTGCAGCGGCGTCTTGTCGATCTGCTTGAAGAACCGCGTCTCGTCGCTGACCTCGGCCACCAGGTCCGGGTCGTAGACGAAGACCTGCTCGATGCCGGCGATGTCCATGCCGTAGAGGCCCTCGGGGAACTGCTTGGACAGCTCACCGAAGTACTCCACCGGGTTGGTGTCGGGGATCTGCGGCGTGTGGCCGAGGAGGGGGATCCCCCGCGGGGACCGGATGGGGCGAAGGTCGTTCGCGGTGTTCGTGCTCATGGCTTGCTCCTTTGTACGGAGAGAGGGGGAAGGGCAAGGGCGCCGGTCGATGCCGCGCTGCACGACAGAACCATACGTCGTATGGCATCAAAACCATACGCGGTACGGAAAGCGGAGTGCAACCCGGGTGGGCAGGTGACCGCTGTGAGGAAGCTCATTTCCGTACGACGTATGGAACTGATACCGTACGTGGTATGGAAAAGCCGAGGCGTCCCCCGCGGGGCACAAGGAAGAGAGACGTGCCTCTGACCGAGGCCGGGATCTACGCCGCCTCCCTGCGGCTCATCGACGCGGACGGGGTCGAGGCGCTCACCATGCGCAAGCTCGCGACCGTGCTCGATGCGAACCCGATGTCGCTGTACCACCATGTAGCGAACAAGGAAGCCGTGCTGCGCGGCGTGACGAGAATGGTGGGCGCCCAGTTCCGCACCGTGACGCTGGAGGACGCTCCCTGGCAGGAGCGGATCCGCCTGCTCGCCACGGACTTCCGGACGCTGGCGCACCGGCACCCCAAGCTGATGGCCTACTCGTTCAGCCACCAGCCCGACTTCATCCAGGCCGACGACCCGTTCTGGACCGCGCTCACCGCCATCGTGGCCGCTGCCGGAGTGCCGCAGTCAAGGGTCTCGGAGATCGCCGCGCTGATGGTCGCCGTCGTAGTCGGTGTCCTCAGCGCCGAACTCAACGGCTCGCTCCACCAGTGGGCGAACCTCACACCCCCCGGCCCCGACATCGACGAAGAGGAAGCCGCGGACACAGATCCCGGCCCTGCGGCTGCAGCACATGAAGGCCCTGACCAGGACCACATGTTCCGCCTCGTGCTGGACACGCTGATCACGGGCCTGGAAAGCCGGCTCACCGGCGATCGTGACGGCCAGGGCACCGACCGCTGACCCGATCATCCTGAGGCGCTGTGCCCCAGGCACTCGCACCTGAGCCGCGCCCGCAGTCGGGCGACGCCAGGGCTGCGACACGGCGGAGCCACTCCCGTGACATCGGGGAAGACCGCCCGACGGGGGGTTCCACAAATCCTGCACGGCAGCCCTATGCCGACGCTGCGTGCAAAGGGCGCGTGTTCGTAAACCTTTCTGAGGCAGGAAATCGTCGGCCTCGTCGAGCTGCATAACCGCGCCTCCGTTCACCGAGGCGGGCAGCCGCCGACTGCTCCCGCCCGTGAGCGCGAAATGGCGCCCCGTACCGCATGAGCCGTACCGGATCACTCCATCCGTTCTTTTCTCTCTTACGCCATCCCCCACCGCTGTCCGGAGGGCTGCCCCCATGTCCCAGAACGCCACCGCCGCTGCTCGCGGCGCCGAGACCGCACCTGAGAATGTGCCCGACCTGTCGCACCGGCGTCGCTGGTGGATTCTGTTGGTCATTTCCCTGTCGATGCTGATGGGCGTCCTGGACGGCACCATCGTGAACATCGCCCTGCCGTCCGCCCAGCACGACCTGGGCTTCTCCGACGCCTCTCGGCAGTGGGTGGTCACCGCCTACGCGCTCGCCTTCGGCAGCCTGCTGCTGCTCGGCGGCCGGGTCACCGACCTGGTCGGGCAGAAGGTGACGTTCCTGGTGGGTCTGGCCGGCTTCGCGGCCGCCTCCATGGTCGCAGGCGCGGCGAACGGATTCGCCATGCTCGTCATCACGCGCGCCGTCCAGGGCCTGTTCGCCGCCCTGCTGGCCCCGTCCGCCCTGTCGGTCCTGATGACCACCTTCACCGATCCGCGCGAGCGGGCGAAAGCCTTCACTGTCGCGGGATCGGTCGCCGGTGCCGGCGGAGCCGTCGGCCTGATCCTCGGCGGCGTGCTGACCCAGTACCTGGACTGGCGCTGGACCATGTACGTCAACGTGATCTTCGCGGTGGTGGCGTTCGTCGGTGGAGCGGCCCTGCTGCACCGCACTCCGCGCGACACGACCTCCAAGCTCGACGTCCCCGGCACTCTGCTGGCCTCCATCGGACTGTTCTGCCTGGTCTACGGATTCTCGAACGCCGAAACGCGTGGCTGGGGCTCGGTGGCGACCTGGGGCATGCTGGCAGTCGGCGTCGTACTGGTGGCCGTCTTCGCCTGGTGGCAGGGCAGGGCGGCGCATGCGCTGCTGCCCCTGCGGGTCCTGCTGGACCGTAACCGCGGCGCCTCCTTCGCCGCCCTCTTCGTCACCGGTGCGGGCATGTTCGGCGTGTTCCTGTTCCTGACCTACTACCTCCAGCAGAGCCTCGGTTACAGCGCCCTGAACACCGGCTTCGCCTTCCTGCCCCTGATCGTGGCCTCGTCGTCCGCCTCCGCCGTGGCCAACAATGTCCTGGTGGCGCGCATAGGACCGAAGCCGGTGGTACCGGTGGGCATGGCCATTGCGGCAGCGGGCCTGGTGTGGATGACCACGTTGGACCTGGGCAGCGGGTACGTGACGCAGGTGCTGCCCCAGCTGGTGCTCGTCGGCATCGGGCTGGGCACGGTGATCGCGCCCGCCATGAGCCTGGCGACCTCCGGGGTGGCGGCCGCCGATGCGGGCGTCGCCTCGGCCGCTGTCAACACGCTTCAGCAGGTGGGCGGTTCCATTGGCATCGCCTTGCTCAGCACGATGGCCTCCGACGCCGCCACCGGCTACCTCTCCGGTCGCAATCCCAAGAACTCCGGCGTGCTGGCTCAGGCCGGCCTGGAGGGCTATTCCACGGCCTACTGGTGGTCGGCGGCCGTCTTCGTCACCGGCCTGGTCGTCACCGCCCTGCTCTACCGCCGGGGTGTGCCCCAGCAGAACGAGAACGCCGCACCTGTCGTGCACATGTAGCGGGACAAGCAGTGCTTTGAGGGCCCACCTTCGAGGGGGGCGAACAGAGTCTTTGCGGCTCCCCTCCCCTGCTCAATGGATGTCCCATAGTGGCAGCGACTCGGGTTCTATCAGCGGAAGGTGTACCAGGTGGAAGATCGAACAGATCCGCGTCTCTTGCGCAGTCGTCAGGCCATGGTCGCGGCGGCCACCGCGTTGCTCACGGAAGGTGGGCTGGAGGCCGTGACACATCAAACGGTTGCGACTCGTGCCGGCGTCGGCAGGGCAACCGTCTACCGGCACTGGCCGAGCCTCCTCGACCTCCGCCTGGCCGCGCTGGAGGCCGGCATGCCCCCTCTCCCTCCGGTACCCGAGGAGCTTCGGGCCGCTTCGGGCAACGATCCGCGAGCGGAGCTCATCTACCGTCTGAACGTGCTCGCCGAGCGTTGGGACGACGAGCAATCGGGGGCCGTCCTTCTGCGAGCGACCTACTCTTGCGCGGTGTCCTCGCCCGCCGTCCGCGGATCCGCTGGATCTTGACACGCGGCGGAGGTGTGCTGCCGCTGCTCGCCGACCGGATGGAACTCTTCCGCACCCACGTCGGCGGCGGCGCCGTCGACGCGCCGAGCGCCGTCGAGCAGCTCGGCCGACTCTGGTACGACATGGCCGGCACGCCATTCCCCCGCCAGGTCCCGGCCTTCGGCGCGGCCTTCGGCACCGAGCGGCTCCTCTATGGCAGCGACTACTGCTGGACGCCCATTGACGCGGTGCTCGCTCAGGTCACCTCCATCGACTCCGCCGTGCACCCGTCCGCCACCGTCACCTGGCGGGACCTCACCACCCACAATGCTGGCCGCTTGTTCGACACCGACGCACGGTGACCACCCGACCCGAAGGAACGGTCGTGAGCAAGTGGGTCTGACGACCGCGGTCGTCACAGCAGCACCGCGGTCCGGGTTGCTGGGGCGGCTCTGCCGTCAGCCGGCGGAGCTGCGGCTGATGCGCCACGGCGTTCTGGTCTGAGAGGTCACCGACTCCAGCAGTACCCAGCCTCACCACTCGCTGGGGCTGCCGCCACAGCCAGAGCCGCAAGACGATCTGGTTCGAGCAGCGCATCCAACGTTGTTCCTACTGAGCACCCGAGCGGCGTTGAAGCCGCTCACTCAAGCGAGGGTCGGCCGCGGAGTCGCGGCGAACAACCTGACCGAGGCCGGCATCGACCCGGCCGTCCTCGACGCCACGACTGTGTTCTCTCGCCGATTGCGAGCTGTTGCTTTCGATGTCGGTGGCTGGCTCTGATTCAGTCACGACATGACGAAGACGCTCCGTAGTCGTGTGCGATCGGAGTGCGTTGTGGCAAACCGGATCTCGTTCGAACCCTGCGGTGCGGTTGATCATTCGGGCAGAGATGCCAGTGTGGTCGTGGGCATGAAGAAACGGGCCCCTTGGTAGTGACGTGGTTGTTGAGGCCGGTCACGAGCAAGGAGACCCGTTGTCAGGCGAGTTGACTGGCGGCCCCTTCAGCCTGCCAACTGCTGTAGCCATTCGCGCAGCAGAGCTGTCTCCGTGTCTCGCAGAGGTACCCCGGTGCTGAGCGCGGTTTCAAGTGCGGCGTCGAGGGCGAGTGCGTGCGAGGCCAGGTCGGACCCGGATGAGGCGGGCGAGTCCGTGGTGATGGAGGCGATGACGGTGTCCCGCAGCCGCGTCGAAGTGGTCAGGTCCCGCTGCGAGGGCTCTTCGCCGATCAGTGCCAGCGTGGCACCCGTCGTCGCCGCATGGATGACGCGGGTCGCCTGCTCCACCGGAACCCGAAGGCGCCCGGCCTCGGCCGCCCGGCCCAGCAGTCTCACCAGCAGGGCGTGCGCCTCGTCCGCGGCCGGGGGCCGCCGCCCGGGCCGCGCAGTGCCATACATGAGCACGTAGAACGCGGGGTGCCGCAGTCCGAAGTCGACGTGCAGGTCCCAGCCGCGGTAGAGGTCGGCCACCGGGTCGTCGGGGGTCAGCGCCAGTGCCTCCTGCTTCTCGGCCAGGTACATCTCGAATCCGTAGGCGGCCAGCTCGGCCAGGAGTCCGTCCTTGTCGTCGAACATCCGGTAGAGCGCGGGGGCCGTGATGCCCGCGGCTGCGGCGACAGCGCGCGTGGAGACCGCTTCGCTGCCGCCCTCTTCCAAAAGCTTGGCGGCCACCTGCAGTACCTGGCGCCGCGCGGCGCGTCGTTCCTCGTTCATGGAACAACGATATCCCAGGTTGCGTATCGCCGCCTTATCAGTGATACGGTCTAAGCCGGAACGACGATCCACGCTGCTGGTGGTCGGCGCCGGCCCGCGACACCTGGGCATGCGCCGCACCCCGGCCCGGGACGTCAGTCCCCCCACTCGTGGAGCAGTGCGGCCGACCGCCGCACCGGGCAGCTCGTCGTCTGCCGGCACACCACCGAACACGCCGCCATCGCGGCAGGATAGGAACACCCGTGTCCGATATCTCGATCGTTATCGCGTCGCATTCCGGCTACGGCCACACCGCGCAGATTGCCACTGCCGTCGCCGACGGCGCGCGCTCCATCGCCGGGACGCGCGTCCACCGCGTGGACGTCGCCTCCCTCAGCGACGCCGACTGGGAACTGATGGACGCCGCGGACGCCATCATCTTCGGTACCCCCACCTACATGGGCACCGCGTCGGGGGCGTTTCACGCCTTCGCCGAGGCCACAAGCAAGCGGTGGATGACCCGCGCCTGGAGCGACAAGCTCGCGGCGGGATTCACCAACTCCGGCTCCATGAGCGGCGACAAGCTGCACACCCTGCAGTACCTGGCGCTCCTGGCGGCCCAGCACGGGATGCTCTGGGTGAGCCTGAACCTCCTGCCGGGCTGGAACGCCACCACATCCAGCCCCCAGGACGACAACCGCCTCGGCTTCTACCTCGGCGCCGGCGCGCAAAGCTTCAACGACACCCCCGCGGTCCACGATGCAGACCTGAACACCGCCCGCCACCTCGGCCAGCGCGTTGCCGAGCACACCCGCATACACCGCGCCGGACTGACCGCCGCAACGCACTGACACAACCGTCCGTGAACCGCCCCGGCAGCCCCGCCCTGCACAGGCGAAAAGCGACTCCGCAGGAAGTCACGGGTGGGGTCTGCCCCGGTCCAAAGGGTCATGCCGGCAGGCGTGCCCAGCAGAATCGTTCGGTTCGGCGAGAGGACGCGTGAGGCGTACCACCCATAAGGGCCTTTCGTTCAGAAGTCACTTTTGCAGTTTCTTTCAGAGGAGCGCACCATGCAGAACCGGACGCTCGGAAGCCAGGGCCTGGAGGTCGCGGCGATTGGCTACGGCGCGATGGGCCTGACGATGGCCTACGGACCCACCGACGAGGAGGCCGGCGTCGCCGCCCTCCGCCGCGCCCACGACCTGGGCGTCACCTTCTTCGACACCGCCGAGATGTACGGCTGGGGCACCGGATCCAACGAGATCCTCGTCGGCAAGGCAGTCAGGGACTTCCGCGACGACGTGGTCCTGGCCACCAAGTTCGGCGTCGACATGTCGGTACCGCCCGAGCAGATCGGCGGCCTTCTCAACAGCCGGCCCGACAACATCCGCAAGGTCGCCGACAACAGCCTGCGCTACCTCGGCGTGGACCACATCGACGTCTTCTATCAGCACCGCGTCGACCCCGAGGTGCCCATCGAGGAGGTCGCGGGCACCGTCAAGGAGCTGATCGACGCGGGCTGGGTGAAGTACTTCGGTCTCAGCGAGGCCGGGCCCGAGACGATCCGAAGGGCGCACGCCGTGCAGCCGGTCTCGGTCCTGCAGACCGAGTACTCCCTGTTCGAACGGGACGTCGAGCAGCTGTTCCCGGTCCTGGACGAACTCGGCATCGGCTTCGTCGCCTACTCACCCCTCGGCCGCGGGTTCCTCACCGGCACCGCCAAGCCCGCCGGCCGGTACGAAGGCAACGACATACGCAACGTCGACCCGCGCTGGCAGCCGGGCAACTTCGAGAAGAACGTCGAAGCCGTCAACCGGCTCGCCGCCCTCGCGGCGACCAAGGGCGCCACCGTCTCCCAGCTCGCCCTGGCCTGGCTCCTGACCCGGGGCGAGCACATCGTGCCCATCCCCGGCACCCGCAGCCCGAAGCGCATCGAGGAAAACGTCGGCGCCGCCGACCTCACCCTCACCAACGCCGACCTCAAGGCCATCGACGAGATCCTGCCCCACGGCGGCTTCGGCGCCCGCTACGCCGGGGGAAACGTGCCGACCTGGACCTGAGATCCACCTCGGGGCAGACACCACTGCCCCACCGTTGACCGATAGCGCTTGACCTGGGGTTCGTGAGAGGAAGAGCCTTCGGCAGTCGTGTTGATCACTGACTGTCTGGAGGTCCGGAGTGCCGGTCGAGTTTCTGACGGATGAGCAGGCCGCGAAGTATGCGGCGTACGACGGGGCGCCGGCCCGTGCGGAGTTGGAGCGGTTCTTCTTCCTGGACGACGCGGACCGGAAGCTGATCGAGGGCAAGCGGCGGGCCCACAACCGGCTGGGCTTCGCGGCCCAGCTCACGACCGCGCGTTACCTCGGGGCGTTCCCGTACGACCCGATCGACATTTCGGCGGAGGTCGCCGACTACCTTGCCGATCAGCTCGGCATCGCGAATGCGTCGGTGCTGAAGGTGTACGGCGAGCGGGAGAATACCCGGCTCGATCACGTCCGGGGTCCCTGGTCGCGCACAGCTGCACCGTCGGCTACACCCCGGTCATCGGGGCCGCAGACGCGCTGAAGTACGGGCGCCTGTCCCATGTCGACCAGACGTATCTGCGGCTGGCGACGTACCGGGCCGCGAACACCACACTGATCGACTACCAGGCAGCTGTAGATAGCCACTCAGCATCGTGACGAACGGGCAGTGTTGTGCCGTTGGTGATGGTGATGGTGGGGAAGTCGGTGCAGGAGGGTTGTTCTTCGGAGTGCTGGGCGGCACCGTGATCATGTCCTGAACATGACCACGGCCCTCCCGCTCGCGCAGGCGTGGGGCGGCGGCCTGGTCGCCTCCGTGGACGGCATGCGGTTCGTCGTCCCCGTTCCGTCGGTGTACGCGCAGCCGAACCCGAAGTACTTCGGACGCCGGGGCGGAGCCACCTGGCTCAACATGATCAACAACCAGGCTGCCGGGCTGGGCGGGAAGGTCGTGGCTGCACGGCGCCTTCCAGGGACCTCGCCAGGATCGAACGCCACTGGGCGGACATCCTTCGGATCATCTGCTCCATCCACACCGGCGCTGTGCGCGCGTACGACGTGATCCGGATGCTGTCCCGTGACGGCCGCCCCACCCCCGCTCGGCGACGCCATCGCGCACTACGGGCGGATCGCAAAGACCCTGCACATGCTGCGCCTGGCCGACGAGCCCGGCTACCGCAGGCAGATCAAGGTGCAGGCCAACCTCCAGGAGGGCCGCCACTCCCTCGCCCGGAAGATCTTCCACGCCAGGCACGGGCAGCTCTACCAGCGCTACCAGGACGGTATGCAGGACCAGATCGGGGCACTGGGGTACGTCCTGAACGCCCTCGTCTTGTTCAACACCAGGTACATGGACGCCGCGGTGAACCAGCTGCGCGCGGACGGCTTCGATGTCCGCGATGAGGACGTGGCCCGCCTCTCGCCGTTTGTGCGGCACCACATCAACATGCTTGGCCGGTACTCCTTCCAGCTGCCCGGGGGCGTGCGGCCGCTGCGCGACAAGGACGACGCAGACGGCTCGCGACCAGGGCCCTAGGCGATCTCGCGGGTGACGGAACCCCCGGCGCGGGCGTTCTGGCTGCGACGCCGGGACGGCGCGTGTTCGTCAGGGTGTCTTCGGGTGCGGGATGTCCGTCGGCCTGTCGTGTGCTGTGCCGGCGGACTCGGTGTGTGAGAGTGAGGCGAGGAGCCGCAGTTTCTCGTCGCTGCCGCTGTCCTTGTCGGGGTAGTAGACGACGAGGATGACGTCGTCGATGGCGAGTTTGTCCCGGTGGAGGCGTAGTTCACCGACGACGGGGTGGTGGACCATGGTCGTGCCTCCGTCGAGACTGCGGACGTCGTGGCGGGCCCACAGGGTACGGAACCGCTGACTTGACAGTGCGAGTTCTCCGACGAGCTCGACGAACCGGGGGTCATCGGTGTCGTCCCCGATGGTGGTACGCAGGGCGGCGATGAAATCGGCGGTGGCTTTCGCCCAGTCCTGATGGAAGGCTTGTTCCTCAGGATCAAGAAGGAGAGAACGCAGCCGGTTCTGGCCGGGCCGCAGCCGGGGGGAGAGCGCGACGGCCATGGGGTTGGAGGCCAGGACATCGAACGCGCGCCCTTCGACGAACGCGGGGATCTGAAGGTGGGCGAGTAGCTCGTGCACCCGCGCCGGTACATGCTCGGCCTTGCGGCGCCGCGCCCTGGGGCGTGCCGCCGCAAGGCCGAGCAGATACGCCCGCTCGATGTCATCGAGCTGCAGGACCCGCGCGAGGGATTCGAGCACCTGGGGTGAGGGGTTCTTGTCACGGCCCCGTTCCAGGCGCAGGTAGTAGTCAGGACTGATCCCGGCCAGCAGGGCGACTTCCTCACGGCGCAGGCCGGGCACGCGACGGTTGCCGCCGGGCGGGAGGCCTGCCTGCGCCGGGGAGACCAGCTCACGCCGGGCACGTAGGTAGCTGCCGAGCCGGTTGCCGGATTCCTCATCCTTCATACCGACACCGTAATGCGGTGCGAGTGTCTCAGAGGGGGCCCTGCCAGGACCAGGGAAGACAGGGGCCCTGCCACACCCGGCGGATGCCGTCAAGACTGCGGCAGCACTGTTTCGAAAGAGACAGAGAACATCACTGTCTGCGCCGCGGGCCTGAACGCCGGCGGCGCCCTGGACCGAAGGGAAGATCTCATGGATCTCTCCAACCGCACCGTTCTCATCGTCGGCGGGACCTCGGGTATCGGGCGAGAGCTGGCCCGGCGGTTCGCCGCAGCCGGCAGCACCGTGGCCGTTGGCGGCCGCAGCCCTCAGGCGCTCTCGGAACTCGCCGGGGAGGGTTTCGGCACGTTCGGTATCGACGTCACCGACAATTCCTCTGTCACATCTGTTCGTGACGCCGCGCTCGCTCGGTACCCCGAGCTGGACACCGTGGTGACGATGTCGGGCGTCATGCTCCTGGAGGACCTGCGCGACCCCGCCCACTTCGGGGCGGCACAGACGACGATCGACACCAACCTGCTCGGCACCATCCGGGTCATCGACGCCTTCACCCCGCACCTGGTCCGGCGGGGCGCCGGCACCTTCATCACCGTCACCTCCGGCATCGCCTTCCTACCGTTCCCGCCCATGCCCAGCTACGCCGCCTCGAAGGCCGCGGTGCACGCCTACTCCGAGGCACTGCGCGCGCAGCTCGACGGCACCGGTGTCGGCGTCGTCGAGCTCGTCCCCCCGGCCGTCGCCACAGCAGGCCAGGAAAAGGTGAACCCGCACGCGCTGCCGCTCGACGACTTCGCCACCGAGGTCATGCAACTGCTCTCAGAGGACCCCAGCCCCCACGAAATCCTCGTGAAGGGCGTCCTCATGCACCGCTGGGCCGAGCGCGAAGGCACCTACGACGACCTCGTCGCACAGCGCTCCCAGGCCCTGGCCATGCTCCCCAGCCGCGAAGGCTGACACCCTTCCCCCCCATCGGCGGCCACCTCGCTCATCGCCCCGGGGCGGCCGACGAGCAGCCACGCGTCCTGGACACGGGCCCCGCCCCCGCCGCCCACCTGCCGGGCGGCGACGGTTCAGCGGCGGACGCTCACCGGGGGCGAGCAGGCTGGGTGAATTCGGCGATCGCCTCCGGGGAGGGCTTGAAGTAGCGGCGGATGTTCTCCGGCTTCTTGTACCGGGACTTCGCCATGAGCATCAGCAGCGAGGCGCCCTGCTCGCCGAGGTGGGTCAGAGTGGCGGTACTCGTGAACCCGTGGGCAAGCGGATCACCGCGTCCGTCGTACTCACCGCTGTTCGCGGGCGTGTCGGAAGGCGGGAGCCAGCGGGTCGTCGACGAGTGGTCGGAGCCGCTCGATCTGGACGAGGACCTGTCCGATGTCGCGGTCGGTCCGCGCGATGTTGACACGCAGTTCGGGCGGCAGTCGTCGAGGTCGGGGGTGCGGCGGGTGCTGTCCTCCTCGCTGCGCAGGCGGCAGGCTGCCCGCATGGGGTCCAGGACGCAGGTCATGCCCTTGCCGGGGAAGATCTGCAGGTCGGGGTTGGCGAGCATGGCGTTGGCGTGCCGCTTGGTTCGCAGGACTCGGCCGGCGAAGCGAGTGGCGGCTTGGACGCGGTGCCGGTAGGTCTCGGAATCGGCCGCCGTTTGCGGAGCTGACGGCGGGGTGTCCTTGGGCCGGGACGGCACGCTGTCCGAGTCCGAGGAGATGCACATGACCACACAGGTGCCCTGCTCATGGGTCGGTATCGATGCCGGCAAGGGCCACCACTGGTGGGTCGCCATCGACGACACCGGAACCACCATCGCAGGGCCGCCGGATACCGGCCCTTCTGGCCGGGTCACCCGTCGCGGGCCGACCGTCAGCGCAACGGTGAGTCCACGGTGGGCGTCAGGAGGGTCTCGTCGAGGCCGACGATCTGGCTGATGTCGAAGCCCTCCATGTCCGCGCGGAATTCAGGACTCGACAGGTACGCCTCCAGCCGCTCCTGCACGTCGTCGGCGTCCCTGTAGGAAACGAGGGAGTGTCTAATCAACGGCGGATCCGATGATCAAGGAGACGCCTGATGAGCGAGGCCATCACCGAGCACGGGACCGTGGAAGAGCCGGTCGTC
>NZ_JBIAXT010000049.1:0-47305 GCF_042896945.1 Streptomyces sp. NPDC001222
CGCTTACGGCCTTGGGCCACCGTCCGCACCTTGCGGATCTGGAACTCCATCGCACCCCTTGGGCTGGGGTGTTGCGACGACTCCTAGAACTCAAGCAACGAGCCGGGGCCTTCGGTGTGTCAGCCCTTCCAGCAGCGTCTGACCCGGCCGTCGGCGACCTCGAAGTTCAGCCGTCCCTCGACGTACTCCATGGTGATGATCGTGCCCGGCGCCAGCGAGCGGACCGTGCTCCAGCCGCGTTCGCGGGCCAGCCGCTCGGCGCGGTGCGCCTCCATGCCTACGTATGCCTCCGGGGAGTCCTCGCGTCGGGCGTCCGGAGTGGGAATGGGTGCCATGGCGCCACGTTAGGCCGCGGGCCCTCGCCGGGGAAGTGCGGACCGTTCACCCCACAGGTCACTCATCCCTCTCCGGTCACGCTTCTGTCACAGAATCACGACACCCGTTTCGCCCCGGAACCGTCACACGTACGAGGGGTTCCGCATGCGCCACGCACCACTTCGAACGCAATTCGGATCCGGTTCCCGCACGCTCGGAAGAAGTTCGTAATAACCCGGCGGAAAGCATGGTCCGCAGTTCACTCCCGGCTCTTTCCATTCGGATTCGGGAATCGCGCGCATCAGCTGACTCCGCATAAGAAGCACACGGCTTCGGCACAGAATCCCCGCACGCGCGCGGTCGCAGCGTGGGCGGGGACGCGCGCCATGGCGTGAGCCCGCGTGGGCGCCGGGCCGCGGGGCCCGGCGGGCCCGGTACGCGAGGAGCGAGGGGCAGCGATGGGGACGGACACCGCACAGTCGGCCGCCGGGGCCCTGCGGACGACGCCGCGGCAACGACGGGGGCGGCGGGTGGTCGACTGGCTGACCACCACCGACCACAAGAAGATCGGCCACCTCTATCTGGTCACATCCTTCGCGTTCTTCCTGGTCGGCGGGGTCATGGCGCTGCTGATGCGGGCCGAACTGGCCCGGCCCGGGCTCCAGATCATGAGCGCGACCCAGTACAACCAGCTGTTCACGATGCACGGCACGATCATGCTGCTGCTGTTCGCGACCCCGACCTTCGCGGGCTTCGCGAACGAGATCATGCCGCTGCAGATCGGCTCCCCCGATGTGGCGTTCCCACGGCTGAACATGCTCTCGTTCTGGCTGTTCCTGTTCGGCGGGCTGATCGTGCTGGGCTCGCTGCTGACCCCGGAGGGCGCCGCCGACTTCGGATGGTTCGCCTACGCGCCGCTCAACGACCTGAACCACACTCCGGGCGTCGGCGCCGACATGTGGATCATGGGCCTCGCGATGGCGGGGTTCGGGACGATCCTCGGCGCGGTGAACTTCCTGACGACGATCGTCGGGATGCGCGCGCCGGGCATGACGATGTTCCGGATGCCGATCTTCACCTGGAACACGTTGTTCACGTCCATCCTCGTCCTGATGGCGTTCCCCGTGCTGGCCGCGGCGCTGCTGGTCCTGGAGGCGGACCGGCGGTTCGGCGCCCAGGTGTTCGAGGCGGCGAACGGCGGGGCGCTGCTGTGGCAGCACCTGTTCTGGTTCTTCGGTCATCCCGAGGTGTACATCATCGCGCTGCCGTTCTTCGGGATCATCACGGAGATCCTCCCGGTGTTCAGCCGCAAGCCGCTCTTCGGCTATCTGACGCTGGTGGGCGCGACGATGGCCATCACGGGGTTGTCGGTGGTCGTCTGGGCGCACCACATGTTCGCGACGGGCGCGGTGCTGCTGCCGTACTTCTCCTTCATGTCGTTCATGATCGCGGTGCCGACGGGCGTGAAGTTCTTCAACTGGGGCGGCACGATGCTCCGGGGCTCCCTGTCCTTCGAGACACCGATGCTGTGGGCGACCGGCTTCCTGGTGTCGTTCCTGTTCGGCGGGCTGACGGGGGTGATCCTGGCGTCGCCGCCGCTGGACTTCCATGTCACCGACACCTACTTCGTGGTCGCCCACTTCCACTACGTCGTCTTCGGCACGGTCGTCTTCGCGACCTTCGGCGGCTTCTACTTCTGGTGGCCCAAGTTCACCGGGAAGATGCTGGACGAACGCCTCGGCAAGATCCACTTCTGGACGCTGTTCGTCGGCTTCCATGTCACGTTCCTGGTGCAGCACTGGCTGGGCGCCGAGGGCATGCCGCGCCGGTACGCGGACTATCTGGCCGCCGACGGCTTCACCCCGCTCAACACGGTCTCCACGATCGGCGCGTTCCTGCTCGGCATGTCGACGCTGCCGTTCCTCTACAACGTCTGGCGGACCGCGGCCCACGGCACCAAGGTCCAGGTCGACGACCCCTGGGGGTTCGGCCGGTCCCTGGAGTGGGCGACGTCCTGCCCGCCGCCGCGGCACAACTTCGTCACTCTGCCCCGGATCCGCTCCGAGTCCCCCGCGTTCGATCTGCACCATCCCCGGATCGCCCGCCAGGCCCCTCAGCCCGAGCCAAAGCGGCATCAAGCCGGTCACGAGCCGTCCTGAGGGCGTCGACGAGTTCGGCCGGCTCCAGCACCTCGAACGGCAGCCCGGTCATCAGGATGTGAACGACCATCACATCGAGGCTCGGGGCGCCCGTGCGCAGCAGACAGCTGCCGTCGGTCTCCGCCTGGAGCACGCCCGCCGACGGTGAGATCCGCTCGGCCGCCTCGGTCAGCGGCACCAGCAGCCGCACCACGGCATGGGTGGGGTACACGACCGTGGAGACGCCCTGCGAGACATACGCGGCGAGGTCGTCCGCCGGGGGTGTGCGCGGGGTGAAGCGGGGGCCGTGCGGCGGTTTGGGGGTCATGCGGTCGACGCGGAAGGTGCGCCAGTCCTCCCGGTCGAGGTCCCACGCGACCAGGTACCAGCGCCGCTCGGTGCACACGAGGCGGTGCGGTTCGACCGTACGGCGGGTCAGGGAGCCGGTGGCGCTCTTCCCGCCCGGGCCGGCGCGGTCGCCGTACTCGAAGCGCAGCCGCTCCGCGTCCCGGCACAGATGCGCGAGTTCCGTGAGGACGGCCGGGTCGACGGTGGCGGCCCGGGGGCCGCGCAGCATGGGCACGGTGAACGCGTTGAGGGCGGACACCCGGCGGCGCAGCCGGTCCGGCAGCACCTGTTCGAGTTTGGCGAGGGCGCGTACGGAGGACTCGCCGATGCCCTCGATCCCCTGCCCGGCGGCCGTGCGCAGCCCCACCGCCACGGCCACCGCCTCGTCGTCGTCCAGCAGCAGCGGGGGCAGTTCGGCGCCCGCGCCGAGCCGGTAGCCGCCGCCGGTGCCCGGACCCGCGTTGACCGGGTAGCCCAGCTCGCGCAGCCGGTCCACGTCCCGGCGCACGGTGCGGGCGCTGACGCCGAGGCGCCCGGCGAGCTCCGCCCCGGACCACTCGCGGTGGGTCTGGAGCAGGGACAGCAGGCGCAGCAGTCGGGCCGAGGTCTCCAGCATGGTCCAAGTCTGGCAGCCCTTGCGGACAACGACTGGCCGCAAGGAGGCTCAGCCCGTCGCGCTCACGGTCACCGACAGATCGTTGTCGACCGTGTAGTACGGCCAGGCCTCGACCGCGCCGTGCGCCGCCCGCACGGCAGCCCTCGGATAGCGGAAGACCGGCTTCTTGTCCGCCACGTCGTCGAGCAGCCGGGCGATCCGCACCTGTGGCCCCTCGGCGCCGGCCGGGCGCAGCCACAGATCCCAGATGCCGGGGCCGAGCGGTGCGTAGGGCACGGTGAAGCCGAACTCCGCCTCCCGCACGGTGACGTCGGCGCGCACCACGGACCGCGGGCCGCCCCGCTCGCGGACCTCGGCGTAGGCCTCCGCTGCCAGCCCGGTGCCGTACACCCGGCCGCTCACCCCCAGCTGGTCCTCGCCGATGCGGAGGTCGCCCGCCTCGGCGTGCGGGGCGCGCAGCCAGCTGCGCACGGCGAGGGTGCCGTCCTCGGCGGTGTACGGGATGCGGACGGCGATCCGGTCCGCCGTGTCGCCGGGCGCACGGTCCACCAGGGAGCGCAGATCGCTGACGCCGGGTGAGAGGCGGCACGGCTCGCCGTCGCCGAACCGCGCGTAGGCGTCCCAGCGGCCCTCGGGCAGGTCGACGCCGCTGGGCAGGGCGGCGCGCAGCCGGCCGCTCTCGGCGGGGGCCAGCGGCAGCGCGGTCTCCTCGCCGTCGCGGCGGCGCAGCACCAGATGGGCGGGGTCGGTCCCCCCGGTGCCGGCGATGTCGAAGGTCAGTCCGCCCGCGGTGTCCGCGACACAGTCGGCGCGCAGGGGCGTGGCGGGGTGTTCGTGCCGGGTGCCCGGCGTCTCGGTCATCATGCGGGGCGCCCCCTTCTCAGTGCCCCGCGCCCGGCGGTGCGGACGGCCTGGGCACCGCCGAGCAGTGCCGCCCGGGTGCGGTGCAGCGAGCCGCGCAGCCGGCTGCCGTGCCGGGCGGTACCGGTGAACAGGGACACAGAGCGTTCGGCGATACGGGCCGGGTCGAGGCGTGCGGAGGCGTGCAGGGCCGCCGCCGTCCGCTGCCGCAGCGCGTCGTCGTTGATCAGTTCCGGCAGCCCGGCGGCGACCGCGCTGCCGGACTCGACGAGGGGTCCGTCGACGCCGTCGTGGATGATCTCACGGGGCCCGTGCGGGCAGTCGGTGGAGACCACGGGCAGTCCGCAGCGCATGGCCTCCACGATCGTCATGCCGAAGGACTCCGTGCGGGAGGTGACGGCGGCGAGGGAGCCCTTGGCACATTCGGGCTCGATGGGGTGGGCGGGGCCCATGAGATAGACGTGGTTGTAGAGGCCGAGGCGGTCGACGAGGGCGCGCAGCTCCTCCTTCCGCGGGCCACTGCCGTAGATGCGCAGCCGCCGGTCGGGCCGCTCGGCGCGTACCCGGCCGAAGGCGGTGACGAGCAGGTCGTAGCGCTTGACGGGGTCGAGCCGGCCGGCCGCCACGACCCAGTTGGCGGTGCCGTCGGCGGGGGCGACGGGCGGTGCGGGCACGGGGTCGGGCAGGGCCTCGATCCGGACGCCGGGCAGCCGCATCCGGGCACGGTAGGCGCCCGCGTCGGCCTCGGTGGTCGTGGTGAGGGCGTGCAGGCTGGGGCAGGCGCCGCGCAGGACCACGCGCAGGGCCTTGGAGCGGCTGTCCAGGGTGAGATGCTCCTGGCCGGTGCGGAGCGGGCCGCGGCGGGTCTGGCGGGCGAGGCGCACATCGAGGCCGGGGCGGATGGCGACCACGACGTCGGCCTCGGTGGCCGCGAGGTGCTCACCGACACGGCGGTCGGTGAGGAGGCTGTACTGCCGGTAGCGGCCCTCCGGGCGGGGGAAGACCCGCGCGGGCCGCGCCAGCTCGGGGCGGCCGTGGTCGGGGCCGTCCGCGCGCAGGTCGACCAGGTGGCGCAGCCGGACGCGGGGGTCGGGCGCGAAGACGGGCTCCTCGCGGTGGCGGAAGACCGAGACGATCTCCACGTCGTGGTGCTCGGCCAGGGCGCTCGCGAGGTTGTACGTCGTGCGGTTCGTCCCTCCGATCCCGTAGGCGTGGTGCATCAGGAAGGAAATGTGCATGCGTCCCTGGATTCCTCGTGCGTTCCCTGCCGTTTCGATTAGACACCTGAGGCACGGGGGCCCGCTGGACAGCATGGCCATGTTGTGCCGCAACGGCTGTCCCGTCGGTAGCCGGTGCCGGGAACCTCGGGGCCGGGCATCGCATCAGGGTTCGTACGCCGGACGGGGCCGGAACGCCGCGGGGCCCCGACGTCGCCCTAGGGGACGTCGGGGCCCGGGAGCCGAGCCGGTCAGAGAGCGAGTCGCTGTCCGGGCACGATCAGGTCGGGGTCACCGCCGATGACCGCCTTGTTGCGCGCGTAGATCCGCTGCCAGGTGGTGCCGTGCCGCTCGGCGATGCCGCTGAGGGTGTCGCCGCTGCGGACGGTGTAGTCGCCGCGGGACGTCCCGCGACCGGTGTGTCCCGTCGAGCGCTCCGGCGCCTTCGACGACTGCTCCGACGGGGCGGACTCGGTGGTGGCGGACTCCGAGACCGAGCGCGAGGCGTGCGCGGTCCCCGAGGACGAGTGTGTGGTCGTGGCGCCCGAGGCGGCGGGTGCGCCTCCGCTCGCTCCGGCACGCCCGGAGCAGACGGGCCATGCGCCCCAGCCCTGCGCCTGCTGAACCTTGGTGGCGACGGCGATCTGGGCCTCCCTGGAGGCCTGGTCGGCGCTCTGGGCGTAGGCCGTGCCGCCATACGCGCGCCAGGTGCCGGCGGAGAACTGGAGTCCTCCGTAGTAGCCGTTGCCGGTGTTGATGTGCCAGTTCCCGCCGCTCTCGCACTGGGCGATACGGTCCCACACTCCGCCGTCGGCCGCGGCGGCGTTGCCGGTCGCGGCGAGCAGTCCGAGCGGGGCGAGCAGGGCCGCTCCGGCGAGGACCGCCGTCGTACGGGTCGTACGGGTCTTACGGGTGTTGTCGGCACATTCAGACATGTAATTCCCTCTCCACGTACCCGAGGTCCCCCAAGGCGGAGCACGTCGGCCGCGCGTGGAACGCGGTCGTCGCGCGCCGCCCCGTCCACCGGAAGTGGTGCTGCGCGCCGGCTGTGCGGCGCGACCGGTGGACGTTCCCGGGCGGTGCTAGTTGCACACGGCGGAGGAATGTAAGGAGGTTGGGCGCCTCGGATCAACCAACTCCCTGTCATTCCAGGCCAGTTAACTGTTACCGGGGGTATCGCAGATTTCCGGCCAACCCATTCATTCGCTGATTTCAGGATTTTTCGACCACCGCCCTCCGACTGCTGTGACTTACTTCACGCAACCAACTCCCTTGACCAACCGGGCAGTTAACGGTGAGTAACGCATTCCGGCCGCGCCCTCACCGTGTGCGTCGGATGGTTCGATTCCGTTCGCGCTCGGGCGTGACTCCGGCCACAGATCGTCCGTTGTCTTCTTCATGAGCCGGGAACCCCCGGGCTCATGGGCCGGGAGCCACCCGGCACTGTCACGCACCGCATCCCGAGGGAGCCACCCGTGCCGCGCATGCTCGACGTCAGCGACGCCGTACGCGCCGAGATCGGCGACGAAGAAGCCGACCGGCTGCTCGCCGGAGAGAACGCCCCGGGCAGTTACGACTGCACCTCCTGCCGCACCCCGGGCGACTCCGAGCAGGAGCGCACCAGCACCGTTCTGTTCATCGGCGAGGAGACCGCCGTCCTCGCCTTCGCCCATGCCACCTGCCTGCCCTCCCAGGTCGTCCAGGTCACGGAGGAGCAGTTGCAGGGCGCCGTCCGCTCCATCACCGCCGAGACGGGAGGCGTCCAGGGCGCCCCCGAGCAGGCGGTGCTGGGCGTCACCAGCGGACTCGTCCTGATCGCCGGGGAGTTGCACCCGGCGCTCGTCGTGGAGCCGACCGCGCCCATCGTGCGCCCCGGCGGCACCGGAATCGGCGACGACTTCCTGCCCCTGCTCATCGAGCAGGGCTTCATGCCCCTCACCCAGATCCTCTCGGTGCCGCCCGTGCTGCACGGCTGGTCGGTGCTGCTCGCCGTGGGCCAGCTGCACGCGGTGCTGCAGCCCGGCGGCAACGCCGGCCAGCCGATCGCCTGGTGGCAGGCGCACCAGCCGCTCCAGGTCACCGACGGCTGGCGGGCGGCCGCCAACAAGCACCAGCAGGTGCTGATGTTCGCGGCGCCGGTGGGCTCGATCGGCCGCCAGCCGCGGGAGGACCTGCTGAGGGACGCGCTGGACAAGGCGGCGGCCAACGGGAAGCTCGTCGCCGCCGCCCTGCCGCTCGCGGGCACCTGAGGCGCGGGCCCGTCCACCGGGCGCGGGGCCGCCGCGGCACTCGCGCGGCACCCCGCGCCCGGCCCCGTCCCGCGCCCGGAGCGGCGCGCCGCCCCTCGGGAGACAGACAGTGACGAACCGGACCAATCGACCGCATCCCTTGAGCGGCGGGGTCGTTGGCACCTACGTGCACGCATACGACGTCCCCCGCCGCCAGTCCTATCAGCCGATCTCCTCCGGGCGAGCGGCCCAGGACCCTTCGGTCGCCGCCTCGATCACGCCCATCTACGACGAGCTCTGCGCCGAGTACGTCCGGGCCTTCCGGGCCTGCCCGGGCGACCGCAGTGGCGAGGAGGACCTGGGCTTCGTGGCCTTCTCCAGTTCCCCGCACGACACGGGCGCGTACGGCATCGGGACATACGGCACGGGGTCCTACGGCACCCGCCACGGCACCCCCCAGCACACCACCGGTCAGCTGGCGGCCCAGCACGGCCACTCGGCCGCGGCGGAGACCGTCTGGCAGCAGGTGGCCCGGCAGGCCCGGGGCATGCACCCCATGCCGGCGCTGCCGCCTGCGCCCCGCAGAGGGCTCTGAGCGGCGTTCGGGCGCTGTGCGTGAGGGGCGGCCCGAAGAGGGCCGCCCCTCACGCACAGCGCCGTACCGGCGTCACATCACTTCTTCTTGGTGCCGCGCTTCTCCCGGACGCGCACGGAGATGTGGATCGGCGCCCCTTCGAAGCCGAACTCCTCGCGCAGCCGGCGCTCGATGAACCGGCGGTAGCCCGCCTCGATGAAGCCGGAGGCGAAGAGCACGAACCGCGGGGGCTTGGTGCCCGCCTGCGTGCCGAAGAGGATGCGCGGCTGCTTGCCGCCGCGGACCGGGTGCGGGTGTGCGGCGACCAGCTCGCCGAGGAAGGCGTTGAGCCGGCCTGTGGGGACACGGGTCTCCCAGCCCGCGAGCGCGGTCTCGATCGCCGGGACCAGCTTCTCCATGTGCCGTCCGGTGCGCGCCGAGACGTTCACCCGCGGCGCCCAGGCGACCTGGCCCAGCTCGGTCTCGATCTCCCGCTCCAGGTAGTAGCGGCGCTCCTCGTCGAGGGTGTCCCACTTGTTGTAGGCGAGGACGAGCGCACGGCCCGCCTCCACCGCCATGGTGACGATGCGCTGGTCCTGAACCGAGATGCTCTCGGAGCCGTCGATCAGTACGACGGCGACCTCGGCCTTCTCGACCGCGGCGGCGGTGCGCAGCGAGGCGTAGTAGTCCGCGCCCTGCTGGAGGTGGACCCGCTTGCGGATACCGGCCGTGTCGACGAACTTCCAGGTCTTGCCGCCGAGTTCGATCAGCTCGTCGACCGGGTCGCGGGTGGTGCCGGCCAGCTCGTTGACCACCACGCGCTCCTCGCCCGCGACCTTGTTCAGCAGCGAGGACTTGCCGACGTTCGGACGGCCGATCAGGGCGATACGGCGCGGGCCGCCGAGCCCGCCGTTGCCGAAGGTCTGGGCGGGCGCCTCGGGCAGGGCCTCCAGGACGGCGTCCAGCATGTCGCCGGTGCCGCGGCCGTGGAGCGCGGAGACGGGGTGGGGCTCGCCGAGGCCGAGGTTCCACAGATACGCCGCGTCGGCCTCGCCGCTCTGGCCGTCGACCTTGTTGGCGCACAGCACCACGGGCTTGCCGGCCTTGCGCAGCAGCCGTACGACCGCCTCGTCGGTGTCGGTGGCGCCGACCTTGGCGTCGACGACGAAGACGACCGCGTCGGCGGCCTCGATCGCGTACTCCGCCTGGGCGGCCACGGAGGCGTCGATACCGAGGACGTCCTGCTCCCAGCCGCCGGTGTCGACGACCTTGAAGCGGCGGCCCGCCCACTCGGCCTCGTAGGTGACGCGGTCGCGCGTGACGCCGGGCTTGTCCTCCACCACCGCCTCACGACGGCCGATGATGCGGTTGACCAAGGTCGACTTGCCGACATTGGGGCGGCCGACCACGGCGAGCACGGGCAGCGGGCCGTGTCCCGCCTCCTCGATGGCGCCCTCGACGTCCTCGACGTCGAAGCCCTCCTCCGCGGCGAGCTCCATGAACTCCGCGTACTCGGCGTCGCCGAGCGCCCCGTGGTCGTACTCGTGCTCCGCCGAGCCCTCGGGCTGGATGTCGTCGTTCATGAAGTCCGTACCTCGTTCATCGTGGTGATCGGTGGACACCGCGCCTACGGTGATCCACTACTCAAGTGTCGCCTAGCGCCCGGTGAGGCGCCTGGCGTTTTCCAGGTGCTCGGTGAGCCGCTGCTGGATGCGCACGGTCGCCTCGTCCAGCGCCTTGCGCGTGCGCCGCCCACTGCCGTCGCCCGCCTCGAACGGGTCGCCGAAGACGACGTCGATCCGGCTGCGCAGCGGGGGCAGTGCCTTTATCAACCGTCCGCTCCGTTCCGCGCTTCCCAGCACGGCGACCGGCACGATCGGCGCCCCGCTGCGGACCGCGAAGTAGGCGAGTCCGGCGCGCAGCGAGGCGAAGTCGCCGTCGCCACGGGTGCCCTCCGGGAAGATACCGAGGACACCCCCGTTCTCGAGCACGCCGAGCGCCTGGGTGACGGCCGTGCGGTCGGTGGTCGTGCGGTCCACCTTCAGCTGGCCGATCCCGGTCAGGAACGGGTTCAGCGGCCCGACGAACGCCTCCTTCTTGATCAGGAAGTGCGTCGGCCGGGGCGCCACGCCCATGACCATGGGACCGTCGACGTTGTGCGAGTGGTTGACCGCGAAGATCGCCGGGCCGGTCGCGGGGACCTTCCAGGCGCCGAGGACCCGCGGCCTGAACAGCCCGTGCATCAGGGGGACGCCGATGCGCCGCCCCACTTCGGCGCCCCGCTCGGAGGGAGCCTTGGTCACTTCGCCGCCCGCTTCTCCTCGACCAGGGTCACGACGCACTCGATGACCTGCTGGAGGGTGAGCTCGGTGGTGTCCACCTCGACGGCGTCGTCCGCCTTGGCCAGCGGGGAGGTCTTGCGGCTGGAGTCGGCGGCGTCCCGCTTGATCAGCGCCTCACGGGTGGCGTGCAGGTCCGCGCCCTTCAGCTCGCCGCTGCGGCGGGCGGCACGCGCCTCCGGGGAGGCGGTGAGGAAGATCTTCAGGTCGGCGTCCGGCAGCACGGTGGTGCCGATGTCACGGCCCTCGACGACGATGCCGGCCGGCGCGGCCGCGGCGAGCGAGCGCTGCAGTTCGGTGATCCGGGAGCGCACCTCCGGCACCGCGCTGACCGCGCTGACCTTGGAGGTGACCTCCTGGGTGCGGATCGGGCCGGAGACGTCCGTGCCGTCCACGGTGATGCCGGGCGCCGAGGGGTCGGTGCCGGAGACGATCTCCGGCTTGCCCGCCACGGCCGCGACGGCGGTCGGGTCCGTTATGTCGATGCCGTTGTTGACCATCCACCACGTGATCGCCCGGTACTGGGCGCCGGTGTCCAGGTAGCTCAGCCCGAGCTGCGCGGCCACGGCCTTCGAGGTGCTGGACTTGCCCGTGCCGGAGGGGCCGTCGATGGCGACAATCACTGCCGGGGCGGTCCGGGCGGCGCCGTTTTCCACGGTGGGGACACCTTCCTGGTGCGGGGTGGTGGTGTGGGCGGGGCGCGAGGGCGCCCCGCACAAGGTTACTGGCTCGCCGGACCCGGTATGACTGACGGACGTCGGGGACCGCCCGTCCCCCTACTGGCGGATCGTCCAGCCCCGCTCCCGCAGCGCCGCGCTCAGCGCCGGGGCCGCCTTCTGCTCGACCATCAGCTGGACCAGGCCCGCCTGCTGCCCCGTCGCGTGCTCGATACGGACGTCCTCGATGTTGATGCCCGCCATGCCCGCGTCCGCGAAGATCCGGGCCAGCTGGCCGGGCTGGTCGGAGATGAGGACGGCGACGGTCTCGTACGCCCGCGGGGCGCTGCCGTGCTTGCCGGGCACCCGGGCCTGGCCCGCGTTGCCGCGGCGCAGCACGTCCTCGACGCCCTGGGCGCCCTCGCGCCGCTTCGCCGCGTCGGCGGCCTGCAGGGAGCGCAGCGCCCGTACGGTCTCGTCGAGGTCCGCGGCGACCTCCGAGAGCAGATCGGCCACCGGGCCCGGGTTCGCGGACAGGATGTCGATCCACATCCTCGGGTCGGAGGCCGCGATCCGGGTCACGTCCCGGATGCCCTGCCCGCACAGCCGTACGGCGGCCTCCTCCGCGTGCTCCAGGCGCGCGGCCACCATGCTGGAGACCAGGTGCGGCATGTGCGAGACCAGCGCGACGGCCCGGTCATGGGCGTCGGCGTCCATGACGACCGGCACGGCACGGCAGTGCGAGACCAGCTCCAGGGCGAGGTTCAGCACCTCGGTGTCGGTGTCGCGGGTCGGTGTGAGGACCCAGGGCCGGCCCTCGAAGAGGTCGCCGCTGGCCGCCAGCGGGCCGGACTTCTCCCGGCCGGACATGGGGTGGGTGCCGATGTAGCGCGCGAGGGCGGCCGGGCCGACGCCCAGGGCCTCCAGTTCGCGGCGCGGACCGCCCTTGACGCTGGCCACGTCGATGTAGCCGCGCCCCAGGCCGCGCCGCATGGCGTCGGCGAGCGCGGCGGCCACGTGCGCGGGCGGAGCCGCCACGATCACCAGGTCGACGGGGCCGTCGGGCGTCTCGTCGGTGCCGGCGCCGAGTGCGGCGGCCGTACGGGCCTGCTCGGGGTCGTGGTCGGCGAGGTGCACGGTGACCCCGCGCGCGACGAGCGCGAGCGCCGCCGAGGTGCCGATCAGGCCCGTACCGATGACGAGTGCGGTTCTCACTGGGCGATGTCCTTGCGGAGGGCGGCCGCGGCACCGAGGTAGACATGGGCGATGTCGGCGCGCGGGCGGTCGGACTCGATATGGGCGAGGATGCGGACTACCCGGGGCATCGCGCCCTCGATGTCCAGCTCCTGGGCGCAGATCAGCGGTACGTCGACGATGCCGAGCTTGCGGGCGGCGGCCGCCGGGAAGTCGCTGTGCAGATCGGGCGTCGCGGTGAACCAGATGCTGATCAGGTCGTCCGCGGTGAGGCCGTTGCGCTCCAGGACGGCGGTGAGCAGGGCCCCGACCCGCTCGTCCATGTGCCCGGCCTCGTCCCGTTCGAGTTGGACGGCGCCCCGGACCGCTCGTACCGGCACGGTGATGCTCCTTGCTGATGGTCGGCAACGTCTGGTCACCAGCGTAGTCAGCCCGTGACGCGGGGATGCGCGCCGCCCGCCCGGCGAGACGCCGCCGCGGGCCGCTCACAGGTCCCAGAGCGCCCCGAGCGTCCGGAGCTCGCCCCCGTACTCGACACGGTCCGCCCACGGTCGCGGCCACGCCTCGGCGCCCAGGTGGGCGCCGGCGAAGGCGCCCGTGAGGCAGGCGATCGAGTCGGAGTCCCCGGAGGTGCAGGCGGCCCGGCGCAGGGCGGTGACGGGCTCCTCGGGGAAGAGCAGGAAGCACAGCAGTCCGGTGGCCAGGGCCTCCTCCGCGATCCATCCCGCGCCGGTCGCGAGGCACGGGTCGTCCTCGGGCGACACGGTCCCTACGGCGGCCTGGAGGCGTTCGAGGATCTCCAGGCACTCGTCCCAGCCGCGCGCGATGAAGTGCTCCGGGGTGGGGTCCTGGGCGCGGGTCCACAGATCGCCGAGCCATGCCGCGTGGTAGCGGCCGCGGTTCTCCCGCGCGTACGCCCGCAGCAGTGCCACCAGCTCTCCCGGCCCGGTGCCCTGCACCAGCAGGCGGACCGCGTGGGCGGTCAGGTCCGAGGCGGCCAGCGCCGTGGGGTGGCCGTGGGTGAGCGCGGCCTGCAACTGGGCGGCGCCGGCGCGCTGTTCCTCGCTCAGCCCCGGTATGAGCCCGACGGGCGCCACCCGCATATTGGCCCCGCAGCCCTTGGAGTCGATCTGACTCGCCTGCTGCCAGGGCCGGTTCTCGTCGTCCAGGAGCCGGCAGGCGACCAGACAGGTCCGGCCGGGTGCCCGGTTGTTCTCCGGGGAGTGGTACCAGTCGACGAACTCCTCGCGCACCGGCCGTTCCATCCGCTTCGGCGCCAGGACCCCGCGGTCCATGGCCGTGCGCAGCCCGCGCCCGAGCGCCAGGGTCATCTGGGTGTCGTCGGTGACGATCGCCGGCCTCGGCAGCTCCATCTCCCGCCACGGCCCGCACTTGGCGAGGATCGACGGCACATCGCTGAACTCGGTCGGGAAGCCGAGCGCGTCGCCGAGGGCGAGTCCGAGCAGGGACCCGGTGGCGGCAGTCCTGACGGGGGTTGTGGTGGTCATGCGGGCCGTCCTTCCGTGGCGGGGCGGAGCAGGGGCGGGTGCAGGGCGGTGGCGCCGCCCGCGCGGTAGAGCGCCGCGGGCTTGCCACGGCCGCCGGTCAGCCGGGCCGCGCCCGGGACCGGTTCGACGAAACCGGGCGTGGCGAGGACCTTGCGGCGGAAGTTGGGCCGGTCCAGGGCGGTGCCCCAGACGGTCTCGTAGACCTGCTGCAGCTCGCCGAGGGTGAACTCGGGCGGACAGAAGGCGGTGGCGAGACAGGTGTACTCCAGCTTGGCGCCGACGCGGTCGTGGGCGTCGGCGAGGATCCGGTCGTGGTCGAAGGCGAGCGGTCCGACGCCGGGGTACGGCAGCCAGCGCGCCTGTGCCGCGTCGCCGCCGCCGTGCGGCTCGGGAGGGTCGGGCAGCAGGGCGGCGAAGGCCACGGAGACGACCCGCATCCGGGGGTCGCGGCCGGGGTCGCTGTAGGTGCGCAGCTGCTCCAGGTGGAGCCCCGTGACGTCCGCCAGGCCGGTCTCCTCGGCGAGTTCCCGCCGGGCCGCGTCCTCCGCGGACTCCTCGGGCCGTACGAAACCGCCGGGAAGCGCCCAGCGGCCCGCGTAGGGCTCCTGTCCGCGCTCGACGAGAAGGGCGTGCAGCGCGCCCGCGCGCAGGGTGAGGACGGCGAGGTCGACGGTGACGGCGAAGGGCTCGTGGGCGTACTTGTCGTAGCCCTGCACGGCCCCCCCTTTAATAGTCGTCATGACTATAAACAGGGGAGGCGGCGGGGCACAAGGAAGCGGCCGGTTCCCGCACAACGGGAACCGGCCGCTCCGGTGTTCTTCGCGCTCAAGGCGCTCCGGGCGTCACGAGCGCCTAGAGGTCGACTTCCTGCATCAGCATGCCGACCTCGGTGTTCGACAGGCGGCGCAGCCAGCCCGACTTCTGGTCGCCGAGGGTGATCGGCCCGAAGGCGGTGCGCACCAGCTTGTCGACGGGGAAGCCGGCCTCGGCGAGCATCCGGCGCACGATGTGCTTGCGGCCCTCGTGCAGGGTCACCTCGACCAGGTAGTTCTTGCCGGTCTGCTCGACCACCCGGAAGTGGTCCGCGCGCGCGTACCCGTCCTCCAGCTGGATGCCGTCCTTGAGCTTCTTGCCCAGGTCGCGCGGGATCGGGCCCACGATGTGCGCGAGGTAGGTCTTCTTGACGCCGTACTTGGGGTGGGTCAGCCGGTGCGCCAGCTCGCCGTGGTTGGTGAGCAGGATGACACCCTCGGTCTCGGTGTCGAGCCGGCCGACGTGGAAGAGCCGGGTCTCGCGGTTGGTGACGTAGTCCCCGAGGCACTGGCGCCCCTCCGGGTCCTCCATGGTGGAGACGACACCCGCCGGCTTGTTCAGCGAGAAGAACTGGTACGACTGCGTGGCCACGGTCAGCCCGTCGACCCTGATCTCGTCCTTCTCGGGGTCGACCCGCAGACCCTGCTCGGTGACGATCTCGCCGTTGACCTCGACCCTGGCCTGCTCGATCAGCTCCTCGCAGGCCCGGCGGGAGCCGTAGCCGGCGCGCGCGAGGACCTTCTGCAGCCGCTCGCCCTCCTGCTCGGCGCCGGGGAAGGTCTTGGGCGGCTTGATGTCCTTCTTGCCCGCGTACCGCTCGCGGTTGCGCTCCTCGGCCCGCACGTCGTACTCACGGGAGCGCCCGGGAGCCGTACGGCCGCCGTGCTGCTGGGACTGCTTGGGGCCGCCCTTGGCACCGCCGCGCGCCGCGCCGCCGCGCCCGGACTTGGGGCCGTCCTGGGTCGCGCCGGGGCCCACGTCGTAGCGGCGCTCCTCCGGGCGGGGCTTGCGAGGACGGCCCTGACCCTGCCTGTCGTCCCTGTCGTTGCCGGCACCGCGGTAGTTGCCGCGCCCGCCGTTCCTGCCGCTGCCGCTGCTTCGCATCAAAGTTCCGTCGTCGTGTTCGTCGTGTGATCGTCGTCCGCGTCCGGAGCGTCCGGGTCGAACGACGGAACGCCCTCCTGGGTCTCGGCCTCGATCGCCTCCGCCTCCGGGAGGAAGGGCGCGAGCTCCGGAAGCTCGTCCAGGCCGCGCAGGCCCATCCGCTCCAGGAAGTAGTTCGTCGTCCTGTACAGGATCGCACCTGTTTCGGGTTCCGTGCCCCCCTCCTCGACCAGACCGCGTTGGAGCAGGGTCCGCATGACCCCGTCACAGTTCACTCCGCGGACCGCGGAGACCCTGCTGCGGCTGACCGGCTGGCGGTACGCGACCACCGCCAGGGTCTCCAGGGCGGCCTGGGTGAGCCGGGCCTGCTGGCCGTCGAGCACGAAGCGCTCCACGGCGGGGGCGAAGCCGGCCCGGGTGTAGAAGCGCCAGCCCCCCGCCACGAACCGCAGCTCGAACCCGCGCCCCTGCACGGTGTACTCGTCGGCGAGCTCCCGCAGCGCGTCGGCGATCTGCCGCCGGGGCCGCTCCAGGATCTTCGCCAGGTGCTCCTCGGTGGCGGGCTCGTCCACGACCATGAGCACGGCCTCCAGGGCGGGCTTGAGGTCGAGCTCCGCCACCGCGCTCAGGCCGGCGGGAGCCTCCGCGATGTCCTCGCTCACGCCTTCCTCTCCTCCTCGGGCACCTCGGGCGCCCGGTCGAACTCGTCCGTGACCACCGGTGTCTCGTCCCCTTCCCCGCCGGTCCAGCGCACCACCAGATCACCGAGGGCGGTCTCCTGGTCCAGCGCCACGGCCTTCTCCCGGTACAGCTCCAGCAGCGCGAGGAAGCGGGCGACGACCGTGAGGGTGTCGTCGGTGTCCTCGACGAGCACACGGAAGCTGGCCTCCCCCAGTTCCCGCAGGCGCGCCACGACGATCCCGGCCTGCTCCTGCACGCTGACGAGCGGGGCGTGGATGTGGTCGACGTACACCTGGGGCTTGGGCTTGGGCTGCATCGCCTTGACCGCGAGCCTGGCGAACCCCTCGGCTCCGATGCTGATGACCACCTCGGGCAGCAGCTCGGCATGGTGGGGTTCGAGGCCGACGGTGCGGGGATAGCGCCGGGCCTCCTCCTCGGTGCGGCCGTGGAAGATCTCGGCGATCTGTTTGTAGGCGCGGTACTGCAGGAGCCGCGCGAACAGCAGGTCCCGGGCTTCGAGCAGCGCGAGGTCCGCCTCGTCCTCGACCTCGGCGGCGGGCAGCAGACGTGCCGCCTTGAGATCGAGCAGGGTCGCGGCGACGACGAGGAACTCGGTCGTCTGGTCGAGGTCCCAGTCCGGCCCCATGGCCCGGATGTGCGCCATGAACTCGTCGGTCACCTTCGACAGCGCGACCTCGGTGACGTCGAGCTTGTGCCTGGAGATCAGCTGGAGGAGAAGGTCGAAGGGCCCTTCGAAGTTGACCAGCCGCACCTTGAAGACGCCGTCGGCGGCCTCCGGGGGCGTGTCACTCCCGGACGGCGATGTGGCCACCGCCGCCACCACGGGGACCAGGGAGGTCTCCGCCCCGGCGAGGGCCGCCTCGGGCTCTTCGACTTCTTCTTCGGGTTCTCCGGCCGGGCGCGACGGCTCTCCAGCGGGCTCCGGGGCCCGCTCGGGCTCATCCGCGCCCACGACGGTCTCTTGTCCCCCCACCCCGTCGAGCGCGTCCTCCTGGCCGGTCTCGGGCACGCTCTCGGGCTCGGTGGCGACCGCGGGCGGTATCGTCCCGGCCTGCTGGACCGGTGCGGACCATTCGCTCTCGTCGTGCGCGGGCCGTTCCGTCCGCGCGGTGCCCGGTCCGCGCCCCAGTGCACGCCGACGGCCACCGGAGCCGGAGGAGCCGGAAGCGGGAGCGGAGCCGTCGTACGAGGTCATAGCCGTCGCAGGCTACCTGCTCAGCGCCCCCGGAGCCGACGTACGAGGATGCTCGCGTCTCCGCGGGACTCCAGATCGGCCAGCACCACGGCGACCGCCTCGCGCACGATCCGCCCGCGGTCGACCGCGAGTCCGTGCTCGCCCCGGAGCACGAGACGGGCGTGCTCGAGGTCCATCAGCTCCTCGGCGGACACATACACGGTGATCTTCTCGTCGTGCCGTTCCCGGCCGCTGGGCCGCCGCCCGCTCGCACGCCCCCGCTTGCGCGGCTGGGCCGCGGCGGCACCGGCAGAACCTTCCTGCGCGGGCTGCCGCCGTACGGGCCGCTCCGAGGTCGCCGAGCGGGTACGCGACTCCCCGGCCTCCGCCTCCGTGACATCCGCCGCGACGTGCTCGTCGCCCTCCCCGTCGCCGCCCTGCACGGGCACCGCCGACGGTGCGTCCTCCGCCGCGGCCGTCGCGTCGCTCTCGCCCGCGGGAGCCGGCACCCGGGCCTCGCCGTTGGCCTGGCGCCTGGGGGTGGACGCCTGGAGCGCCATTCCCCCGGTGGTACGGAACAGTTCGTCGGCCCCCGGCAGACTCACTCGGCGTGACACCGGGCGAGCACCTCCCTGGCGAGCTGGCGATAGGCGGCGGCGCCGACGGAGTTGGAGGCGTACGTGGTGATCGGCTCACCGGCGACCGTGGTCTCCGGGAAGCGCACGGTCCGGCCGATCACCGTGTGGTACACGTGGTCGTCGAACGCCTCGACGACCCGGGCCAGGACCTCACGGCTGTGCACGGTCCGGGAGTCGTACATCGTGGCGAGGATGCCGTCGAGCTCCAGCTCGGGGTTGAGCCGCTCCTGGACCTTCTCGATGGTCTCGGTGAGCAGCGCGACACCGCGCAGCGCGAAGAACTCGCACTCGAGCGGCACGATCACCTTGTGCGCGGCGGTGAGCGCGTTGACGGTGAGCAGGCCGAGCGAGGGCTGACAGTCGATCACGATGTAGTCATAGTCGGCCATCAGGGGCTTCAGGGCCCGCTGGAGCGTCGACTCGCGCGCGACCTCGGACACGAGCTGGACCTCGGCCGCCGACAGGTCGATGTTGCTCGGCAGCAGGTCCATGTTGGGGACGGCGGTCTTCAGCAGGACCTCGTCCGCGGACATGCCCCGCTCCATGAGCAGGTTGTAGACCGTGAGGTCGAGCTCCATGGGGTTGACGCCGAGACCCACGGACAGCGCGCCCTGCGGGTCGAAGTCGACGAGGAGCACCCGGCGCCCGTACTCCGCGAGCGCGGCACCCAGGTTGATGGTCGACGTCGTCTTGCCGACGCCGCCCTTCTGGTTGCACATCGCGATGATCTTCGCGGGACCGTGGTCGGTCAGCGGGCCCGGGATCGGGAAGTACGGCAGCGGGCGGCCGGTCGGGCCGATGCGCTCGCGGCGCTGGCGGGCCGCGTCGGGCGCGAGCGTGGCCGCGTACTCGGGGTCGGGCTCGTACTCGGCGTCGGGGTCGTAGAAGTGCCCTTCGGGCAGTTCGTCGTAGTCGGCGAAGTGGTTGTGGACCTCGCCGCGAGGGCCGCCGGCCATGGCGTTCACGTGTGGGCCATCCATGCTCTGGTGTGCTGTCGGAGCCAAGTGGGGGTTCTGGCTCTGGTGGGCTGCGAAGGTACGGACAGCGACGGAGCCGACAGCCTCGAGCCCCGTGGGGACCGTACCCCGCGCAGGCATTCCTGGTTGACCACCCCCGGGAGTAAATGTCGACTCATTCACAAGTCGTCTTACCTCCTTGGTGACCAGGAAACTTCTAGATAGGTCAGCGTGGCACCATGCCGACGGTTGGCGACTCTATGGCGTGTCGGCGGTCCGCAGCAACACAATCCGCCGGACCCGGCCCGATGTGTCGGCAATGAAACATCCCGCTGTCAAGGGTGTCCGGGCACCGTTCGCCAGGTTTCACCGGTGTGCGAAACGGTCGAAGAGTTGCGTTCGAGGCGAGTTGAACGAGTGTCGCAAAGTGACCATACACACATCCGGCCGGACCTTGTCGGGCAAGGTCCGGCCGGATGCGCGGTGTTGACGAGGTGAGTTGACCGATCGCCTTGGGGCGCGGGGAAATCGAACCCGCGCCGCGGTCCGACCTCAGTCGAGCAGGGAGGACAGCTCCACGTGCTCGAGGCCGTGCGCCTCGGCGACCTCCTTGTAAATCACCTTGCCGTCATGCGTGTTGAGGCCCTTGGCCAGCGCGGCGTCACGGCGCAGCGCCTCGACCCAGCCGCGGTTGGCCAGCTCCACGATGTACGGCAGCGTGGCGTTGGTCAGCGCGTAGGTGGAGGTGTTGGGGACCGCGCCGGGCATGTTGGCGACGCAGTAGAAGACCGACTCGTGGACCCGGAAGGTCGGCTCGGCGTGCGTGGTCGGACGGGAGTCCTCGAAGCAGCCGCCCTGGTCGATCGCAATGTCGACAAGGACACTTCCGGCCTTCATCCGGGACACCAGCTCGTTGGTGACCAGCTTCGGGGCCTTGGCGCCCGGGATGAGGACGGCGCCGATGACGAGGTCGGCGTCGACGCAGGCCTTCTCCAGCTCGAAGGCGTTGGAGACGACGGTCTGGATCTTCGTACCGAAGATCTTGTCGGCCTCCTTGAGCTTGTTGATGTCCTTGTCGAGCAGGGTCACATGGAAGCCCAGACCGATGGCGATCTGCGCGGCGTTCCAGCCGGAGACACCGCCGCCGATGATGACGGCCTTGCCCGCGGGCACACCGGGGACACCGCCGGGCAGCACACCGCGACCGCCGTTCGCGGCCATCAGGTGGTAGGCACCGACCTGCGGGGCCAGCCGACCCGCGACCTCGGACATGGGGGCGAGCAGCGGCAGGGCGCGGTTCGGCAGCTCGACCGTCTCATAGGCGATGGCCGTGGTGCCGGACTCCAGGAGGGCGTCCGTGCACTCCTTGGAGGCCGCCAGGTGCAGATAGGTGAAGAGGATCTGGTCCTTGCGGAGGCGGTGGTACTCCTCGGCGACGGGCTCCTTGACCTTCAGCAGCAGGTCGGCGGTGGCCCAGACCTCGTCGGCGGTCTCCAGGATCTGCGCGCCTGCGGCGATGTACTCGTCGTCCGGGATCGAGGAGCCGACACCGGCGTTGCGCTCGACGACGACCTGGTGGCCGTGGCGCACCAGCTCGTGCACGCCGGCGGGGGTGATGGCCACCCGGAACTCGTTGTTCTTGACCTCGCGGGGGATGCCGACCTTCACGTCGATCACGGTCCTTGGCTCAGGGAATGTGGGGCATTGCAAGACATACCCGGACGCACAGGGGCACACCGGGGGACACCGCAGGAGAACGTGCGGTAGAGCCAGTTTAATGAAGGTGTTCCCGCTGTCTAGCCTTTCATTGCATCAATCTTCACCAGATGTACTACGGATTTCGCAGGCGTTGGCATCGTGTATCGGCGCCGAGGGGTCCTCCCGGTGCTCCTCACCCAGCATGCGCTCCGCGGCACCGCGGTGCAGACGCGCCGCCGCCGGGTCGCCGAGCCGCTCCAGGGTGTCGGCCAGCCTGAGCCGAAGCGCCGCCAGCAGTCGCGCGTCCTCGGCGCGCCGCGCCCACTCGACCGCCTCGTGGCAGGTGCGCAGCGACTCCTCGGGCCGTCCCGCGTACTCCTGGACGCGGGCCAGCTCGCTCAACGCCCGTGCGTGGGCGGCCACATCGCCGCTCCTTCGGTGCGCCGCGATCGCCGCCCGCCAGTTGCGCTGCGCCTCGCCGTAGCGGCCCGCGTAGGTGTGGACGGTGGCGATGCGGCCGTAGAGCCGGGCGGCGTCCGTGCGCTCGTCGCGGGCGAGCCGCTGGGCGAGCGCCCGGCCGTACCAGTCGGCGGCCCGGGCGTGGTCCCCGAGCTCCTGGTGGGCGCCGCCTACGGATTCCATCGCGCGGCCCGTCGCATACGGGTCGTTCGCGGCCCGCCCGGCGTCCAGCGCGGCCCGGTAGCGGGTCAGCGCTTTGTCCGTACGGCCCGTCCGGGCGTCCAGGTCGGCGAGGTTCAGCAGGGCCGCGGCCTGCTCCCGGGGTAGCGCGCGGCGCTCGGCGACATCGAGGACGAGCTGGTGGATGCCGTACAGCTCGGGCGCGGCGGCCTCGGTGCCGACATGCGCGACCAGGGCCCTGACCAGCGCGGCCATCAGCCGGCGGGCCAGCGTGTCCAGCTCGCCGTCGGCGACCGCGAGCCGGGCGGCGGCCAGCAGCGAGGGCTCCCTGACCCGCAGCCACTCCTCGGCGGCCCCGGGCGTCGGGAAGCGCAGCACCCGCGGCAGCGCGGCGTGCTTCTCCCGGGCCTGCGGACTGTCGGTCTCGGTGATCAGCCGGCACGACTGCAGCAGCCGTACGGTCCGCTCCAGCATCCGGGCGCGGGCCAGCTGCAGTTCGGCCGGGCGGTCCTGGGTCTCCGTGAGCGCGCGGAGCAGCGGCTGCAGACAGCCGGGGACGTCGTACTGCGGCACGGGCGAGCGCACGGCGTGCAGAAAGCCGAGAGCGGTGACGTCGTCGAGGGCGGTGCGGGCGGTCTCCACCGCGCAGCCGGCCAGCGCGGAGGCGGTGTGCGCGTCGACACGGCCGCCGGGCGCGAGGGAGAGCAGCCGCAGCATCCGCTGGGCGGCGGCGGGCAGTGCCGCGTAGGACAGCCGGAAGACACGGGCCAGGGGTGATCCGTCCTCCCCCGCCGTGTGCA
Source organism: Streptomyces sp. NPDC001222 (assembly GCF_042896945.1). Taxonomy (NCBI): domain Bacteria; kingdom Bacillati; phylum Actinomycetota; class Actinomycetes; order Kitasatosporales; family Streptomycetaceae; genus Streptomyces; species Streptomyces sp. NPDC001222. Next base: position 22,519 of record NZ_JBIAXT010000049.1, read on the forward strand.
ACTGCTTGGCGAGGTCGGCGACGGCGGCCTTGGGGTGGGCGGCGAGCCAGCCGCCGGCCAGGACGAGCGCGGCGGGATGGCCCGCGCACTCCTCGACGAGCCGCTCGGCGGCGCTCGGGTCGACGGTGATCCGGACGGAGCCGGCGTACCGGGTGAGCAGTTCCAGGGCCGACTTGGTGTCCAGTCCGCCGAGGGTGCACGGACGTACATCGGCGATGCCGGTCAGCGGGCCCGCGGAGACGGCCACGACCAGACACTCGGGAGAGTCGGGCAGGAGCGGGTCGACCTGCTGGGCGGCGACCGCGTCGTCCAGCAGGAGCAGGACCCGGCGGTCGGCGAGGGCGTCGCGCACCGCCTGGCCCAGCTCGTCCTCGTCGCCGCCGGCCGGGGTCGGCAGACCGAGGCCGGTGAGCAGTTCGCGGGCCGTGCGCTCGGTCGGTACGGGGGTGCCGTCGGGTTCGCTGAGGCGGGCGCGCAGCACGCCGTCGCGGTAACGGTGCGCGACCTGGCGGACCAGTTCCTCGGCGAGTGCGGTACGCCCGTAGCCGGGTCGCCCGGCGATGAGCAGCACCCGGGCCCGGGGGGCCTTGCGGCCGGAGATCGTGTCGAGTCCGGTGCGCTCGATGTCGAGGTGGAGTTCCTTCAACTCCCGTGCGCGACCGAGGAACTGACCTTCCGTGGCGGCGGGACGCCGAGCGTCCTCGGACAGCTCGCCGCCGTCGGCCGCCACCGCCTGATCCGTCACGGGCCACGCTCCCGTCCCACTGCGCACACGGGCCCGCCGGATCCTGGGGCGGGTCGTCCCTCAGAGCCTAGTTCACGCTCTGCGACGATCCATGCGGAGCAGGGCTGACTCATCCCCCGATCGGATCAGGCGATGGTACGACCGGCGTCAGGCCTCGAACGGGCGGGCCGGCCAGGGCGCCTCGGCCGGCCGCAGGGCGTCCAGGCCCTCGCCGCCGCGCGCCGCGACCAGGGAGAGCACACCGACGACGAGGCAGTTGTTGTGGAGGTCACCGGCCAGCACACCGCGGACGAGGTCGTCCACCGGGATGCGGGCCAGCTCCATGTCGGCCTCCTCGTCCTCGACCTCGAAGCGCTGCCCGTCGGCCTCGGACAGATCGCGGGCCAGGAAGATCCGCACGGCCTCGTCGCAGCCGCCCGGCGTGGTGTAGACGTCGGTCAGCACCCGCCAGTCCTCGGCCTTGACGTGCGCCTCCTCGTACAGCTCACGCTGGGCGGCGTGCAGCGGGTTCTCCCCCGGAATGTCCAGCAGGCCGGCCGGGATCTCCCACAGCTTGTGGCGCACGGGGTGGCGGTACTGCCGGATCACCAGCACACGGTCCTGGTCGTCGACGGCGAGGACGGCCACCGATCCCGGGTGGACCTGGTAGTCGCGGCGGACTACCGCCCCGCTCGGCATGACCACGTCGTCGGCGCGGACGGAGGTCTTCTTTCCGACGAACGGGGTCTCACTCGCCCGGATCTCCCACTCCTCGGGGGTGTCCTTGATCGTCATGTCGCCCTGTTCCTCCCACGCCTTGCACGAAACCGGGGTACGCCTCCCGTGGGACGCGCACCCCGGCCACCGTACAGCCTGTGTCACTCGCCGCTCTTGCGTGCGGTCTCCTGCCGCTGCCGCTCCACGGCAGCCTTCACCAGCCCGGCGAACAGCGGGTGCGGCCGGGTCGGGCGGGAGCGCAGCTCGGGGTGGGCCTGGGTGGCCACCAGGTAAGGGTGCACATCGCGCGCGTACTCGACGTACTCCACGAGCTTGCCGTCCGGGGAAGTGCCGGAGAACACGATGCCGGCCTTCTTCTCCAGCTCGGCCCGGTAGGCGTTGTTCACCTCGTAGCGGTGGCGGTGGCGCTCCTCGACGTACTCCTTGCCGTCGTACACCTCGCGCACGATCGACCCCTCGGCCAGCTTGGCCGGGTACATGCCGAGCCGCATGGTGCCGCCCATGTCGCCCTCGCCGGCGACGATGTCCATCTGCTCGGCCATCGTGGAGATGACCGGGTGACCGGTGGCCGAGTCGAACTCGGTGGAGTTCGCGTCGGGGATGTCGGCGAGGTTGCGCGCGGCCTCGATCACGATGCACTGCAGACCGAGGCAGAGGCCCAGCAGCGGGATCTTGTTCTCGCGGGCGTAGCGGATGGCGCCGACCTTGCCGAGCACACCGCGGTCGCCGAAGCCGCCGGGGATGCAGATGCCGTCCACGTCGGCGAGCTGCGCCTTGGCACCGGCCGGGGTCTTGCAGTCGTCGGAGGTGACCCACTTGATCTTCACGCGCGCCTTGTTGGCGAAGCCGCCCGCGCGCAGCGCCTCGGTCACCGACAGATAGGCGTCGGGCAGGTCGATGTACTTGCCGACCAGGGCGAGGGTGATCTCGTCCACGGGGTTGTGGACGCGGTCGAGCAGATCGTCCCAGGTCGTCCAGTCCACGTCACGGAAGGGCAGGTCCAGCTTGCGGACGACATAGGCGTCCAGGCCCTCGGAGTGGACGACCTTCGGGATGTCGTAGATCGAACGGGCGTCCGGGCAGGCGACCACGGCGGCCTCGTCGACGTCGCACATCAGCGAGATCTTGCGCTTGATGGCGGTCGGGACCTCGCGGTCGCAGCGCAGCACGATCGCGTCCGGCTGGATGCCGATGTTGCGCAGCGCGGCCACCGAGTGCTGGGTCGGCTTGGTCTTCAGCTCGCCGGAGGGGCCGATGTAGGGCAGCAGCGAGATGTGCACCACGAAGACGTTGTCGCGGCCGACCTCGTGGCGGACCTGACGGACGGTCTCCAGGAACGGCAGCGACTCGATGTCGCCCACGGTGCCGCCGACCTCGGTGATCACGACGTCCACCTCGTCGGTGGCCATGCGCCGGATGCGGTGCTTGATCTCGTTGGTGATGTGCGGGATGACCTGGACCGTGTCGCCCAGGTACTCGCCGCGCCGCTCCTTGGCGATCACCGTCGAGTACACCTGGCCCGTGGTGACATTGGCGGAGCCGTCGAGGTCACGGTCGAGGAACCGCTCGTAGTGGCCGATGTCCAGGTCGGTCTCGGCACCGTCGTTGGTGACGAACACCTCACCGTGCTGGAAGGGGTTCATCGTGCCCGGGTCGACGTTCAGGTACGGGTCGAGCTTCTGCATCACGACGCGCAGGCCCCGTGCCTTGAGCAGCATGCCCAGGCTGGAGGCCGTCAGGCCCTTGCCGAGCGAGGAGGCGACACCCCCGGTGACGAAGATGTGCTTGGTCGTCGTGGCTGTGCTGTTTCGGAAAGCAGCGGGCGGCATGGCCAAGAGGGGGCTCCCGTGGTCGCGGTCTGAAGTGCGGTGCGGCTCGCCTCCGAAGGATGTCCGGCGGTGCCGTCGCTGCGGTTCGGGGGTTTCGTGCCCACCGGTCCACGGGCTACCAGCGTATCAGCGCCCGGAGGGGCCTGCTTCCGGGCACGCTTCGCGCACATGTGAGCACCGCCCCACCACAGTCGCTCCCACCTCACTCGTTCGGAGCCGTACCGTTGGCCGGACAGGCACGCGGACCCTCCACGTGCGTCGTATCCTGCTCGGACATCGCTGCCGAGCACTTCCGGCAAACGGCACCACCCCCGGCCGTCACCGGAACTACAACAGCTCGTCAGTTCGTTGAACATCGACTGCTTCATTTTCGAATGAGTCGGTGAACAACATCTGTCTCACCGACCCCCTGACCGCAGAGCAACCGCCCCACCTGGGGCGACGTGGCCGTTCGACTGGAGTTGCATTGGCCGGGCGCATCGAAGACTACGCACTCATTGGAGACATGCAGACCGCGGCGCTGGTCTGCCGGGACGGCACCGTGGATTGGCTGTGCCTGCCCCGATTCGACTCCCATGCCGTCTTCGCGGGACTGCTCGGCACAGAGGAACACGGCTTCTGGCGGCTCGGCCCGGCGCACGCGGCGGATGTCGCGCCGCCGCCCGCCACCCGGCGCTCCTACCGCGGTGAGTCGCTGATCCTGGAGTCCGAGTGGGACACCCCGCGCGGCACGGTCCGGGTGATCGACTTCATGCCGCCGCGTGACGGCGCGCCCCAGGTGATCCGGATCGTGGAGGGCGTCACGGGCCGGGTGCCCATGCGCTCGGCGCTGCGGATGCGGTTCTCCTACGGACGAGTGGTGCCCTGGGTGCACAAGCACGAGGGGCGCACGGTGGCCGTGGCCGGGCCCGACTCCGTGTGGTTCGACACCCATGCCGAGACCTACGGCAAGGGACTGACGACGTACGCGGACTTCACGGTCGCCCCGGGTGACCGGATCGCGTTCACCATCTCGTGGCAGCCCTCGCACCGGGAGCCGCCGTCGCTGCCCGAGCCCGAGCAGGCCCTGGAGGCGACCGAGGACTTCTGGTGCGAGTGGGTGGAGCAGTGTACGTACCACGGCCCCTACCGCGAGGCCGTGGTCCGCTCGCTGATCACGCTCAAGGCCCTGACCTACGCCCCGACGGGCGGCATCGTGGCCGCGCCCACGACCTCGCTGCCCGAGGAGATCGGCGGCGTCCGCAACTGGGACTACCGCTACACCTGGCTCCGCGACGCGGCGATCACCCTGTCCTCCCTGCTGCGTACCGGCTATCGCGAGGAGGCGCGGGCCTGGCGCGAGTGGCTGCTGCGCGCCGTGGCGGGCGACCCCGAGAACCTGCAGATCATGTACGGCATCGCGGGCGAACGGGAACTGGGCGAGGCCGAGCTGGACTGGCTGCCCGGCTACGCGAACTCCGCGCCGGTGCGCGTCGGCAACGGCGCCGCGCACCAGTTGCAGCTGGATGTGTACGGAGAGGTCACCGAGGCCCTGCACCTGGCCCATATGACGGGCCTGGCGCGCAACGACTACGCCTCCCTGCTCCAGCTGAAGCTGATCCGCTATCTGGAGCAGCACTGGGACGAGCCGGACGAGGGCATCTGGGAGGTGCGCGGCCCCCGCCGCCACTTCGTGCACTCCAAGGTCATGGCCTGGGTCGCGGTGGACCGCACGATCAAGCTGATCGAGTCCGGGGACGCGGACGGCCCGCTGGAGAAGTGGCGCGAGCTGCGCGACGACATCCACCGGGACGTGTGCGAGAAGGGCTACGACAAGGAGCGCAACACCTTCACCCAGTCCTACGGCTCCAGGGAGCTGGACGCCTCGCTGCTGCTCATCCCGCAGATGGGCTTCCTGCCGCCGGACGACAAGCGGGTGATCGGCACGATCGAGGCGATCCAGCGCGAGCTGTCCACGCCCGACGGCTTCATCCTGCGCTACCCGACCGCGGGCGAGGAGGAGGGCGTGGACGGGCTGCCGGGTGACGAGGGCGCCTTCCTCGCCTGCTCGTTCTGGCTCGCCGACGACCTGGCGATGATCGGCCGCGTGGACGAGGCCCGCAAGCTCTTCGAGAAGCTGCTCGCCCTGCGCAACGACCTGGGCCTGCTCGCCGAGGAGTGGGACCCCCGCCTGGAGCGCCAGGTAGGGAACTTCCCGCAGGCCTTCAGCCATGTGCCGCTGATCGACACGGCACTGCGGCTGACGGCGTCCGGGGCGTACGGGGGCTGAGTACGGCCACCGGGCCCCGAGGCCGCCGCCCCGAGCGGCATCCCTCTTGAGGTCCCCCTCAGCGCACTGCTGAGGGGGACCTCGTGCGTCGGACCGACGTGGCCGCTCAGGCGGGCGCGGGCGGCCAGGCCTGGGGGGAGAGCACGCCGTTGACGTAGGCGCGCGCCACCAGTGCCGTTCTGTTGGTGACGTTCCAGCGCCGGGACAGGCGTGCGAAGTGGTAGTTGATCCCGTCCGCCGTCAGGCCCACCTCGGTGGCGATTCGGGTGCTCGTGAAGCCCGCCGCCGCCAGGGCCAGGATGCGCGCCTCGATGTCGCTGGCCTGTCCGGACGCCCGGGTCTGCGGGGCCGGCGGCTCGGCGGGTGCCTCGAAGGCGCGCAGGACCAGGAGCAGACGGAGGGGACCGTCGGGGGCGTTGCCGACCACCACGTCGATGGTCATCTCGCCCCGGCGTTCCTCGCCGGCGGCCGGGCGCCAGCTCACCTCGACCGGATACCGCGCCCGACGGCGCAGCCGCAGCGCTTCCGAGAGGGGATCGAGCCGCCGCTCCGCCGTCGGACGGAACAGGTCCAGGGCGCGGCGCCCGACGAGGCGGCCGGCGAGTGTGCCCCACTCCGAGGCCATGGCGCGGTTGGCGGAGAGGATGACGCCCTCCGCGTCGCAGAAGGCGACGGGCAGCGAAATCCGGTCGAACAGTGCTGTGGCCTGGTTGCGCCAGTAGACCGCCTGGTCGGCGTCCGGCGCCGGCAGGGTGCCGGACCCGCCCGGCTCGCTCGGCTCGTCGCCCGTTCGGCGCTCAGGGGTGTCCATCTTTCGATCCCGCCGCCGGCTACCTCAGGTGTGGAGGGATGGCAACCTCCAGCACACCGATACCTCTACAAGACTTTGTAGCACCGGCACGGCGACCCGCACCCCGACGGCCGCACGGTGGATGAGTGACGCTACGGACGCCCAGGAGTGACGCCTCCGGCCGATCGCCGTACGTCGAGCAGTTGATCCGCCTCGTCTCCACCGGCCGCCTCGACCTCGCACCCTCCATCACCGCCCCGGCTGGAACGCAAGGAGGGGGACCCGATCCGCCTCGTACTCGTCCCCTGAGCCGCACCCGCACTTCTCCCAGTCCGCACCGCACCACGACCTCTGCCTGCTAGGAAACGACCTCCATGCACCACAAGCGCGCCGGCCGCCATATGGGCCACCTGATCATCCCGCACCCCACCGTCCGCGCCGTGACAGTCCACCTGCTCACCCCGGTGCTGATGTGCCTCGGTATGGGCCTGGCCTACATCGGCGCCTTCCATGCGCCGCAGGACCACGCGCACGGGCTGAAGGTCGCCGTGGTCGGCGCCTCGGCACGCGACCGGCTGCTGGCCCAGGCGGTCAAGGACAAGGCGGGCGACACGGTGGACGTCACCACCCTGCCCGACCGGGCCACGGCCAGACACCAGATCATGCACCGGGACCTGGTCGGCGCGTACGTGCCCAGCGCCAAGCACCCCGAACTGATCGTCGCCGACGCCAACTCCAGCTCCTCCGCCACCGCGGCACAGGACCTCTTCACCACGGTGGCCGCCCAGCAGGGCGAACCGCTGAAGGTCACGGACCTGTCCCGGCTGCCCAGCGGCGACCCCGGCAATCAGGGCCTGTTCTACGTGATGATCGCGCTGACCATCGGGGCCAACATCTCCGCCATCACCATCAGCGCGGCCGGTGCCACGCTCTCCGTGTGGCTCCGGGCCGCCCTCGGCGTCGGCACCGCGCTGGTGGTGAGCGTCATCGGGGCGGTGCTGGCAGGTCCGGTCTTCCACATCGTCGATCACGACCTGTGGGGGGTGTGGGCCATGGCCTGGCTGTACACGACGGGCACCCTCGTCATCGGCATCGGACTCCACACGTTCCTCAAGCGCTTCACGATGCTGGCCCTCATGGGGCTGTTCATCATGCTCAACTTCACCAGCAGCGGCGGCGTCTTCGAACCCGAGCTGCAGAGCGGCTTCTTCGGCGCGCTGCACGCCTTCTGGAACGGCGCCGGCTTCGTCGAGGGCGCCCGCAGCCTGCTCTACTTCCCCTCGGCGGCCCTGGGCGGCCGGATCCTCTCCCTCGTGCTCTGGCTGGTCGCGGGCCTGCTGCTCCTGGCCGCCGCCGCGGCAGTCGAACGGCGCGGCACCCCTGCCCCGGCGCACCTCCCCGCGCCGGAGACGAGCGCCGAGGAGGAGATGAGCGGGGCCCTCGCGGTGTGAACACCCGGGCGGCCGCCCGCCGTCAGGTCGGAGCGCGGGCTGTCCCGGAGCCGGCCGAGCAGGACCGGCGCGCCGGCCCCGCCTAGGCTGAAGGCAGTTCTGTTCTGTCCCCTGCGGGAAGGGGGCCCGCCGTCATGGCTCCCCTTTCGAAGGCGGGCGCGGCGCTCGCCGCTCTTCGCGCGGGTCTGGAGGGAGAGGTCCTCGCTCCGGGAGATCATGGCTACGACGAGGCCCGCACCGTCTTCAACGCGATGATCGACCGCCGCCCGGCCGTCATCGCACAGTGCGCGGACGAGGCCGATGTCATCCGGGCGGTGCGGTTCGCCATGGACCTCGATCTGAAGATCGCGGTCCATGGCGGCGGCCACAGCGTGGCGGGCATGGCGGTCAACGACAACGGGCTGGTGGTGGACCTGCGCCGGATGAGCAGGGTCACGGTCCACCCCGGATCCGCGTCGGTACGGGTCGAGGGCGGCGCCCTGATGAGCCACCTCGACCGCGCCACCCAGCCGCACGGTCTCGCGACCACGGGCGGCCGGATCTCCACGACCGGTGTCGGCGGCTTTGTGCTCGGTGGCGGAACCGGCTGGCTGGACCGGGTCTTCGGGCTCGCCGTCGACAATCTGCTCGGCGTGGAGCTGGTGACCTCGGACGGCACCCCGGTCCTCGCGACCGCCGAGGAGCACCCCGAGCTGTTCTGGGCGCTGCACGGCGGCGGCGGGAACTTCGGCGTCGCCACCGCGCTCACCCTCAGGCTGCACGAGCTGCCCGCGTTCTCGATCGCCCTGCTGATGTTCCTGCCGGAGAGGGGGCCCGAGGTGGTCCGCGCCTACCGCGACCTCCTCGACACCGGCCCGCCGGAAGTGGGGGGCGCCGTGCAGTACGTGACCGGGCCGCCCGCCCCGTTCGTCCCCGAGCACCTGGTGGGGACGCTGCTGTGCGGTGCGCTGGTCACCTACGTCGGCGACGAGGACGGGCTGCGCAAGCTCGCCGGGCCGCTGCTGGCCCTGCCGCACGAGTCCGAGGTCGTCGCCACGATGCCGTACGCCGACGCGCAGTGCCTGCTCGACGTTCCGCCCGGGCTGCGCAACCACTGGTCGGTCGAGTACGTGCACGCCCTGCCGGACGAACTGGTCGACGCGTTCTGCGCCCGCGCCCCCTCGATGCCCGTCCCCTCGGCCTGTCAGCAGGTGCTGTTCCCGCAGGGCGGCGCGATCGCCGCCGGTCCCGCCGACTATCCGGTCCCCTACCGGGACGCGCGCTGGGCCGTGCACCCGTTCGGCGTCTGGGCGGACCCGACGGACGACGAGCGGGCCCTGCGCTGGGTGCGGGACGTGCGCGCCGACGCCCGGCCCTGGAGCACCGGGGCGGTCTATCTCAACTTCATCGGGGACGAGGGCAGGGACCGGGTGGTGGCCGGCCTCGGCACCGAGCACCTCAACCGCCTGGCGCGGGTCAAACGCCAGTACGACCCGGACAACGTGTTCCGCTACAACCACAACATCCGGCCCCTCTGACCGGGCGCACGGCCGCCCGACCGGGCCCCCGGTGCGCCCGGGGTGTCCGCGCGGGTAGCGTCACCGCATGGACAGCCGTTTCGACCCCCAGGGGCCCCAGGGCGCCGGAATCACCGTGCAGCGGGCGCTGGAGCTGCCCGGGCTGCGCAGCGGACTGCCGGAGGTGCTCGCCGGCGCCGACCGGCTGCACCGTACGGTGCGCTGGGTGCACGCGGGCGAGGTCCCGAACATCGCCTCACTGCTGAAGGGCGGCGAGCTCCTGCTGACCACGGGCTACGGCCTCGGCACCCGCCCCGCCGACCAGCGCGCGTTCGTCCGCACCCTGGCCGAGCGCGGTATCGCGGCCCTGGTGGTGGAGCTGGGCCCGCGCTTCACCCGGCTGCCCGCCGCCCTGGTGGAGACGGCCCGCACCGCCGGGCTGCCGCTCGTCCAACTGCATCGCGAGGTGCCGTTCGTGACGGTCACCGAGGAGATCCACACCGAGATCGTCAACGGGCACTACGCAGTGCTCCAGCGGGCCGAGGAGGTGCACCGCCGGTGCACCGAGGCGCTGCTCTGCGGGGGCGGGGTACCGCAGGTCCTGCAGATCCTGGCCGACTTCGGCGGCAACCCGGTGTTCCTGGAGACGGCCGACGGCAGGCTGCTGTACGCCGCCGGGAACGGGCCCGCGGACACGGATCCGCTCCAGGTGTGGGAGGGGCTGCGCGGACAGCACAAGGACACTCCCCCGGCCGGCACCGTCATCGTGGACGTGCCGGGGGGCGGACCGGGCACGGGCTCGGTACGGGCCCGGCTGGTGCTGCTGCCGGTCGCCGCGCCGGTGGCGCCGGTGCACCGGATCGCCGCCGAACGGGCCGCGGGCATCCTCGCGGTGGTGCTGATGCAGGCCCGGCAGGAGGAGGAGCTCGCGGCGCGCGGGCGCGGCGACTTCCTCACCGACCTCGCCGAGGGCCGGATCACCGCCGAGGACGCGCCCGCCCAGGCCCGGGTGCTCGGCTTCAAGCCGGGCGGCGGCCCGCTGCTGCCGGTGGTGATGCGGCTGGCGGACGGCCCCGCGCCGGGCGGCGGGGGCTGGGCGGTGCTGGCGCGGGCGGTCGCGGAGGAGCTGGGGTCGGTGGGCGTGCCGGTCCTGCTCGGCGTGCGGCCGGTGGAGGGCCGGGTGCCGCTGTTGCTGGGACTGCGCTCGGAGTCGGAGCGTTCCGCGGTCGCCGACCGGGTGGCCGCGGCGCTGCGGGCCGGGGTGGAGCGGGCCGGTATGCAGCGGCCGGGCGCCCGGCCGCCGGTCGTGGTGGTCGGGGTCGCGGGCGGCTGGGCCGCGGCGTCGGCCGGACTGCGGCACGCGGCGGAGACCGCGGCGGCGGCGCAGGGACTGCCGGAGCGTCCCTGGCACGACGCCCGGCGCCTCGACATCGACCTGCTGCTGTGGCGGCTGCGGGACCATCCGGACCTGGCGGCCTTCGTGGACCGCGCGATCGGTCCGCTGCGCGACCACGACCACCGCTCCCGGCCGCCGCTGCTTCCCACGCTGGAGACGTATCTCGCGCACGCGGGCCGCAAGGCGGAGACGGCCCGCGAGCTGCATCTGAACCGGCAGACCCTCTACAACCGGCTGGCCCGGATCGGGGAGTTGCTGGGCACGGACCTCGACGACCCGCAGACGGTGCTGGCCCTGAGCCTGGCCCTGCAGGCGCGCCGGCACGTTCCTCAGGGGTAGGCCCGGGCCTCACGGATAGGGCCGGACCTGCGTCAACTCGTCGTAGACGCTCAGCACCTGGGCCACGGTCTCGTCCTCGGTGGGCCAGGCCGCGGCCTGCCGGACGCCCCTCTCCCGCAGCAGCTCACGGCGCGCCGGGTCGTCGAGGAGCCGTACGACGGCGGTGGCGAGCGCCTCCGCGTCGCCGTAGGGGACGAGTTCGGCCGCGTCGCCGACGAGTTCGCGAACACCCCCGACGGCGGTGGCGACGAGCGGCACGCGCGCGTGCAACGCCTCCTGCGCGAGCACGGACCGGGACTCCCAACTGCTGGGCAGCAGGGCCAGATCGGCGGCGGCGAGCAGTTCGCCGACGTCCTCACGCCGCCCGACCAGCCGCACCGGCAGCTCCTCGTCGTCGATGCGCCGCTGCAGCACCGTCCGCAGCGGCCCCTCCCCCGCGACGACGACCAGGGGCACCGGGTCGAGGCGGCGCCAGGTGCGGGAGGCGTCGAGCAGCACATCGTATCCGCGGTACCGCTCCAGGGAGCCGACCGCCATCAGCAACGGCCGGTCCGTCGCGCCCAGTTCGGCCAGGGTCTTGGAGCGCAGCCGTTCCGGGTCGTCGTCCTCGGGGGACATACGGGCCGCCGGCAGGGCGACGGCGGCGAGCCGGGCGTCCCGCGCGCCGCGGCGGCGGGCCCGGTCGACCAGGTCCGAGGACGTCCCGAGGACGACGGTCGCGGCCCTGGCCACCCGCCGCTCCAGCAGGCGCCTGAGATGGGCGCGAGCGCCTTCGGCGTGCGCCCGCGTGTGCCAGGTGACCACGAAGGGGGTGCGCCGCCCGCCCAGCGCGAGCGCGGCGCGCAGGCCCGCGTGCAGTCCGTGCGCGTGCACCAGGTCCGCATCGGCGCAGACGCCGCGAAGTGCGGTGAGGGAGGCGGGATCCGTACTGCGGGGTACGGGGACGTGCTGGGCGCCGACGCCGCTGAAGTCGTAGGTGCGCTCGGCCTCAAAGGGGGCGCACACGGTCACGTGCACGCCCCTGGCGACGAGCCCCGCGGCCAGGGACCGCACATGCGCACTACTGCCGGCACTGCCCCCGCCGAGCACCTGCACGGTGCGCAGCGGTGTCCGGCCGTGCGCTGAGTGGCTGCTCGCGAGGCTCACGTGGCCGGGGCTCCTGGTTCGGCATCGGGCGGTCACGAAGAAACGTACAGAAGGATCGCGCGGTGGGCGTGGACCGCGCGAGATGCTCCGCGGATGGCTCAAGCATGCCAGGGAGCGGGGGTGGTGCGGCACCGGCGGAGGACCGCGACGACGGCGGACCGAGCGAAGGGGGGCGCGCCCGGTCACTCCCCCGAGTGAGGGCGCGTGGCGGGCTCAGGTGGTGTGTGCGGGCGCTATGGACGTGGTGAGCCGGGGTGAGCCGGTTCCCCAGGTCCGTGCCGCCTCGGTCACCTTGTCCCCGAACGCGGCCGCGGCGACGAACGCAGCCGCGTGGGCGAGGAGCCCGGCCCGGCCGCCCGGCCGCTCGACGCCGTTCAGGCGGGGCGATCCCCAGCCGGCGGCCACGGCGGCCCCGAGGGCGGCGCCCAGCGCATGGGCCCCGGTGTCCCCGAGCATCGCCCGCTCGCCCAGATCGTCGGGCAGCACCGCGGCGGCGGCCCCCGCCACGGCGGCGCACAGCTCCCCGCCCGCTCCCGCGCGCAGCAGCCCCGGAGCCCCGAGGGCGAGGACGGTCCCGGCGGCCCGGCCCGGCCGCACGTCCACGAGGTTGACGAAGTGCGCGGCCCCCGCGATCACCACACCCGCGAGCGCCTTGTCCAGCGGCCGCCGCTGCAGTACGGCCCCCGCGGCGAGCGCCGCCGCGGAGATCCCGAACAGCTTCACCGCGCCGCTGGTGACCTCGCGGTCCCGCAGGGCCGACAGATGCGCCCGGAACCCGCGCCGGGGATCCCCGGCACCGGCGACGTCGTCGTAGGCGCCACAGGCACCGGCGGCGAGCACCGCGAGTCCGGCGGCCGGACGGACCCGCCCGGCGCCGAGCGCGACGGCCACGGCCGAGGCGGGCCCCGCGTACAGCTCGACGGTCCGCCCCGCGTGATTCGTCCGCTCCCAGCGGCCGGGCCCGCCCGGCGCCAGGGCGCGCAGGGCGGTGGTGGCGGCGCGGGTGACGGCCGCGGCGCGGACGAACGAGACGGTCCTGCGAGAGCGCATGATCATCCCGTCACCCTACGGGAGCCGGCCGGCAGCGCTTCCTGCCAGGGAGCGTTTCGAAAGCAGCGTCGTCCGCCCGAAGGGCGGGCCCCGCGGCGTCCGGTGCGGCGCGTCGCAAGACGGAGGGTCGTCCGCCCGAAGGGCGGGCCCCGCGGCGTCCGGTGCGGCGCGTCGCAAGGCGGAGGGTCGTCCGCCCGAAGGGCTGGCCCCGCGGCGTCCGGTGCGGCGCGTCGCAAGGCGGAGGGTCGTCCGCGTACTGGGTGTACGCGGCCGATCCCGACAACGCGGCGAGGCCCCGTACCGGACGCCGCGGGCCGGACGGGACTTTCGAAACAGCCCTAGCCGTCCGCCCGCGCCGTCGCCAAGAGCTCTTCCGCGTGCGCCCGGGCGGTCTCCGAGTCCTCCTGGCCCGCCAGCATCCGGGACAGCTCGCGGACGCGGTCCTCGCCCTCCAGCACCTTCACGCCCGACCGGGTCACCGACCCGTCGTTCGTCTTCTCCACCAGCAGCTGCCGGTCGGCGAACGCCGCGACCTGCGGCAGATGGGTGACGACCACGACCTGCGCGGTCTTTGCGAGGCGGGCCAGACGCCGCCCGATCTCGACCGCCGCCTTGCCGCCGACGCCCGCGTCGACCTCGTCGAAGAGGTAGGTGGGCACGGGGTCCGTCCCCGCGAACACGACCTCGACCGCGAGCATCACCCGGGACAGCTCACCGCCCGAGGCGCCCTTGGCGATGGGCCGCGGCGGCGCGCCCGGGTGGGGCGCGAGCAGCAGCTCGACCTCGTCGACGCCCGACGGCCCGTACGCGACCGTACGCCCGCCGACCTCGACGCCGTCCGGGTCGTCCGTCTGCCGGAGCTCGAACGACACGCGCGCGTGCGGCATGGCGAGCGAGGCCAGTTCGGCGGTGACGGCGGCGGCGAACCGCTCGGCGGCCTCCGTCCGCGCATCGGTCAGCGCCTGGGCGAGCGCGCCCAGTTCGGTGCGCAGCCCGTCCCGTTCGGCGGTCAGCTCCTCGATCCGGTCGTCGTCGCCGTCGAGTTCGGTCAGCCGCGCGGCGCTCTGCTCGGCCCAGGCGAGCACGGCGCCCACGTCCTGGCCGTACTTCCGGGTCAGCGCGGTGAGGGCGGCCCGCCGCTCCTCCACGGCCGCCAGCCGCAGCGGATCGGCGTCGAGGTCGTCGGCGTACCCGGCCAGCTCCCCCGCCACATCGCCCAGCAGGATCCCGATCTCCCCGATCCGGTCGGCGAGCCCCGCCAGCGCCGGATCGTGCGACCGCACCGCCTCCAGGGCCCGGTGCGCGCCCGCGACCAGGGTGGCCGCGTCGACGCCCTCGGGGTCCTCGGGATTGCCGGCGAGCGCCGCGTGTGCGGCGGTCGCCGCCGACGCGAGCGCCTCCGCGTGCCCGAGCCGCTCGGCCTCCTCGGCCAGCTCCGCGTCCTCGCCGGCCCGCGGCTCCACGGCCGCGATCTCGTCGAGCCCGAAGCGCAGCATGTCGGCTTCCTGGGCCCGTTCCCGGGCCCGCGTGGTGATCTCCTCCAGCTCGAGGGAGACAGCTCGCAGCCGCCGGTAGGCCTCGCCGTACTTGGCGAGGGGCGTGGCGACGGCGTCACCGGCGTACCGGTCGAGCGCCTGCCGCTGCCGGGACAGTTTCAGCAGGCCCTGCTGGTCGGTCTGCCCGTGCACGGCGATCAGCTCGTCGGCCAGCTCCGCCAGTACCCCGACGGGCACGGAGCGGCCGCCGAGGTGGGCCCGCGAGCGTCCCTCGGCGGACACGGTGCGGCTGATCAGCAGCGCCCCGTCGTCCAGCTCGGCCCCGGCCTCTTCGGCGCGTACGGCGGCGGAGGCGCCCGGGGACAGGGTGATCCGTCCCTCGACGACCGCGTTCTTCGCGCCGATCCGCACGAGCGCCGGGTCCGCGCGCCCGCCGAGCAGCAGACCGAGGCTGGTGACGACCATGGTCTTGCCCGCGCCCGTCTCACCGGTCACGGCGGTGAAGCCGGGTGACAGCTCGACGACCGCGTCGTCGATGACTCCGAGCGACCGTATCCGCATCTCCTCCAACACGGAGAAGACCATACGAGGTCGGGCTGGGGATGTGCGAGCGGCCCTGTCACCCCGGAGGGGGACACCGCGCTCCCGCATACCCAGCCCGCACCCTTCAGTGGGGCTAGTGGGGCGCTCCCCGCCACCCGGACACCGGCAGGGCGAACTTGGCCACGAGGCGGTCGGTGAACGAGGCGTGGTGCAGCCGGGCCAGCCGTACCGGCACCGCTCCCCGCCGCACCTCGACCCGCGCGCCCTGGGGCAGCTCCACCGTGCGCCGTCCGTCGCACCACAGCACCCCGTGCGGGGTGTCCGGCTGCACCTCCACGGCGAGCACGGAGTTGGGCGAGGTCACCAGCGGCTTGGCGAACAGCGCGTGCGCGCTGATCGGCACCATGAGCAGGGCCTCCACCTCGGGCCACACCACGGGCCCGCCCGCGGAGAAGGCGTACGCGGTGGATCCGGTCGGGGTGGCGCACACGATGCCGTCGCAGCCGAACCCGGTCACGGGCCGACCGTCGATCTCCAGGACGACCTCCAGGAGCTTCTCGGCGGAGACCTTCTGCACGGCCGCCTCGTTGAGCGCCCAGTCGGTGTGCACGATGTCGCCGTTCTTGTGCACGACGACGTCGACGGTCATGCGCTCCTCGACCTCGTACGCCTTCATCACCACCCGGTCGACGACCCGGTCGAGGTCGTCGCGCTCGGCCTCGGCGAGGAAGCCGACCCGGCCCAGGTTGATGCCGAGCATCGGCACCCCGGAGGCGCGGGCGAACTCGGCGCCGCGCAGCAGGGTTCCGTCACCGCCGAGCACGATGAGCAGTTCGCACCCGTCGAGGCACTGCGGAGTGGCCTCCTTGACCAGCTCCACCTCCTCCGGCAGCGGCAGGTCGGCCGCCTCCGCCTCCAGGACCCGTACGCCGATCCCGCACCGCACGAGACCCTTGACCACCAGCTCGGCGCTGCGAATGGCCGCAGGCCGCCCGGTGTGGGCGAGCAGGAAAACAGTACGAGCTGAGTTCTGTGTCAACGCGGCCCCTCCGCCACTGCACGGTCAACATCGGCCGGGTCCAGAGCGGGTGCCCCGGCTCGCAGCCACAGAAAGTACTCGACGTTGCCCGAGGGTCCGGGCAGGGGACTGGCCGTCACGCCCTTCACGCCGAGTCCCAGCTCCCCGGCCCGCTCGGCCACCCCGCGCACGGCCTCGGCACGCAGCTCGGGGCTGCGCACCACACCTCCGCTGCCGAGCCGTTCCTTCCCCACCTCGAACTGAGGCTTGACCATCATCACCAGGTCGGCATCCGGCTTCGTGCACCGCACCAGGGCGGGCAGCACCAGTCCGAGCGGGATGAAGGACAGATCCCCCACGACAAGATCCACAGGTTCCCCATCGATCGCTTCGAGCGTCAACTCCCGTACGTTCGTACGGTCCTTGACGGTGACGCGTTCATCGCTCCGGAGCGACCAGGCCAATTGTCCGTACCCGACGTCCACGGCGACGACCTGGGCGGCGCCCGCGCGCAGCAGGACGTCGGTGAAGCCTCCGGTGGACGCGCCGGCGTCCAGCGCGCGCCGCCCCTCGACCGTCAGGCCCTCGGGCACGAAGGCCTTCAGCGCGCCTGCCAGCTTGTGGCCGCCCCGGGACACGTACTCGGGATCGCTGTCGTCCTGCACGACGACGATGGCGGCGGCGGTCTCCACCTGGGTGGCGGGCTTGGTCGCGACGGTCTTGCCGACGGTGACCCGGCCCGCGGCGATCAGCTGGCTCGCGTGCTCGCGCGAGCGCGCGAGCTTCCGGCGGACCAGCTCCGCGTCCAGACGGCGGCGTGCCACTCCTGCCACGTTCGGTTCAGCTCCTGTTCTCGTACGGTCATCTGACTGGTGCGACCCGAAGGGTCTCATTGAGGGGTGGTGGTCGGGTGACGGGCGGGGGCCGGGGGCCCCGGGCGGGCGTCGAGTGCGGTGAGCACGTCACGCAGCCCCTGGTGTACATCCTCGTACACCTCGACATGGCCGTCCGTGGCGAGGTGGTCGGCGTCGGCCAGCCGCTCCAGCCGGGCGTCGACCTCGGCGTTGCCGGTCGGGGTCCGGTCCACGTGCAGCGGGGCCGGGGCGGCCGGGTCGTGCTCGGGTTCGGCCGCAGGTTCCACCGAGGACGCGGGGTCGGCCTGCGCCGCTGCCGCCTCCGCCGCGGTCACAGAGTCGCTCATGCCCCGACGCTACCTCGTGGCGCTGAGGTACCGTCGCTCACGATGGCCACCATTGAGGAGTGCCGCAGGGCACTCGAAAAGTTTTCGGACACCCTGGCGGGCGCCGACGGGGACGTGCGGGCGGCCGCGGCCCTGGACCGCTCGCTCAGCTGCCGTATCACCGATCTGGACGTCACCTTCGTCGGCCGCCTCCAGGACGGCCGGATCCGCGTGCTCGACACGCTCCAGGGGCCGCCGCCCGACAAGGCACAGATCAGGCTCGCGATGACCGGCGACGACCTGCTGGAGATGGTCGACGGCCGGCTGCACTTCGCGAAGGCGTGGGCCTCGGGCCGGGTGAAACTGGAGGCGGCCCTGCTGGACCTGCTGCGCCTCAGAAAGCTCCTCTAGCCACTCCGGCGGCGAGCCGCCTCCCCGGCCCCCGTGGCGGCTCAGGCCGCCTCCTCCGCCGCGACGCGCGTACGTGCCCTGCGGGCCGCCGGGACCACCAGCGGGGTGCCGGTCTCCGGGTCGTCGATGACCTGGCAGCGCAGCCCGAAGACCTTCTCGACGAGCTCCGCCGTGACGATGTCCTTCGGCGCCCCCTCGGCGACGACCTCGCCGTCGCGCAGGGCGATGAGATGGGTGGCGTACCGCGCCGCGTGGTTGAGGTCGTGCAGCACCGCGACCAGCGTCCGTCCCTGTGTCTCGTGCAGTTCGGCACACAGGTCGAGTACGTCGATCTGGTGCTGGATGTCGAGATAGGTGGTCGGCTCGTCGAGCAGCAGCAGGGGGGTCTGCTGGGCGAGCGCCATGGCGATCCACACCCGCTGCCGCTGGCCCCCGGAGAGTTCGTCGACGTAGCGGTCGGCGAGTTCGTCGACCCCGGTCTGCGTCATCGACTCCCGGACGACCCGCTCGTCCTCGCCGGACCACTGGCGCAGGATCCCCTGGTGCGGATAGCGCCCCCGGGCCACCAGGTCTCCGACGGTGATCCCGTCCGGCGCGATCGAGGACTGCGGCAGCAGGCCCAGGGTCCGTGCGACCTTCTTCGCCGGCATCGACTGGATGACCTGGCCGTCCAGCAGCACCCGCCCCTGGGACGGCTTGAGCATCCGGGACAACGCCCTCAGCAGGGTGGACTTGCCGCAGGCGTTGGGCCCGACGATCACGGTGAAGGAGTTGTCGGGGATCTCCACGGACAACCGCTCGGCGATCACGCGCCGGTCGTACGCGAGGGTGACGTCGTCGGCGGAGAGGCGGTTCACGGTGCTCCTTGTGTCGTTCGTTTCGGGTCCGTCCAGGGCGCTCGGGGCACTCATACGCGGCCCGCCCGGCGCTCGGTGACCAGCAGCCACAGCAGATAGAGACCGCCCAGGACCCCGGTGACCACGCCCACGGGCAGCTGGTCGGCGCCGAAGGCCCGCTGCGCGGTCCAGTCCGCGACGATCAGCAGGGTGGCGCCCATGACCATGGAGGCCACGAGGTTCGGCCCGGGCGAGCGGGTCAGCCGGCGGGCGAGCTGCGGCGCGGTGAGCGCCACGAATCCGACCGGGCCCGCGGCGGCGGTGGCTCCCGCGGTGAGCAGCACGGCGGACACCATCAGCAGCACCCGTACGCGCTGGACGCGCACCCCGAGGGCGTATGCGACGTCGTCGCCCATCTCCGTCATCCGCAGCCCCCGGGACTGGCCGAGGACGAGCGGTACGAGGACCGCGCAGAGCGCGAGCAGCGGCCACACCTGGTCCCAGTCGCGCCCGTTGAGGGAGCCGGTCATCCAGACGACCGCGCGGGCCGCGTCGACGAGGTCGGCCTTGGTGAGCAGATAGCCGTTGACCGCGGTGACGACGGCGCTGACGCCGATGCCGACCAGGACCAGCCGGTAGCCGTGCACGCCCTGCTTCCAGGCCAGCAGATAGATGGCGAACCCGGTGGCCAGTCCGCCGACGAGCGCGCCGAGGGCGACCTGGGTCGCGCTGCCGGAGAACAGCACGATCACCACGAGCGCCCCGGCCGTCGAGCCCTGCCCGAGGCCGAGTACGTCCGGACTGCCCAGCGGATTGCGGGAGATGGACTGGAACAGGGCCCCGCCGAGCCCCAGTGAGGCACCGACCAGCAGGCCGATGAGCACCCGGGGCAGCCTGAGTTCGGTGACGATGAACTCCTGGCCCGGGTTGCCGCCCCCGAACGGCGTTCTGAGGACGTCGCCGGCCGGGATCGAGAAGTCGCCGGTGCCGATCAGCAGGACGCTCGCGGTGAGTGCGGCGGCCAGCAGCAGGACGACGACGGAGAACGCCCGGAGGTCGAGGCGCGCGGAGAGCCCGCCCGGGGTGCGCAGGGCACGGGTGGTCTTCACAGCTGCGCCGTCCTGCGTCGTCGTACGAGGAAGATGAAGACCGGGCCGCCGATGATCGCGGTCACGATGCCGACCTGGAGCTCGGCGGGCCGGGCGACGACACGGCCGATGACGTCGGAGCCGAGCAGCAGCACAGGCGACAGCACGGTCGCGTACGGCAGGATCCAGCGCAGGTCCGGGCCGGTGAAGGACCGTACGGCGTGCGGGACCATCAACCCGACGAACACGATCGGGCCGCAGGCCGCGGTCGCCGCACCGCACAGCACGGTGGCGGCGGCCATGGCGAGGGCGCGGGTGCGGTTGAGGCCGGCGCCGAGGGCGCGGGCGGTGTCGTCGCCCATCGCCACGGCGTTCAGCGGCCGGGCGAGACCCAGCGCGAGGACCGTGCCGGCCACGAGGAAGGGCAGGACCTGCCGGATGGTCGAGTCGGTGGCCGAGGCCAGCGAACCGACCGTCCAGAAGCGCATCTTGCCGAGCGCCGCGTCGTCCGTGATCATCACGGCCTGGAGATAGCCGTAGAGCGCCGCGCTGATCGCGGTCCCGGCGAGCGCGAGCCGCACCGGGGTGGCGCCCCGGCTGCCGCCGAGGAACCACACCAGGGCCCCGACGGCGGCCGCGCCGAAGAAGGCGAACCAGACATAGCCGCTCAGGCTGGTGACGCCGAAGTAGGTGATGGCGGTGACGACCGCCGCGGACGCGCCCGCGTTGATGCCGAGCAGTCCCGGGTCGGCCAGCGGATTGCGGGTGAGCGCCTGGAGAACGGCACCGGACAGGCCGAGGGCGGCGCCGGCGAGCAGTCCCAGCACCGTCCGCGACAGCCGGTCGCCGACGACCACGTCGGCATAAGTGCCCGAGTTGTGGAACAGACCGTGCCAGACCTGCTGCGGCGAGAGCCCCTTCGCCCCGACCGCGATGCTCGCCAGCACGACGAGCGCCAGGATCACCAGCGAGAGGAGGAGCCCAAAGGACCGTATCGCCCGGCGGGTTGGGGGCGCGGGGGCGGTCTCCGCGCGAGGTTCGGGAGGACTGTCGACCAACACGAGGTTAGGTTAGCCTACCCTCGCTAGTCGCTGGAGGGCCGCCCTCCCGGCTCACAGGCCCAGTCGCGCCAGCGCCTTCCCCCCGTCCAGCTCGCAGACGCCGTCGCCGGCCGCGGTCCAGGCCGCCGCGCACAGCGCCCGCAGCCCGTCCAGGGCCTCGCCCTCGCCCGTCAGTTCCAGCTGTTCCCGGCCCGCCGTCGCCGTCCAGCCGCCGCAGCGGAAGCCGTCGCCCGCCGGCTCCACCTCCGGCTGACCGGTCAGCAGCCCCCGCAGATCAGCGTCCACATAGGTCGGCCGGTGGTGCACGGGAGCGGCCAGCAGCTGGGCGCCGTCGGTCACCCCGGTCAGCACGAGCAGCGAGTCCACCTCGCCGTTGAACGCGCCCTCGATGTCCGTGTCGAGCCGGTCCCCGACCACCAGCGGCCGCCGGGCACCGGTCCGCAGGATCGTCTCCCGGTGCATCGGAGGCAGCGGCTTGCCCGCCACCTGCGGTTCGGCACCGGTCGCGATCCTGACGACCTCCACGGCCGCCCCGTTGCCCGGTGCGATGCCGCGCGCGCTCGGGATCGTGAGATCGGTGTTGGACGCGAACCAGGGCAGCCCGCGCGCGATGGCGTAGCACGCCTCGGCGAACCGCCCCCAGGCCAGCTCGGGCCCACCGTATCCCTGCACCACGGCTACCGGATCGTCGTCGGCCGATTCCACGGGCTCGAGCCCGCGCTCCCGCAGCGCGACGCGCAGCCCCTCACCGCCGATCACCAGCACCCGCGACCCGCCGGGCACCTGCTCACTGATCAGCCGGGCGACCGCCTGCGCCGAGGTGACCACGTCCGACGCCTCGGCCGGTATCCCCAGCTCGGTGAGGTGCACGGCCACCGCGTCCGGCGTGCGCAGCGCGTTGTTCGTCACGTACGCCAGATGCATGCCGCCCGATCGAGCGGTCCCGAGCGACTCCACGGCGTGCACGATCGCCCGGCCGCCCGCGTACACCACCCCGTCCAGGTCGAGCAGCGCCGTGTCGTACGCCTCGCTCAGGGGGCGCGCACTGCCCTCGGGCCGCGTCCTGACGGTCTGGCTCATTGCACATCGCTCCTCGTTCGCTCGTTTCCCCGATCATCCCCCACGGCACTGACACACTTACGATGCATCAATGAACACTGCAGGTCCCAGGGACGTACCGGCGGGCAAGGGCCTTGAACTGACCCCTTTCCGGGGCCTGCGCTACGACCCCGACCGGGTCGGCAGCCTCGCCGCGGTCACCTCGCCGCCGTACGACGTCGTCGTACGCCCGGACGGGCTGCTGCACCTCGAATCGGCGGATCCGCACAACATCGTCCGTCTGATCCTGCCCCAGGCGGCCACCCCGGCGGCACGCAACAAGCAGGCGGCCCACACCCTGCGCCGCTGGCTCGACGAGGGCGTCCTCAGGGCCGACGCCGAACCCGGTCTCTACATCTACGAACAGCGCGGCAACGGGCTGCTCCAGCGCGGAGTGATCGGCGCGCTGCGTGTGTCGCAGCCCTCGGACGGTGTGGTCCTCCCCCATGAGGACGTGATGCCGCATGTGATCGCCGACCGTGCGGCCCTGATGCGCGCGACATCGGCCAACCTCGAACCCCTGCTGCTGACCTACCGGGGCAGCGGAGACGCGACCGGCGCGGGGGCCGTCATCGAACGCACCGCCGAACGTTCACCGCTGCTGCGCACCACCACGGAGGACGGTTTCAGCCATCGTCTGTGGGCGGTCACGGATCCGGCCGAGGTCGCCGAGATCCAGTCGGAGCTGGCCCAGCACCAGGCCCTCATCGCCGACGGCCACCATCGCTGGGCGACGTATCTGCGTCTACGCGCGGAGCACGGCTCCCCCAGCCCCTGGGACTACGGACTGGTCCTCCTCGTGGACACCGCCCGATACCCCCTCCGGGTGCGCGCGATCCACCGTCTTCTGCACCGCCTCCCGGTGGCCGACGCACTGTCCGCCCTCACCGGCCTGTTCCGCGTCCGCGACCTGGCCGTCCCCCTGCCCGAGGCCCTGGACGCGCTGGCGGAGGCGGCCGGCCACGGCAACGCCTATCTGCTGGCGGGCGACGGCACCTTCCATCTCGTGGACCGGCCGTCCCCTGAACTGCTGGCCCGTACGGTGCCCGCGGACCCGCCGGAGGCCTGGCGCACCCTGGACGCGACCGTCCTGCACCGGACGCTGCTGGAACACCTGTGGCGCATCCCCGAGGACTCGCCGGAGCACATCGCCTACATCCATGACACGGCCGCCACGGTCGAGAAGGCCGAGCGCATCGGCGGCACGGCCGTGCTGATGCACCCGGTCCGCGAGGAGGTCGTACGCGAGCTGGCCCGCCAAGGCGTGACGATGCCCCGCAAGTCGACGTCGTTCGGTCCGAAGCCGGCGTCGGGGCTGGTCCTGCGGACCCTGACCCTGACCTCCTGAGGCACCCCGGAGACACGAAGGGGCGGGATCCCTGTCGGATCCCGCCCCTTTCGGTGTGCGAGGGTCAGTCCCGGTCCCCGGCGCCGCGCTCGGTGCCGTCCTCGGCGTCCTCGACGTCCTCGACGTCCGCGGTGTCCGCGGTGTCCGCGGTGTCCGCGGTGTCCGCGGTGTCCGCGCTCGACGGCTCGGAGGAGGACCCGTCGCCGTCGTCCCCGCCGAGGCCGGCCTCGTTCTTGTCCGCGTCGTCCGCCGTCTCGTCGAGCGCGTCGACGAACTCCACGCCGTCCAGCTCGGCGAGCCGGTCGGAGGCGTCCGTGCTGCCGTCCTTGTCGGACTCGACGGCCTTGGCGAACCAGTCACGCGCCTCGTTCTCCCGCCCGGCGGCGAGGAGGGCGTCGGCGTACGCGTACCGCAGTCGCGCGGTCCACGGCTGCACGGAGTTGGACGCCAGCTCCGGGCTCTGCAGCGTCACGATGGCGGCGTCGAGCTGCCCCATGTCACGGCGCGCCCCGGCGGCGACGAGCCGCATCTCGACCTGACCGGCCTTGTCGAGCTTGTGCACCTCGGGCGCACCGGCCATGTCCAGCGCCTTCTCCGGCCGGCCGAGGCCGCGCTCGCAGTCCGCCATGAGAGGCCACAGATCGATGTTCCCGGTCATCCGCCGGGCCGCCCGGAACTCGGCGAGCGCCTCGCCGTACTTCTGGTTGGCGTACGCGGCGAAGCCACCGGCCTCGCGCACGGCGGCGACACGGGACGCGAGCCGCAGCGCGACCTTCGAGTAGGCGTACGCGCCCTCGGGGTCCTCGTCGATGAGCCTGGCCACCATCACCAGGTTCCTGGCGACGTCCTCCGCGAGGGTCTTGGGCAGGCTCTGCAGCTCCTGCCGTACGTCCTTGTCGATCTCGTCACCCGTGACGTCCTCGGGGATCGGCAGCCGCTTGATCGGCTCCCGGTCACGATCCCGCTCGTCACGGAACCGGCCGCCACCGCGACGGTCATCGCGCCGGTCGTCACGACGGTCGTCACGGCCTCGGAAGCCACCGGGACGGCCGCCTCGGTCGTCGCGGCGGGGGCCGCGCGCACCGCGGTCGTCACGGCGAGGGTAGCCGCCGCGGTCGTCACGGCGGGGGTAGCCGCCGCGCTCGTCTCGCCTGTCGTCGCGGCGGTCATCACGCCTGTCGCCACGCTCGACGCCACGGTGGTCATCGCGCCGGTCGTCACGGCGGCCGTAGCCACCCCGGTCGTCACGGCGCTCGTCGCGCCTGTCGTCACGGCGGTCATCGCGACGGAAGCCACTCCGGTCGCCACGGTCCTCGCCACGCCGGTCGTCACGGCGGTCGTCCCGGCGACCGAAGCCACCGCGCTGATCGTCACGGCGGAAGCCGGGACGGTCACCACCGTCACGGCGGAACCCGCCACGGTCGTCGTCACGGCGGAAGCCCGGACGGTCACCACCGTCACGGCGGAACCCGCCACGGTC
>NZ_JBIAXT010000050.1:0-45615 GCF_042896945.1 Streptomyces sp. NPDC001222
CACCTGGCACCTCGCGCCGGCCGGCACATGACCGTAGGGGCCATCCGGCCGCACGACCAGACAACCCCTCACCAAGATCTTCATCGACCTTCTAGTCGAGCGCGATGTCTCCTGAGCGGGACGGGACGGCGTCCAAGACGGAGAGCGTTGCCTTGTCGAGCGTGACCGCTCCCGCCCTCACGTTCGCCTCCAGGTGATCGGGGTCGGCCGTGCCGGGGATCAGCAACACGTTCGGGGCGTGGTGCAGCAGCCAGGCCAGTCCGACCTGGGCGGGTGTGACGCCCAGCTCACGCGCGGCGGTGATGACGGCGGGCTCGTCGGTCACCTTCGGCATGCCGTCGAAGGCGCTGCCGAGCGGGAAGTACGGCACCCAGGCGATGCCTTCCTCCAGGCACAGGCGGAGCATCTCCTCATCGTCGCGGGCCAAGAGGCTGTAGGCGTTCTGCACACATGCGATGCCCGCGGGCAGGGCGCTGCGCAGGACGTCGAGGGAGACGCTGCTGAGGCCGATCGCGCCGATCTTGCCTTCGTCGCGAAGGGCGGTCATCACGGCGAGCTGGTCGTCGAGGGCGACGACCTGGTCCCCTTCGGCACGCAGGCCGGGGCCGGTGTCCGTACGGCGCAGGTTGACCAGGGGGATCTGCTCCATCCCGAGGGCCGCGAGGTTGTCCTCGACGCCGGCCCGCAGCTGCTCGGGGCGCTGCGCGAGGCGGAGGGGGAGCGGGCCGTCGGGGTCGGGTTCGGCGCCGACCTTGCTGACCACGATGACATCGTCCTCGGGGCGGACGGCTTCGTGGATCACCTCGTTCACGAAGCCGTGGCCGTAGAACTGGGCGGTGTCGATGTGGTCGATCCCCAGCTCGATGCAGCGACGCAGTATCGCGATCGCGGCCTTGCGGTCGCTTCGCAGGCGCTCCAGCTGCATCGCACCGAAGCCGATCCGGGAGACGGTACGGCCCGCGAGCCGTCCGGAGCCGCCGGCGCGCACCGCGCCGGAGGCGGTGACCTGAGGAGATCGGGCGGGGGAAGCCATCGGCTCTCTCCTTCACGTGGGACCATGGGCGAAGCGGAGTCTCTCCGTTTCACCGTAGCACTAACCGGAGGCCCTCCGTTTTGTCTGAGACCGAACCCGCGGCCACCGGCCGCAGCGCGGCAGCGCCCGGTCGGCCGGAACGTGCCGACGCACGGCGGAACCGCGACCGACTCCTCGCCGCCGCCAGGAACGCCTTCGCCGCGACACCGGATGCCGTTCCGCTGGACGCGATCGCGCGCGCGGCCGGCGTCGGGATCGGCACGCTGTACCGGCACTTCCCGACCCGTGAGGCGCTCGTGGAGGCCGTCTACTCCGCCGAGCTCGACGAGGTCGTGTCCAGCGCGCCGGCGCTTCTCGGCGAACATGAGCCCGCAGCCGCACTGCGCGCATGGATGACCCGGTACGCGGCGTTCTTCAAGATCAAGCGCGGCCTGTCCGACACGCTGCGTGCGGGCTGGGCGTCGGGCAGCATCGCCACGCCCGCGACGCGGGAACGCATCACGGCCGCCATCGCCATGATGCTGCGCCGTGGCGCAGAGACTGGTTCGCTGCGCTCGGACGTCGATCCTGAGGACGTCACGATGATGCTCCTCGGCGTGTTCCTCTCGACCATGGCGATCGACTCGCCGGAGAAGGTCGACCGGCTCCTCGACCTGATCGTCGACGCACTGCGCCCGGCCCTCGAACGGAAGGAGCGGTGACGCTGATCGACTGCAGCGCACCGTCCCAGGTGTCCGGGGTCTGTCTGTAAGCGGTCGGCACACCCCAGGGATCGTTGACTCCGGCTCTACTGCGGCATCCAGGTGATTGCTCGGGTATTTCCAGCCAACATGCGGCAAAAGGAAAAGAAAGGGTTGCAGGCAGACCTCGGCAGGGGCGCAGCGCTGCAGACCGCAGAGGAGAACACGCGATGAACGATGGAGATGAGTATGTGCCTGTGCTGATTGCTGGGGGGTCGCTCGTTGGGTTGTCCGCATCCCTGTTCCTCGGGCGTCTTGGGATTCAGCACCGTGTCGTTGAACGCCATGCCGCACTGTCGACGCATCCGCGCGGCCGCCGCAACAACATGCGGACGATGGAACTGTTCCGGACCGCGGCCCTTGAGCCCGAGATCCGGAAAGCGGCGGGCGCGTTGTCTCACAACCGCGGGATTCTGCGCGTGGACACCCTGCACGGGGAACACCGGGAATGGCTCCAGACGCCGATAACCGGCAGGCCGCCCGAGGCCGATCTGTGTTCGACGGTCCGGTGTGACTGCAGCCAGTACGATCTCGAACCCGTACTGCTCCAAGGCACCCGGGATCTCGGTGGGGACGTGCGCTTCAGTACAGAGCTGGTGTCCTTCTCACAGGACCGCCATGGTGTGGACGCCGTCGTGCGGAGCGCGGATTCCGGTGAGACCCGTACGGTGCGCGCGGATTACCTGCTCGCTGCTGACGGCCCCCGCAGCCCCGTGCGTGAGCGGCTCGGCATCCGGCAGTCGGGAGCAGGAGATCTGTTCCACCGCGTCAGCATCACCTTCCGCAGCAGGAAGCTTCGCGAGGTGGTCGGGGAGGAGCGCTTCATCCTGTGCTACATCACCAACCCGTCGGGCGAGGGTTTGCTGCAGCCCGTGGACAACAAAGAGCAGTGGGTCTTCCAGCTGCCATGGTTTCCCGAGCGTGGACAGACAGTGGAACACCTCACCGACGACCGGTGTGCCGAGCACATCCGGACAGCGGCCGGAGTGCGTGATCTGGATGTCGAGATCACCGGCAAGGCACCGTGGCGTGCGTCGGAGCGGCTGGCGGACAGCTACCGAGACGGACGGGTGTTCCTCATCGGTGACTCGGCACACGAAATGCCGCCGACTGGGGCATTCGGCGCCAACACCGGTATCCAGGATGCACACAACCTCGTCTGGAAGCTCGCTGCGGTATTGCGTGGCTGGGCGGGCCACAGGCTGTTGGACAGCTACGAATCCGAACGCCGTCCGGTGGCACAGGCCACCAGTGTGCAGGCAATCCTGCGGGCCCCCGGTGAAGAGCGCTCCGGCTACACCGCCAGGCCCTCGGCGGACAGCTCCATCGATCCGATGACGGTGGCGCTGGGATACCGGTACGTCTCCGCAGCGGTGGTCGGTGCTGACGCCGGCGCACCGACCATCCCCGATCGTCTGCACCTGTCCGCCGACCCCGGCACTCGCGCACCTCACATGTGGGTGACACGCAACGGAGCGACAGTCTCCACCATCGATCTGTACGAGCGCTCCTTCGTCCTGCTCTGCGGACGTCCGGACTGGCGCGAGGCTGCCCGGACGGCGGGCGGACAACTGAACGTGCCGCTCGATGGCTACCTGATCGGCAGCGGCGCCGCGTACGATCTCGACACCGGCGACGGCCCCCACTGGTCAACCGTGCACGGCACGACACCGGACGGTGCCGTCCTCGTACGCCCGGACGGCTTCGTCGCTTGGCGGACGGACAGCGGGCCAACAGACGGGGAAGAGGAACTGACCGGCGTCCTCCGCCGAATTCTCGGACGTTGAACAGTGCTGCGCGCGTGCGCGGGTCCGGATCGCCATGGGGTACGCGCGGGTGCTGGCCGTACACGTCCCGCTGGGCGTGCCGATCATCGCCTGCACCGTGCTCATGCTCGTCTGGGCCTGGCGCCCTTCAGCAGGCCCGAACCGTGCCCTTGAGGAGCGCGTATGACCGGGGGCATCGCCAGGCGTCGCCTGCTCGCCGCTGCTGCCCTGGGCGGTGGCGCGCTCGCCGCGGGCGGATGGGCCATGGCCGGAGGGGTGCTGACGCCGGGTCAGCCAGGGCTGCTGTTGCGCAGCCAGGCACCCCTGCCGCGGCCGTACGCGGTGCCGCTGCCCGTCCCGTCGGTGCTCGCGCCCGCGCGCTCCAGCGGCACGACTGATGTGTACGAAATCATCCAGCAGACGGCGCGTCTGCGGATCCTTCCCGGGCTCGAGACCACCGCGTGGACCTACGGCGGCACCTTCCCCGGGCCGACCCTGGTCTCCCGATCGGGCCGAAGGACGGTGGTGCGGCACCGCAACGAACTGCCGCATCCGACCGTGGTCCACCTGCACGGCGGTCACACCCCCTACGGCAGCGACGGCTATCCGACCGCGCTGATCCTGCCGCGCAGCGGCACGGCCTCCCACGGCGACGGCATGGCAGGGATGCCGGGCATGTCCGAGGCGGCCCGATCGCGGGACGACGCCCCGGTCGAGCGGACGTACACCTATCCGATGGAGCAGCGGGCCGCCACCCTGTGGTACCACGACCACCGCATGGGCTTCACAGGCCCGAACGTCTGGCACGGCCTTGCCGGCTTCCACCTCGTCCACGACGACGAGGAAGAGGCACTGCCGCTGCCTCGCGGTGAACGAGACATCCCCTTGATGATCACCGACCGGACCTTCGCCGCCGACGGGTCCTTCCGGTACCCCGCCCTGGACGCGGTCCAACACACACCTGGTGTCACCGGCCCGTACATGGACGGCGTCCTCGGCGACGTCCTCCTCGTCAACGGGGCACCCTGGCCGGTGCTGGAGACACAGCGGCTGCGCTACCGCCTCCGCCTGCTCAACGCCTCCAACGCCCGCCGCTACCGTCTGGCACTTGACCCCCAGCCGCCGGGCGGTGGCGGTCTCGTGCAGATCGGCGGCGACGGCGGCCTGCTGGAAAGGCCCCCTCGCGCACGACACCCTGGACATCGCCCCCGCCGAACGCTTCGACGTGATCGTCGACTTCTCCCGCTACCGGCCCGGCACCCGCGTGCGGCTTGTGAACCGGTTGGGCAGTGGCAGCACGGCGGACATCATGTGCTTCGCCGTCTCCACCGCGCGGCCACCGGCCGGCGACTCGCGCATACCGGACCGGCTGTCCGCGATACCCGCCCCGCGGCCGGAGCGGGCAGCGGCGATCCGACCGTTCCACTTTCAGCGGCGGGCCGGTCCACCGGCTGGACCATCAACGGCCGCCCGTACGAGCCCGGCAGGCCCCTGGCCACCGTCCGGCTCGGCACCACCGAGCTGTGGCGGTTCGTCACCGACTTCCACCATCCCGTTCACCTCCACCTCAACCACTTCCAGGTGATCACCACCGTGGACGCATGGGGGCACACCCTCGACTCCGCCATGTGAAGCTCGTGAAGGCAGCGCATGGGCTCGGCGTCCGGCAGCCTGCGCTCGTCCTGGCAGGCGGTGAGCAGCGGTTTGGCCGCCCGTCGCTGCGCCCGCTCCCTCAGAGGTGACCGTACGCCCCCAGCAGGCCGATGATCTGTGGGCGGACGGCTTCCCAGGCGGCGGCCGGCAGGTCGCCGAGAGCCGTTCCGTGCAATGCGCGCAAGGTCTGTTCGGTGTCGGCATCAGCGGCGGTGACACCGCTCAGCACGTCGTAGCCATCGCGTACGGCGACACGGAGGCGGACGCCCGTGTCCTCGTCGGCGTGCAACGCCGAGGCTACGACGAGGGGTGGCGGTCCGCCGGCTTGAGAGGGCAGTTTGCGATAGGCGGAGGCGATAGGAGTGCGCCAGCGGAGGCTGAGCAGCAGGGGACGCTTGGCGGTCACCTCGGCCAGATCCGTCTCGTGGACACCGTCGGACTCCAGGACGGTCGCTCTGGCGTTCAGGACAAGTGCCGCGGGCAGCAGGCAGCGCAGCGTGCTGCCGGCGAGGTTGCCGCCCACCGTCGCCGTCCGCCGAACGGCCCCGGTGCCCACCGTACCGGCCGCCAGACGCAGCACATCGGGTACGCGGTCGTCGACGCGGTTCAGGACGACCGCGCCGCCTACGGTCTCGGGCCCCAGAACGTTGGCCTCCGGCAGGTCGCGCAGAGACATCGCGAGTTCGGGGAAGCCGTCCCGCTGAAAGGTGGCCCACAGGAGCGTTGCCCCGCCGATGGGCAGGGCCCCCTCGGCCAGACATTCCCGCGCTTCGGACAACGACGTGGGCAGACGCAACAGCACAGCGACCGACCTGCCTTCCTGAAGAAGCCGGGCAAAGGCGGAGGGTGACGTTCTGGCCACATGCCCGTGGCAAGGAAGTCTTCCCGCCGGGCCGGGGGCGCGTACAGGGCTCACACGAGCACGCCGTGCCGCGAGCGTCCTCGCGGCCGCCGTCGAGCCGGCACAGCCTGGCCCAGTGGTCCTCGACCGGCCATGGTGTCGGGTGGCCCGGGGGGTGTACTCCACCTGGGCCACCCGATCCTGCGCGCCGTGCGGCGTCACGGAACTCTCGTTCGTGCGGACCCGGACGTGGACCGCGGGCAGGGGGTGATCAGTTGTAGTAGAGCCATACGTCGGCGTAGACGCTGGCCCCTCCGTTCGGACGGGCGAGCAGCATCCCGGTGAAGTTGCCTCGGAAAGACTTCCAGGGGCTGCACGTCTTGTGCTTCGGGCCGTAGTACCTCGGGCTTGTCCACTTGATACCCGAACTGGCGTGCAGGTACAGGTTGTAGCCGTCCTTCAGGTGCGACCCCCATGCGTTGTAGCAGATCTGAGCGGAGTGGTTCGCCCACATGATCGGCGTCTGCTTGTTGCCGCCTCCGGCGTAGGAGTGGATCCGAAACGGACCGGAGGCCGAAGCCGGTGCGGTCGGCTGTGCGGTCTGGGCCTGGGCGAGCGGCGAGACGCCCGCGCAGGTGATGCCGGCTCCGAGTGCCACTGCCGCTCCGGCGGCTGCGATGGCGGCACGCTTGCGCGCGTTCATGATCTGTCCTTTCTCCCATATGGGCTGCATGTTTTTCTGACGGGCACGGCATGGAAGGTCACTGCGCGCCGAACGCCCCGACCTCGGTGGTGTGCGCCTTGCCGACCGACGTGACGACGAACCGCAGCGGCTGACCGTCCCGGTAGCCGCCCACGTTCTGGACGTAGTTCATCGTCCAGTCGCAGGGCTGAGCGCCGCTGTCGCCGATCCACTTGTGCGTCTCGACGTTGTAGATCCGCAGCCTTGCCTTGCTGTGGTCGCCGCCGTTCCAGCAGCGGAAGGCGCCGATGACCCGCGCCGAGTGGGCGTCGAACGACCTGGACACCCACTTCTTGCCATGGTCGTTGAGGTAGGAAGCGGTGATCTTCGTCGGGCCCCACAGATGGTGCCAGCCGGCCGCCTGACTGTCGTGGATGGAGTCCTGAGTCGGCGCCACCTGAGCGGAGGCGGCACCGGCCGCTGCGGTGGTTCCTGCGCTGATCGCCAGTACGGCGGCGGCTGCAGCAATGATCTTGCGCGCACTTGTCATGGGAATGCCTCCCGGTCTTCGGTCACGGTGTGGTGAGAGCGGCATCGGATGGGACCAGGCCGCTGTCTGCGTGCAATTGAGGCTGCGACAGGAGCACTTGCCGAATCCAGCGTTCGGAGTCCGGTGCAGGAATCCTGGGACGTCTCATGCTCTGACCTGCGAAGAGGGACCGCTCCATGACGGTGCCGCGGGACACCGCCCGCTCGATGAGTCTTCGTCGTCCGTCCACGGTCACCGGGGCGTTGGATTGGGTCACGGCGGCCCGTCGCGCGGAGCGCGTCAGAGCCTTCGGTGAGTTGCGGCCGATACCGGCCTGTCCGGGAGGATCACCGCTTCACCAGGTTCAGGATCAGCGTGGCGATGTCCTCCGGAGCCTCCTCGGCCATGAAGTGGCCCGCCTGGGTGGTGAAGTGCTGAAGGTCGGTGCTCCACGGCCGCCAGGTCGCGGTGGCGTCGAAGCCCAGCTGTCGGCCCCAGTCCTGCTGGACGACCGTCACCGGCATGGTGAGCCGGTTGCCGGCGTCGAGATCGGCCTGGTCATGTTCGATGTCGACGGTCGCGGTGGCACGATAGTCGGCAACGATCGACGGAACGGCGTCCCGGCATGCGCGAAGGTACTGGGCGCGCACTTCCGCCGGGATCGCGTCGGAGCTCCTCGACCAGACGTCGAGGAAGTGGCCGAAGAACGCGTCGGCGCTGCCCGTGATCAGCCGCTCGGGCAGGCCGGGCGGCTGAGCCATCAGATACAGGTGGAAGGCCACCGCCGCGCTGACCCCGCGGAGGACGTTCCAGGTGTCCAGAGTGGGAACGATGTCCAGGATTCCCAGGTGGCTGATCCGACTCGGGTGATCAAGGCCGGCCCGGAAGGCAACATGCGCACCCCGGTCGTGCCCGACCAGCGCGAATCGGTCGAACCCGAGTGCGTCGGCCAGGCCGACGATGTCTGCGGCCATCGTCCGCTTCGAGTAGGTGTCCTCGGTGACCGCTTCCGGCTTGCTGCTGGCGCCATAACCGCGAAGATCGGGGCAGATCACAGTGTGGTGCTCGGCCAGGACGGGAGCGACATGCCGCCACATCAGGTGGGTCTCGGGAAAGCCGTGGAGGAGCACAACGGCCGTTCCTTCTCCACCGACTGCCGCGTTCAGCTCGACGCCGTCACCCACACCGATCGACCGGGTATCGAACCCCGGAATGCTGATGCCCATTGTTGTCGTCTCCTTCTGCCAGACTCGTGAGTCGCTGCCGCACATGCACGGATGCATGCACGGATGCATGCACGGATGCATGCACGGATGCATGCACGGATGCATGCACGGATGCATGCACGGATGCATGCACGACAGGGATGATCCGAGAGCCGGATCAGCAGTGGATCAGCAGCAGACCGAAACCGACGACAATGACGACATGGAGATCCTCGTCAAGGTGCTCGGGCCGATCGAGGTCACGGATGCCGAGGGCCACCCGGTACTGGTGGGCAGCCGGCGTCGCCGCGAGCTTCTGGGACGGCTGGTGGCGGCCGGCGGCCGGGCCGTCCCGCTTCCGGTGCTGGTCGATGATCTCTGGGAGGACCCCCCGCCCGCAGCGGCCGGGACGGTCCGCACCTTCGTCGCCGAGCTCCGCCGCGCCCTCGAACCCGATCGTCTTCCGCGAACCCGGTCGCACACCATCGAGACCGTCGGCACCGGATACGCCTTGCGGATTCCACGGGAACACGTCGACGCCCACCGGTTCGAGGACACCCTTCGGGCCAAGCACGACGGCCCCAGCGGCCAGGCCGCCTGTGCGCTGAGCGAAGCGCTGTCGTCGTGGCGGGGCGAGCCGTACGCAGACCTCGACGCCTCGCCCTGGCTGGCGCCAGAGCGCGCCCGGCTGACAGAACTGCACCGTCAAGCCGTCGAGCTGCGCGCCCGAGCGATGCTCGACCTCGGACGCGGCGGGCCCCTCGTCCCGGAGCTGGAGGCGTTCGCCACCGCACACCCTTGGCGGGAGCATGCCTGGGTTCTGCTCGCCCATGCTCTCTGCCAAGCCGGCCGCCAGGTCGACGCGCTGGCCTCGCTGCGTGACGCGCGTGCCAGGCTGCTGGATCGGTTCGGACTGCAATCGGCGGACAGCCTCGACCATCTCGAACGTGACATCCTCCGGCGCGCTCCGCACCTCACGCCCGCCCCTCGCGGCGAGGACCGGCTGCGCCTCCTCACGCGCACAGAAGCGACGGGGACCTACACCCGGCTGCGTTCGATGAGCACCGTCGCCCGGGCCGCCGCGGTCACAGGCGGCACCAACCTGGTACTTGCCCAAGAGCAACGCGCCGCGGCCGCCGCGGAAGCAGAAGGGACCGAAGACCCCGGCCTCACGGCCCGCGTGATCGCGGCGTACGACGTCCCCACCATCTGGACGCGCGCCGACGATCCCGGACGGTCCGAGGCCCTGGTCGCGACCACCCGGCGCACTCTGGACCGACTGGGGCCATGTGCTCCGGTCGCGCTTCGAGCACGCCTCCTCGCCACCATCGGGCTGGAGCATCGTGGAACCCGAGACCGCTGGGCCGCCGAGGCTGCGACCGAGGCCGAGCGGCTTGCCCGAGACCTCCACGACCCCAGCGTGCTGGTACTCGCGCTCAACGCCCGATTCGTACAGTCCTTCCAGCGCCCCGGGCGCACCGGAGAACGCGACGTGATCGCCGGCGAGCTCATCGATCTCTCCACCCGGCATGATCTCCCGATGTTCGAGATCCTCGGCCGTCTGATCAAGATCCAGGTCTGCGCGGCCCGCGGCGACACCGAGACCGCGCAACGGCACGTCGTGGCGGCCGAGCGGCTCGCCGCCACGCACGAGACCCCGCTCGTGCACGTTCTCACCGCCGCTTTCCGGGCCATGCAGCTGGCAGAACGCTCGGACGACCCCGCCGAGGTCGCTCATGCCTATCGCACCGTAGCCACCGACCTCGCCGGCGCCGGCATGCCCGGGGTGGAAGCCGGCATCCTCCCGCTCGCGCTCCTCTCACTCCGGCTGCGCCACCAGCGTCCCGTGCCAACGGACCCCGACCTCGACTGGGGCCCCTACCGTCCCTGGGTCCAGCCCCTCCTCCACCTCGCCTGCGGCAACCTCGCAGCGGCCCGTGAGGCGGCCGCCATCCTGCCCAGACCCCCTGCTGACCACCTGTATGACTCGCTCTGGGCCGTCAACGCACATACAGCGATCCTGGTCCAGGACGAATCACTCGCCACACAAGCGCACGACGCCCTCTTCCCCCTGCGCGGCGAGATCGCGGGTGGCACAACCGCCATGATCAGCTTCGGCCCAGTCAACGACATCCTGGCCACCCTCGATCAGTACCTCGATCGGAGATACCGCCCACCCCTCGAACCGAGCCCCCGCCCGTCGTCTTGCGCCGACAACGTCCAGCCCCGCGACAAGTAGCTAGGTGGGGCCGTCCCAGATCCGCCGCCAGGTGCGGTGGAGGGGGTCGCAGTGCCGGAAAGCGCCGACCCCGAGGATGTGCGTGCTGCCGTCGGCCCGGGTGATCTCCGGTGGCGGGGACGAGCGGGCCAGGTTCGGCGACGATGCTCATGGGACCGGCGACGACTGCATGGGCGAAGTCGAGGCCGCCCGGGCCCGTTTGAGTCACTCCTGGTCGCCTCCTTCGACTGCGTAACCCTGGCCAGCGGCAGACATGCCCGGCCATCCATGACTTGGCGTCAGGTAAATTTTCAGCCATTCGAAGAACTGTTCGATGCGGGGGAGTGATCCCACTCGTGTGATGCATCGCATCACGGCTGTCCCGGCACTCCGCGTCAGCGGACGCCGGGGCCGCTGTGGGCAGCGTCCGCGCCCAACAAGCCGGACGCAGAGAGGATTTGGGAATCTGTGGATCGAACAAGAGCAAGAGGGAGACGGCCGGTCATACGCACGGCCGATGGGGGCCGACTGGCCGGCCAACTGGCGGTCGTGGCGGTGGCCTCCACCCTGGTGGTCGGAGCACTGGCCTCCTCCTACGCCGTCGCCGTTGCGCCGTCGGGCGGCGTGACCGCCAAGTCGGCCGCTGTCGCCGACAGTGGCGAACCGGTCGCCCGGCTGCGCCAGGAGGTGCGGTCCGGGTCGTTGCTGGCCGGGCACGGCGTGCGCACCGTCTGCCCACAGTGCGGGGCCCGGGTCGTCACCGAGAAGACCGGCAGCGCTACGCCCCTGCGCGCGGCCGCGCCCGCGGGTTACGGTCCGGGCGACCTGGCCAAGGCGTACGGCTTGCCCGCCACGTCGAAGAGCACGGCGACCATCGCGATCATCGACGCGGGCGTCGACGCCACCCTCGCCTCCGACCTGGCCACCTACCGCTCCGCCTACGGTCTGCCGGCCTGCGACACGGCGTCCGGCTGCCTCACCCTGGAGAACTACACCGGCGGCAAACAGCCGGCGCCGCAGAAGAAGGGCGCCGGAGCGGCCCTCGAAGAGGATCTCGCCCTCGAGACCTCACTCGACCTCGACGCGGCCTCCGCAGCGTGCCCCACCTGCCACCTGGTGGAAATCTCCGTGCCCTGGCAGGACGGCGAGGACGACAACGACGTCTCCACCGGCGACTTCGCCAAGGCAGTCAACACTGCGGTGGCCGCCAACGCCTCGGCCGTCAGCATCAGTTACGGCTACACGGCGGACGTGACCAACACGAGCGGTGCCGACCTCAAGGCGTTCAAGCACAAGGGCGTTGCGATCACCGCCTCCACCGGGGACGAGGGCTTCAACGGCGGCATCCATCAGATGTGGCCGTCCAACCTGCCCTCAGTGATCGCCGTGGGCGGCGTCACTCTGCCCGCCACCGGCCCGGCGACTGGCTGGTGGGCCGCCGGCAGCGGATGCGAGACCGACTTCGCCGCCGCCAACGGGCAGCCCGCCTCAGTGACCGCGGCATGCGGCCACCACCGGGCTGCCGCCGACGTGTCCGCGGACGCCGACCCGGCGACCGGCCTGGCCGTTTACGACACCGACGCCCCGAGCAGCGGCGAGCCCAACGACTGGACGATCGTCGGCGGTACGAGCGCCTCCGCACCGTACATCGCGGGCCTGTACGCCCGTGCCGGACACCTGGCCTCCGTGCAGGGCCCGAGCACGCTCTACAAGGCCCCGTCGTCCGACTTCACGGACATCACCAGCGGGAACAACGAGGACTTCCACCAGTGCGCCGAGTACCCCGGCATCAGGCACTCGCTGTGCAACGCCGCCGCAGGCTGGGACGGGCTGACCGGAATCGGCATGCCCCA
The DNA here is from genome assembly GCF_042896945.1 of Streptomyces sp. NPDC001222. Classification (NCBI taxonomy): domain Bacteria; kingdom Bacillati; phylum Actinomycetota; class Actinomycetes; order Kitasatosporales; family Streptomycetaceae; genus Streptomyces; species Streptomyces sp. NPDC001222. The sequence continues at coordinate 12,521 of NZ_JBIAXT010000050.1, forward strand.
CGGCCTCGGCGCGTTCTGATCCGCTTCTTCCACCGACGAGAAAAGAGAGGACCCGTCCCCATGCGTCGAAGGACTCGGGCAACGGCTGTCGCGGCGGCGCTGTCCGCCACGCTCCTGGCCGGCTCCGGCATGGCCAGCGCCACCACCACCGCCACCAAGGCGGCGGTCCAGCCCTGCACCACCAACAATGTGTCGTTCTACTTCGGTGGCTACTCCTACGGGCTCGGCCAGCGCAGCTTCGACCTCACGCTGCTCGCCCACGACGGAATCACCTGCAGCCTCAGCGACACCCCGCTGATCACCGTCAGTACTCCGCCGGACGAGACCAAGAAGGTCCCCGTTTCCATCAACGGCCGCGGCGGCACTCTCGTGCTGCGCTCCGACTCGCCGCTGCACGCGACCATCTTCTATTCGGCACCCGATACACAAGCGGACAAGCGGGAGGTCAACGGCCTCACGCTCGCCATGCCCGACGGGACCAACCGCGCGACAAGCTTCCTCTTCCCCGGCACGACCGACATCTACAAGTCCGGTGTGTTCGTCACGTCCTGGAAGACCGGTATCGGCATGGGCCAGGGCGAGCAGCGCTGAAAACGCTGACGGCGGGCATCTGACGCCCTGAAGGAACAGGGACCGTGACGTCGTACGGCTCGGCGCACTGAGCCGTACGACGCTCAGGGGCCCCGTCGCGTTGGCGTCGGGCCGGCTGGGGATCCCCGGTTCGAGCACGGTCCTCGACGTGGGCTGCGGGACCGGCGTCCCGGCGGCCTGCGCGCTGACCGCGGTCGGGCACCGAGTCACGGGCATCGACATCAGCGACGTCCCTCGGGGGCTCGACGCCCTGTGCTCTGAGAAGGGGTTCCCTTCATCCTCCGGGCGCGGTCAGCCCCTCGCTGACCTGCGTCGACCAGATCGTCCGAGACAACGGTCGGCCTTCGTGCCCCAGGGACCAGACCTGTATCTGCCCACCGTTCGTCGTCATCCGATCGAGTCGTTTGAGAGCGAACTCAGTCCGCCGGGGTCACGTGCCCTCGCAACTAGCCCTGCGAGGCGAGCCGGCTGGGAGAGTTGATGGCTGGGAGCGAGGCTGTATCGATGGGGTTGGCCCCGGTCTACGTCGAGTTGTCCTTCGTGGATTCCGTACGCGGACGACGGCGACTGCCTCGTCCCGGGGAGGCTGAGTCCCCTTCCGGCCGGGGATATTCGAGGGCGCGGGCGCCGCGGCCCGGATAGCATCCGCAGTCGCGCTTCCCCCCTCCACCGATCAAGGAGTCCGCCCATGCCCCGGCGTCCGACCGTTGCGATCGCAGAGTTCTCCGTCTCCGACCGGGAGGCCGGACCCTACGGAATCACCGCCGGACCGGACGGCGCACTGTGGTTCACCATGGTCCACCACGGGCGGATCGGCCGGATCACCCTCGACGGTCATGTCACCTCCTACCGGCTTGAATCGGCTGCCAGCGGACCGTCGACCATCACGGCCGGGCCCGACGGCGCGCTGTGGTTCACCGAGTTCCGCAGCCACCGGATCGGCCGTATCACCACGACCGGAGACGTCGTCTCGTTCCCGCTGCCGACCCCGGACGCCGGGCCGTTCGGGATCGTCACGGGCCCCGATGACGCGCTGTGGTTCACCGAAGCCAACGCCGACCGCATCGGCCGCATCACACCCGACGGTCATGTCACCGAGTTCCCTCTCCCGCTCTCGGGAGCTTTCCCGTCGGCCATCGCCGCCGGCTCGGACGGCAGACTGTGGTTCACCATGAACCAGGCGAACGCGATCGGCGCCATCGGAGTCGACGGCGACGTCACCGTCCACCCGCTGCCCACCTCGGCCGGCGCCCCAGTAGGCATCACCGCGGGCGCCGATGGCGCCATGTGGTTCGTCGAGATCGGAGTCGGTCAGATCGGACGGATCGCGCCGGACGGAAAGATCGACGAATTCGCCCTGCCGGACCGCGCGTCACGCCCCCACGCCATCGCCACCGGCGCCGACGGAAACTGCTGGTTCACCGAGTGGGGCGCCAACCGTATAGGCCGGATCACCCCCGACGGCCGTATCGACGAACACGACCTCCCCAGCCCGGCCTCGGAACCCCACGGCATCGCCCAAGGACCCGACGGCGCAATCTGGACCGCGCTCGAGATCGGAACGATCGCCCGCCTCACCGCGCTCTGAGACGGAACCTCCCCGGCAGGTGACATCAGCGCGCTCCTCGCCACAGCCTGATTGCCATCCGATCCAGTCCCCCAGGTGAGCGGATCGCACCGGACCGACTTCATCGGCACCGGACACCTACGCCCGTAACGACTGGACAAACCCAGCCCACTCCCCTTGTCCACCCCGGCGGAGGACGCTGCGGTGTGTTCTGGCATCGGCCGGAAGCCCACCGCCTTGTTTCCTGTCCTCCTTCATCACCACGCCGGACAGCGACAGCCCCATGGTGAACTCCTCGACGTACGCCGCCCGTCCGCAGCTGGAGATCGCCAAGGACACCACGGTCCTCCTCGACGCGCGCGAGGCACACCGATCGACCGTGCGTACCGACCGGCCCGCCGAGGATCGCACTCTGGCCATCATCGGCCACGCCGGATACGCACCCGGCGATTGCGGTGCGCCAAGCTCTCGTACCCCTACGACGGCGCCACCACCTGGACCGAGGCAGCCATCGCCGAGCACGACAGCACCTGGGCGGCGACGGTGAACCACGCCGGTGCCTCCGGCAAGCAGGTCACCCTGAAGACCGAACTGACCGATGCGAACGGCAACTCCCTCACCCAGATCGTGACCCGGGCCTACGACGTGCGGTAGCCCCAGGCCACACCGTCGACCGCCGGGCGGCACTCCCGTGAGGGTGGGGCCGCCCGGCGGTCCTGCGTCCGCTTGGTCTGACATCCGTAGCGGATGTGGGATGCGCCATCCACGGCGGTCGCGCCACCGCCCGGCGGGGGCGCGCTGTTCGCCCTGACGCTCACGTGTCAGCAGCACTCGCTGTCGTCCATGCCATGACCTCAAGGATCATCTTCTCGCAGGCTGAAAAGAGCTGGGCCAGCGCATTCCCATCAGGTGTCCGCGCGACCTGCGCACCCGACATCACCCAATCAAGTCCAGTAGCGCTCTGACCGCCCAGGTTCACCGAGTTGGGCAACCGCGCCCCGACGCACATGGGGCGGTAATCTCTGCGCTCGGCCGGATGTTCCGCCGGACAGTCGAAGGGTAGGGGCAATGGGGGTTGCGCGGCAGGTCAGGACGGAGTCGGCGTCGGAGAGAGATCCGAGTCTGCTGCCGGCCCTTGGGATGTTCATCGTGCTGGCCGCAGTACTGGAACGCTGTCTGTCGCTGTTCGGTGGACCGGAGACGTACATACTCTGCGATGACCTTGTAGAGCTGTCCAAACGACTCGACCGGGAAGCAGGCGTGAACCGGTGGCTCCTGATGGCCGGCCTCGTGCTGTCCGTGGCAGCACTGGTCATCTCACGCGTACGACGGGGACGAGTTCTTCCCGTGCTCATGCTGTCTTCGGTTCTGATCTTGGTGGTTCTGTCGGACGACTATGCGGCGCGCGCGGATGCCGTCGCCTTGCAGATCTCGACATCCCAGACTTGCGACGAACCCACGAACGTCTACGACACTTCCCGAGGCTGGTTCAACTGGAATCCCCTCGGCTAGGCGCTGTGGCCACATAGGTTCGCCGGGTTCAGGCTGCGGTTTCGAAGAGGGCACCGCACCGGACTTCATCATCGTGGACGGAGCGGAGGGTGGCACCGGCTCCGCACCGCTGGAGTTCTCCGACCACCTGGGCAGTCCGCTCACCGAGGGACTCATCACCGTTCACAACGCTCTGGTCGGTGCCGGCCTGCGGGACCGGATCAAGATCGGTGCCAGCGGAAAGGTGGCCACGACTCCCTCATCGGGCGCCCGCTACACGCTCACGCCGTGCCGACGCTCTGAAGGTCAGGAACAATTGGCCTCGCGCTTTCAGGAGGACGCTCGAACGAGATAAACGGTGTAGTCTCGCGCAGCCCCGTTGACAAGAACATAGCCGCGAGCATTTGCGTACGCGCCCGTGCCACCGGTGATAGCGGTTTTCCATGGCGGTGGAGTCCCCTGGCTCGTAACCGCGAGCGTATTTTGCCAGCTGAGCTGCCCGCTCCCGAGGCTGTAAACCCCTGAACACAGCTGGGTGTTCGGTTTCTCTGCGCTGGGATTCAACGACCCCCCGACCTGGGTGCACCTTGTCGCGGAGAAGCCGTCCTTGCTCCCGTTGCGGACGAGTTTTTCGGTGATGAGAACCTGGTTGCCTACTCCGGTTGCATGATCTCCGTTCTCGAGCCTCTTGCTCTGTGTCATCTCCCCGTGGAGATGGATGACTTCATAGCTGCCCCCTCCCTCGTTGCCCTGAGACTGGGAACTTGGGGACGCGGAGGCTTGGCATCCGGCAATTGACAGTCCGAGCACCGGAGCAGCGGCCATCAGGCACCACCTTGAAATGGGCACAGCTGTTTCCTTCCTGGTAGCGATTGCTTGCTGCGATGCGGGCAGGTGTCACCGTATACGGCCGTGTCAACATGCAAATGCAATTGACGAGGTTGAACTCTTCGTGTCGTATTGGGTGACGGCTCGACATCAGCTGCGGTTTCACGCCGTAGGTGCGCGCTGCAGGACACAAGAAGGGCGGGGCCAACCAGCGAGGAAACGACCCGCGGTGCAAAGCCGGAACCGGTCTCGGAGGGCGTAACGACGTGTCATCAATACTGACATCAGCGCGTCAGCAGACAACAGCATCCAAGGACGGACGTGTGCTGTCCTCACTCCCGGCCGGTACCCCACTCCGGAGAAGCCGCGGATCGCCGGAAGAGCGAAGGGCGCCGGTTCGGCCCCGGCCACCATCGCCGAACAGCGAATGAGCGGGCGACGCGGACCCGAACCCTCGCGTACGACCTTCACGCGTCGGTGGGCCACCAAGGGGCGTCGGCCTTGGTTGGGCGGGCGTTGACCGAGAGCCGAAGGGCGTAGACGGGCCGATCGTCGCCGGGAGCAGGACCGAGGTAGTGGTGTCCGGTCAGGTGGCACCAGGCGGGCAGGTCGAGCGGGGCGGCCGGGTCAGTGGCCACGACGTGGACCACGCTGCCCGGCTCGGCGCCGTCGATCTCCTTGCCCAGGCGCATCAGGAGGGTGACGCAGAGCAGGCCGGTGCCGTCGACGGTGATGTCCGGCACGGAGGTCTCGTGGTTCACGGGCTTCATCGGCGGTAGGCGGTGGCGGCGACGGCAGCTCAGTGTTCCAGTTCTGCACGTACAGGATGTCGGGAGTGGCCGCGGCCGGCCCGAAGAGCTGCGCGAGCTGGGTGGTGACGGCCTTGTCGAATCCTGGGCGAGCGGTGCGGGCGTGTGCGAATCCCGTGGCCCGCCCGCAGTGACAGGGAGAATCCGGGGCGACGGCCTGGCGGGCCTGATCATTTGCCGCCCGCGGGGTCCAGAACGATGCGGAAGCGGGGAGCCCCGGAGCGTAGCCGGGTCACGGCCTCACCGGCCTGCCCCAGCGGCATCCGCTCGATCATGGGGCGCACGTTGTTGGTGACGGCGAACTCCATCGCCTCCTGGGTCTCGCGCGCGCCGCCGGTGAGGTGCCCGGTGACGGTGTGGCCGTTCATGACGAGCTGGGCTGCCGGAACGGTCGGCGATCCGGCGTCGACGCCGACGAGGGTGAGCTGTCCGTGGACGTTGAGGCCGGTGAGGAGTTCATCGACGGGGGCGGTGGAAGAGGCGGTGCAGACGATGAGGTCCGCGCCGCCGAGTTCCTTCAGGGCGGCTCCGGACGCCCGGCCGGTGCTGTCGACGTAGTGGTGGGCGCCGAGGTCGCGGGCGAGTTCCTCGCGGTCGTCGCCGCGGGCGACCGCGATGGTTTCGTAGCCGAGCTCGGCCGCGAACTGGAGGGCGAGGTGCCCCAGTCCGCCGACCCCGAACGCGGCGACCCGCCCGCCCGCACTGGTGCCCGCCTTGCGCACGGCGTTGAAGGTCGTCACGCCCGCGCAGCCGAACGGGGCCGCGTCGAAGAGGCCGAGCTCGTCGGGGATGCGCGCGAGCGCGTCAGCGGGCACGTTGATGCTCTGGGCCCAACCACCCGGGTAGGACAGACCGGGCACCTTGCGTTCGGGGCAGTGGACCACGTCGCCCGCCCGGCAGAACGCGCAGTGCCCGCAGCTGCCGCCGAACCACCCGACGGCCACGCGATCCCCGACCGCCCAGCCTTGGACCTCGTCGCCCAGTTCGGCGATGACACCGGCGACCTCGTGCCCGGGAGTGACGGGGAAGGCGGTGTCGGGATCGGTGGCTGCGGCCGACGGATGTCGACTGCGCCCTCGACGGGTTCAACACCTTCCACCCTCTCGGCCGGACCGGCACCGCTGACGACGTCGCGGCAACCATCGCCTTCCTCCTGTCGGACCAGACCGACTGGGGCACCGGCGCCGTCTGGGACATCGACGGCGGCGGCATGGCCCAGCACCCCTTCGCCTTGCGAGAACCGTCCGGGGGGTCGATGGTGAGGGTGAGGCATGCCCACCGACCACATGGACCGAGCGCAGACGGCTGCGGGGCTCGGCCACCGCGGCCCGTGCAGGGAGCGGGTCCCACATGAGGCTTGTCGTCGATCTCAATCGGTGCCAGGGATTCACGCAGTGCGTCTTTCTCGCCCCGGACGTCTTCTCCCTGCGCGGGTACGAAGCGCTCCTGTTCCGCTTTCGCTTCGACGAGGCGAAAGGTGACCGGGTGGAGGAGGCAGCCGCCGTCTGCCCGGTGCAGACCATACTCGAACTCCGATGAGCCGACGAAGGGTGTGGCGTGCCCCATGTCGGCTGACACGGATGTCGAGGTCCTGCGGCGCCAGTGCCGCATTGTCGTCGTCGACGCCTCGCCGGCAGGCCTGCGCGCGGTGGAGACCTTGGGCGACCAGGGCTTCACCGGATCGCTGACCATGATCGGCGACGAGTCGGGTTCGTCGCGGTGTACGGGTACCCCGGCCGCGTCTTCGCCGTGGCCTCCTTCGACGGGGGCAAGTGGCTGGGGTTCTACGAGCAGCAGATCGCGGCCGGAGCGCCTTTCCCGCCGGAGTACCACTCGGTCGACGGCCGACCCGAGACGCTGCAGCCGGCCGACCCGGCCTTCCCCGACCCTCACGTGCCCGCCCACGGGCCCAACCGTCACGCTCACGGGTCACGCACCGAGCGAGCGGCATGTCGAGTTCGCTCCGTCACATGCCTGCTCGCCGGCCTTGTGCCGCCCGGAGCCCTCAGGAGACACCATGACGCCCGACACCATCTCCGCGCAGATCACCGACTACGCCAATCGGGCGGATCCATACCCGCTCTACGAGGAACTGCGCAGGACACCGGTCAGGCGGGAGGACGACGGCACCTTCCTGGTCAGCACCTACTACGAGGTGCGGAGCCTGGCCAACGACCCGCGGCTGAGCAACGACACGAGGAACCGTTCATCCGGCTACGCCCGCACGGCGGAAGCGGAGGACACAGGCCTGCCACCGAGCTTCATCTTCACCGACCCGCCGCTACACGACCAGTTGCGCGACACCATCAATCGGCCGTTCGGTCCCCCGCACAGCCCCAGGTTCCTAGACGGCCTGCGCGGGGAACTGGCCAAGGTCGTCACCGAGCTGCTCGACGCCTTCGAAGGCAAGGACCAGGTCGACATCGTCGAGGACTTCGCCTACCCCCTGCCCGTCACCGCCATCTGCAAGGTCCTCGGGGTGCCGCGCGAGGACGAATCACGCTTCCACGGCTGGGCCGATGCCCTGGCGTCGTCACTCGATCCCCAATCCGGCGAAGACGGCCAGGAAAAGGGGCAGCGGGCACGCCGGGAACTGGGCGCCTACCTGTCCGACCTGATCGAGACCAAACGTCGCCACCCCGGCCCCGGGATTCTCAGCGCGCTCGTCCCCGACATGACTCCGGCAGACCTGGAGGCCACCGCGGTGCTGCTCCTGGTCGCCGGCCACGAGACCACCGTGAACGCGATCACCAATACGACCCTCACCCTGCTGCGCCACCCCGACGTCCTCCAGCGGTTCCAGAGGGAGCCGGACCTGGCCGCCCCGCTCGTCGAGGAAGTGCTGCGGTACGAGCCTCCGGTCCAGTTCGTCCCGTGGACCACCGCCCTGGCCGACATCGACGTCGCCGGCACCACGATCCCCAAGGGCTCGCCGGTCTGGCTCATGCTCGCCGCGGCCAACCGCGATCCAAGACGCTTCACGGACCCTGACCGGTTCGATCCCGACCGCAAGGACAACGAGCACCTGGGTTTCTACACCGGCATCCACTACTGCTTCGGCGCCCCGCTCGCCCGTATGGAACTACATCTGGCTGTGCCTGAACTGTTCCGCCGGGTCAAGTTCTCCGGACTGCTCCAGGACCCGCCGCCGTACCGTGCCAACGCCGTTCTGCGCGGCCCGCGCCACCTTCCCGTGGCGATCGAGGGCCTCACCGCCTGAGCACCCGGGGGCTGCGGGCACGGCTCACGATGCGGGCTCTCCGGTCACGGTGGAGGGGATGCCCGCGACGGTGGCGAAGCAGGCAGGAAGACCGGTCAGGAATCGAGAAGCCCCGGCCGCCCAGCAGCCCCTAGCGTGGTGGCCATGGCAACCACCGCATCCCACACGTCCATCGCGTCCGTCACCCTCGAGGTGCCCGACACCGAGACCGCCCACCGCTTCTACACCGCCTTCGGAGTGGACACGTACATACGCCTGCGGACGTCCGAGGCACACTCCACCGGATTCCGTGGCTTCACCCTCGCCCTCACGGTGTCCCGGCCTGCCACCGTCGACAGCTTCGTCGGCACCGCCGTGGACGCCGGCGCCACGGTGCTGAAGCCCGCCGCGAAGTCGCTCTGGGGCTACGGCGGCGTCGTCCAGGCCCCGGACGGGACGATCTGGAAGGTGGCGACCTCGGCGAAGAAGGACACCGGCCCGGCCACCCGCGAGATCGACGAGATGGTCCTCCTGCTCGGCGTCGAGGATGTGAAGGCCAGCAAGCAGTTCTACGTGGACCGGGGCCTGACAGTGGCCAAGAGCTTCGGCGGCAAGTACGCCGAGTTCACCTCCGGCGAGTCCAGCCCCGTCAAGCTGGCGCTGTACAAGCGCGGCGGCCTGGCCAAGGACCTCGGCGTCCCCGCCGACGGCGCCGGTTCGCACGGCATCGTCCTCGGCAGCACCGCCGGCCCCTTCACCGACCCGGACGGATTCGCCTGGGAGGCCAACCCGTCGCTCACCCCCGCATCGTCCTGACGCGCGGCCCCGCACTCTCCCACCCGACCTGCCTCGTCCCTTTACGAGAGGAACCTGCCATGCAGCCCACGAAGTCGTCCACCGAGAGCTCCGGTACGTCCGCCGAGCAGTACAACGGCTTCACCGCCGAGGAGCGGGCCGCGATGAAGGAGCACGCGCAGGAGCAGAAGAAGGCGGCGGCGCAACGCGGTTCGCGGGCGGAGAAGGAGGCGGCAGCGGAGCGGGACGTGCTCGCGAAGATCGCCGATATGGCGGAAGCGGACCGGGTCCTCGCCGAGCGGATCCACGACATCATCAAGACCGCGGCCCCGGACCTGACACCCAAGCTCTGGTACGGGATGCCCGCGTACGCCAGAAACGGCAAGGTCCTCTGCCACTTCCAGAGCGCGGAGAAGTTCAAGTCGAGGTATGCCACGCTCGGCTTCAGCGACCAGGCGGCACTCGACGACGGCGCCATGTGGCCGACCGCCTACGCCCTGAAGCAGCTGACGCCGGCCGACGAACAGCGCATCATCGCGCTCGTCAAGAAGGCACTGGGCTGAGGCCAGCCGCGACTGCCGCCCAGGTCAGACAGCAAGTCATCGAACAAATCCTGATTCCAGACTGGTGATCGCCGCGACTGCCCTCGCGTATTCGCTGTCCCGTGCCGGTGACGATTGATCGTCGCCGGCGAAGGTTGGTGATCACTGAGCTCGCGCCGTCGGACAGTGATTGGCGCCCCGGCGGCTCCTGACACTCATCGAGTCCAACCGGCCGACCGCACGTATAGCACGCTCAGTGCGAGCGGACTGGCACCTGGTGCAACGAGCGGTCCTCGCCGCGGCCGCACTCAGGGTGATCGTGCCTGACGTGAGAGAGATGGGGATCGGTGTGAGACTGGGCGCGGAAGGGGTGATCCCCGTGTCGGACCCACAACACGCGTCCGCCGGTCCCGATGCCGTCGTCGACGAGAGTCAGCTGGAAGAACTGATCATCGAGGCGCAGACGGCCCTGCCGTTCGAACTGTCCGCCCTGGCGAATCGGTGCGCTTCAGCTCTCGGCCTGGACGCCGCGTTGATCTACCTCGTCGACCTGCAACAACGGCTGCTCATCCCGCTCGACGAGGCTTTGGAGCCACTGCCGGTGGAGGGCTCGTTGGCCGGTTGGGCCTACCGCACCGTCTCCCCGCGGGTGGTCGATGCCGACGGCGGCGTGATCGTCTGGATGCCTCTGGTGGACGGCGCGGAGCGATTGGGTGTCCTGGCGGTGCGGACAGCCTCGTTGGACGGGGTGCGGTTGCGCCGTAGCCGCATGCTGGGCCACCTGTTCGCCATGCTGATCACCTCCAAGCGCGCCTACAGCGACTGGCTCGCCGCCCGCACCCGCACCATGACCATGCGGTTGCCCGCCGAGATGCTGCGGGCCTTCCTGCCACCCCACACCGTCGGCAGCCGCAGGTGTGTCTCGACCGCGGTCCTGGAACCGGCGTACGACATCGCCGGCGACGCCTTCGACCACTCGGTGGTCAAGAACGTGCTGCACACCATGATCCTCGACTCCATGGGTCACGATCTGGCCTCTGGCCTGACCACGTCGGTGGCCATGGCGGCGGCGCGGACCTCTCGCCGCGGCGGTGGCGACCTCGCGGGAATCGTCGACTCCGTCGACCAGGCGCTCGCCCGATGGCTGCCCGACCATTTCTGCACCGGCGTGCTCTGTCGGCTCGATGCGGAGACCGGGGTGCTGCACTGGGTCAATTGCGGTCACCCGCCGCCGCTGCTGATCCGTGCCGAGCAGGTGGTCGACGGGGGGCTGGACAGTCCCCGCAGCCTCCGATCGGCCTGGCCGGCCCACTCGCTCCGGCCGCCCGGCAGGTCCATGAGGCGACACTGAAACCCGGCGATCAGGTGCTGGTCTACACCGACGGTGTCGTGGAGGCACGCGACGCGAACGGAGTGGAGTTCGGCCTGGACCCGTTCACTGACTTCATCATCAGTTCCTCCGCGGCCGTCCAGCGTCCGGCCGAGGTGCTGCGGCTCCTCATCGACGCCATCCTCGACCGCCAGGGCAACCAACTGCGGGACGACGCGACCATCCTGCTCTTCGAATGGCACCCGCAGCACTAGGACTTGTCCGGCCGATCGTGGGGCTGCCTGCTGCTCCGGATCGTTGATGTGAGCGTGGGGGGTGATTTGACGGATGCGGAGTGGGATTCGGCTACTGCCGTTCCTACCGGTCAGCGACGGGCGTTGTGGCCGCTGGCGGGATCACCGGCACGTGATCGACGGGATCCCGCACCGGGAGCGGACCGGGGCGCAATGGCGGGATCTGCCCGAGCACCGCGATCATGAACGAGTCGCGGGCGTCGGTCTTGGCCTCGCCGGGGTAGAGGCCGGCGATCCGCCACATCGTCAGACCTCGCAGCCGTGCCTCACAGGTCACCGACACCGGCGAGTGCCGATCGAGGCGGGCTGGTCGGCAACGACGAGTACGGCGCCATGCTTCGCGTTCGGTCTGACGGACATTCCGCGGAGCCTGGGTTCGCGGTTGGGCAGCCGTTTGCCGAAGACCTTCTCGCCGGACGGGATCAGCGCGGTGGCGTGTCAACAACCTCCCTGCCTTCTCGAGAGAGTCGGCGGGCATGCCCCTCATCAGCGGTCAACCAGCGCCTCCGGGAGCGGTGACACCACCTCCCAGACCATGCGAACCACAGGGGGAGCAGGCAAGCCTTCCCGGAGGCCGACCACTCTGTTGCGGCGCTGATCAAGAAGGACATGGGGGGATCCCCCTCGTCGCGAAGTAGAGAGCAGCCTGAAGAGGATGTACGACATCGGCCTTCGTACCCGCGATGGGGGTGTGCACGCCGACGTACTGGCGCAAGCCGGTACCGCTGATCGGTCGGCACCGGCACCCATGGAACCGGCTGTCAAGATTCGTCCACGCCGATCCTGCACAAACGACGGGGGCCGTGACGTCTACCTACCGAGACGCCGTCACCGAGCGGCGCCGACGAGGAGGGATCGACATCGTGACGCTCGAGGAGTTCCTCAGTGCTGAGCTTGCGGGGCTCAGCCGCTTCGCGGGTGCGCTGACCGGAGATCCGCACATGGCCGAGGACGTCCTCTCCGACGCGCTGCTCGTGGTCGTGTCCCGCTGGCGCAGGATCTCCGCGACGGAGAACCCCGTCGCCTATGTGCGCCGGATCGTGGTCAACAAGCATCTGTCGGACCGGCGCAGGGCGAACCGCCGACGTACCGATCCCAGTGGTGACGCCGCTGTGCTGGACCGGGTCGATCCCGATGCGAGTGACGCCGTGATACGGCGCGACGAGGTGGACCGTCTGCTGGCGGGTCTGACACCGCGCCAGAGGGTGGCCGTCGTCCTGCGCTATCTGTTCGACGAGAGCGACCAGGAAATCGCCCAGGTGCTCGGTTGCGGTAGCGCCACGGTGCGCTCGCATCTCTCCCAGGCGCGTGCCTCACTGCGCCTCTCCGCTCATTCCCTCACCGAAAGGAGCTGACCCGTGGATGTGGACGACCTGACCGCTGCCCTTGCCGCGCACACCCCCGATCCGGAAGCCGTGCTCGATTCGCTGTGGACCAAACGCCGCAAGCGTGCCCGACGCCGCGTCCTCGCTGCCGGAGGCGCAGCCGTTGTCGCCGCGGCCGCGATCATGCTCTGGCCTGTGGGCTCCGCCGCGCCCGGCACCGGCGCCACAGGGGGAGGGGCGGGCGGATGCGCGGTCATGCCGCTGCAGCAGCAACTCGCGGTTGCGCGGGAGGAGGGCTTTTCGGTTGTCCTTGCGAAGGGGGCCTTGACAGGTCGCTCGGCAACCGGAAATGGGTCGGCATACGCCGAGATGCGCCTCACCGATGTCAGGACCCTGAGCGGTCCCGGGACCCGCTCGGGAAGCACGGTGTGGGTGTCGAGCGATCGCGGTTCCGGCGGCCCGCTGCCTGGTACGCCAAGCGGGTCGCTCTGGGCCCCCGATGGCAGTCTCTTCGGCATCGTTGCGCCCTCGTCCCCCGGCGATCCGGCAGGCCTGTACCTGCGGGTGGCCCCGGTTGTCGGGGGGCAGGTCGTCCTGAGCACTGCCGGATGCTGGCTGGAAGATGGTCGGCCCACCCGGGCGTACCACGGTCCTCTGGCGGAGATCCCCGGAAGCGACTCGTTTCGGCGTGCGGCGCAGGGGGGTTTCCAGACCGTCCCGCTCGGCGAGGTGCAGCGCCTCGCGGGCCGCTGAACGCCGCCCAGGGGCGTGGCTCTGACCACGTCGCCTCACAGACCCCGGCGTGACGAGGAACGCAAGCGAGCGGCTTCCGGAAGAGGATGCCGTTGATCACGAGGCGGTTCAAAGATCCTCTGGACAGACCTTAGGGCTAACAGGATGAGGCGTGTCGGTTCTCTTGGCCATTTCCGCGGCGGTGGTTCAGTTCCTGGCTCCGGAGCTCTCACAGGTTGTCGTGTTGAGCGTCGAAACCGGTCCGCCAGGTCGGCCATTCGGGCTGCCAGCCCCTGCTACGAGCAAGCGCGTTGAGAGCTCCGCGCTCCCACTCCTGCCGACCCGTCACCGGGCCGGGTGCTGGCACCTTGAGGGCTTTGGCCAGGGCCGGAAGCCACTCGTGGGCCGGGGCGGGCTCGTCGTCCACGATGTTGACCGGTCCGCCCGGCCAGTCCAGCGCGGCCAGCGCCGCGCGTGCTGCGTCGGCGACGTGGACGAAGGAGCTCACCGCGTCGTTCGCCACGGTGCTGCCCAGGAACCGCGCCGCCCGGTCGCCCGTCAGGGCCGCGGCGAAAGCGCCGCCCGGTGCGTACCAGGTGCCGGGACCGTACAGCAGGCCGTAGCGCAGTACGACCGCCGTCTCCAACTCGGCCGCCGTCTCCTCCAAGACCCTGACGGCGGACACCATCCGGGCTCGGGGTTGAGCGGTCGTGCCGTCGAGCGGTACCACCTCCTCGGCTGGGCCTTCGCCCGGCGCGTACGCCCAGGAGATCGACTGCGCGACGATCCGGCCGACCCCAGCCGCCTTCGCGGCCTCCACCAGGTTCCGGGTGCCCTCGCGGCGCATTCGCCCGTTGGCGGCCCCGTCCGCGCCGGAGAGGTCGGTGAGCTGGTGGATCACCATGTCCGGTGCTGCCGCGCTGACCGCCTGGCGCAGTGTCTCCGCGTCGAGCGCGTCCGCCTGGACCCCCGTTGCTCCGAGGCTTCGGATCCGCTCGATCCCGGCCAGGGTCCGTGATGTCCCGGTGACCTCGTGCCCAGCCGCAACAAGCATCGGGACGAGCAGACTGCCGACGGCGCCGGTGGCGCCAGCGACGAAGACACGCATGGGAGCTCCAGTTCCAGGGGGTTCGTTGGTGTGAGTCCGGCTTAGATCGGAAGCGATCCAGGCCTCGTTGGTCGGCCGGCCTGCTGGCCGCGGAGTTCTGCCTCGTCAGCGTGTCTTGCCCTCGGCTGACGTAACTTCGGGATTCCTGAGGCATTTTCTCGCCATGCCCGACCGGTCCACGGTCATGTGCAGGCGAGGGGACTCGGGTCGGCGCAGGCGGTCGTGCGGGAACGGATGTCAGGGGCTCTCCGTAGACCCAGGTGAGGCAGGAGCCGGCCCGCAACGCCAGTGAGGGACCTCCTCCCTCCGCCGCTCATCAGCAAGTCAGCCGAGGTGGTCGGCCACGAGTGCGGCGAACTCGTCGGGGGTGGCGAGGCGGATGCCGAGGTCTTCGGCTTTGGCGCGTTTGGACCCGGCGTTGTCGCCGGCGACAACCAGGGTGGTCTTCTTGGACACGCTGGAGGAGGAGCGGCCGCCGGCCCGTTCGATCAGCTCGTTCATCTGGTTGCGGCTGAGCCGTTCCAGCGGCCCGGTCATTGCGCCGGTGACCACAACCGTCATCCCGGCGAGCGGGCCGGCGGCTGGGGCGGTGGTCGTGGCACTGATGGTGCCCGTGCCTGTGGCGGTCTCCGGCGGGGGAGTGGCGCCGGGTTCGCTCATGTTCACCCCGGCTGCGACGAGTTTGTCGATCAGCGGGGCGAGCTCGGCGAGCTCGGCGACGATGGACGGCGCCTTCTCGGGGCCGATGCCTTCTACCTGCTGGAGTGTTTCGGCATCCGCAGCCCGGATGTTGTCCATGGTGGCGAAGTGCCGGGCGATGCGTCGGGACATGGAGCGGCCGGTGCCGCGGACGCCGAGTGCGCACAGCACCCGCGACAGTGCCTGTGTCTTGGCGGCGGCCAGCGCGGCGAGGAGGTTGTCGGTGCTGGTGGCGCCCATCCGCTCCAGGGAGAGAAGCTGGTCGCGGGTGAGGGTGAACAGGTCGGCGAGATCGGTGACTAGGCCCGCCTCGACGAGCTGGATGACGCGGGTGGTGCCCAGGCCCTCGACGTCGAGCTGGTCTCGGCCTGTCGCGTAGGAGAGGGAGGCCACCAGGTGGCAGTTGCGGCCCTGTTCGCAACGCCAGCGCTCCTGGCTGGTGTCGATCAACGATCCGCAGCGCGGGCACACTTCAGGGAACTCGATCGGCTTCTCTTCCCCCGTGCGCAGGTGGGCGACGGGGGCTTCGATGCGGGGGATGACGTCGCCGGCGCGGTGGACCATCACGTGGTCGCCCAGGCGCAGGTCGCGGCGGGTGATGTCGGCCGGGTTGTGCAGCGTGGCATAGGTGATGGTGGAGCCGTCGATCTCGACCGGTTCCAGGACGCCGCGTGGGGCGATGATGCCGGTGCGGCCCACGTTCCACTCCACCGCCAGCAGCCGGGTGATCTTCTCGACGGCGGGCAGTTTGTAGGCGATCGCCCAGCGCGGGGCTCGCGATCCGAATCCCGCGGCCTGCTGATCGGCGGCGAGATCGGCCTTGACGACGATGCCGTCGATACCGAACGGCAACTCGGCACGCAGCGCGGCGATCTCCTTGATACGGGTGAGTACCTCGTCGGTGGAGACGGCTGTGACGCCGGACACCCGGGTGGTGGCGGTCGTGTTCACACCGAGCTTGGCAGCCAGGGTCATCAGCTCGCTGTGTGCGAGGGCGCCCAGGCTCTCGGCCAGGACGTCGTCGGTGTCGGGCAGTGGCAGCAGGCCGTAACCGAAGAACGTCATCGGCACCGTGTACGCACGGTCCTTGGCACGCAGCGTGCCCGCTGCGGCGTTGCGCGGATTTGCAAACGGCTGCCCGCCGTGTGCGATGCGCACCTCGTTGGCGTGCTCGAACTGGGCGGTGGTCATCAGTACTTCGCCGCGTACTTCCACCGTGACCGGCTCGGCCAGCTCGTCCGGGAGGCCTTCGATGGTGCCTATCGCGTGTGAGACGTCCTCCCCGGCCGTCCCGTCGCCACGGGTGATCAGCCGGGCCAGCCGGCCCTGGGTGTAGCGGGCGGCGACGGCCAGCCCGTCGAGCTTCGGCTCGACGCTGAAGCGTTCGGCCTCATGGCCGATCCGGCGTGCCAGCGAGGCCGTCCAGGCGGTGAACTGCTCCGGCGAGAACACGTTGTCCAGACTCAGCATCGCCACCGTGTGCGGCACGTCGCCCTCGGCTGCTCCGCCGGCGACCTTCCCGGTCGGCGACTCGGGCAACACCTGGTCGGGATGATCGGCCTCCCACCCGGCGATTCCCCGTACGAGCCGATCGTAGGCATCGTCGTCCAGGGGCGAGGTACCGCCCGCGTAGTACGCCGCCGCGGCCTTCACGGCCTCCTCGACCGCCTGCGCGTAGGCGGCGGCATCCACGATCTGTGCAACGGGTGTCGTCATGTCCGCCATCCTGCCTGCCACCACTGACAACGCCCCGGTGCGCGCATTGCGCACGTCTGCGGTCCAGGGAAAGACGTCTCACTTCCTACGGGAAGACGCAGGTGCAAGGGCGGTCGCGGAGCGGCGGCTGCATGCCGCAGTCGCGAAGGCAGCCCGCCGGGTGGATGCGGCGCTGCAGCGCAAGGTCCGCCATCCGAAATGGTACATTTCGGCACCCCTGTGTCAGGGCGCAGCCTACGCCGGGAACAGTGAACAGCCCGGGCCGTCTTCACCTGGCCGCATCCGTTCCTCTGATACAGGAGGTCTCCGATGAATGCGACACTCACGCTCCCGCAGGGGGAGCAACCCGACTTCGACTCTGGTGAGGTGTACTTCATCGGCAACGCCACGACGTTGATCCGTTTCGCGGGGTTCACGATCCTGACCGACCCCGCGTTCCTGCACAAGGGTGACCATCTCCACCTCGGCCACGGCATCTACGCCCGGCGCGAGATGGAGCCGGACTGTCAGGTCGCCGATCTGCCCCCGCTGGACCTGATCGTCCTGTCGCACTATCACGCCGACCACTTCGACCATGTCGCGGCTCGGGACCTGAACAAGGAGATCCCGGTCGTCAGCACCAAGCACGCGATCGAGGAGCTGCACCCGCTGGGCTTCACCAACGGCCACGCGCTCGACACCTGGGAGAGCCAGACGGTCCAAAGGGGTGACGCTCGGCTCGTGGTGACGGCCATGCCAGCCGAGCACACCAGCGATTTCGAGATGGCGGACATGCTCATGCCTGTCAACGGCAACCTGCTGGACTTCTGCAACGGCGACCAGCGGCTGTTCCGGGTCTACATCAGTGGCGACACCATGCTGCACAACCGGCTGTACGACATCCCCCGCCACTACCCCGGCATCGACCTGGGCATGTTCCACGCCGGTGGGACCACGCTGTTCCTCACCACGGTGACCATGACCGGGGCCCAGGCCGTTCGCTGCGCGGAGATCGTCAGGCCGCACACCGCGATCCCGATCCACTACAACGACTTCTCGGTGTTCCACTCCGGGCTCGACGATTTCAAAAACGCCGCCGCCGCATCCTCTACGCCCGTCAAGTTCCACTATCTGGCGCACGGCGACCGTTACAAGTTCACGGCGACGCGGTAGCCCTCGGGCGGGCGGGGAGCGGGTGCCCGGCCGGAGCGTTCGGGCCCGCGGCGGCACGGCTGTGTGAGGGGCTCCGCCCCCGGGAGCCCGTGTCGATCACAGGCCCACCCGCGAAGCGTGCTGTCGGTGCCGGCCGTGCCGGCCCCGAACCCCTACCGGTCCACGCCCTCAAGGACGAACAACTCGCGCTGCTCAGTGGCGACTTCGCCACCCGTAGCCACATCAACGCCTACCTCACCCGCCACCAGGCCGCCCCACGCATCACGGTCGAGGTCAACTCCATCCAGGCCCTCACCGAGATCGTCCAACGCAGCGCCCTGGCCACCGTCCTGCCCGACGCCATCACCCACGACCACCCCCACCTCACCCCCGTCCCCCTCCACCCGCCCCTGCCCACCCGCACCGTCACCTTCCTGCACCGCGAGGGCGCCTACCGCAGCGCCGCCACCCGCGCCTTCACCCAGCTCACCCACGACCTCGTCCGCACCCGCGGTTACACACCCGCTCCTTAGCCGCCGGACCAGCCGATGAAACGCGCATACGCCCCGGCCGGGAGGCGCGGCACGGACAAAACGGCAGGTCGGCTTCTCCACGAACCGTCCGTACGCCTCGGCCTACTACCCAGTCAGAATCCCCACGGGCGCGACCGGCCCGTAGATGGCGCCGTCGCCCTTCCGGCAAGCTTTCCGCGAATCCCAGCGGCAGCCACTCCCGGTGCGCCGGCCGACCATGATCAATCTTACCGGGACTTCCTGTACGCAACTACTCACACTGAGCTGGGCGAGCCTGGAGTAGGACAGGCAGGCTGAACACCCAGCCGATCGCCTCGTCGACGGTGCGGGTCAGCGTGCGGTCCCGTGACGAGAAGGACGGTCTTCGAGCGCGACCTCCGCGAGCTCCGGCCGAGTTCCAGCCCGGTGGTCACTTTGGCGAGGGGCCGGTCGTCGGCGCGGACGATGTCCGCGGGTGGCCCGCGGGCGCCTGGCGGTGCCGGCGGACACCACCACGGTTGGGCTGCGAGGGACCCCGAGAGCACTGGCGTGCCTTCGCCTGCGCCCGGTTATCCTGCCTCGTTCCGTACAGGCCAGGGAGGTCACTCACCATGAACAGCTCCACGTCGTCCTTTCCCGAGCGGATCGAGCTCTCGGGGGAGGGTCTCGTCCTCCGTGACTGGACGGAGGCGGACCTGGCCGTGATGCCGGGGCTGTTTGACCACCCCGACATCGCGTACTGGACACCGATCGTCTCTCCCTTCGACGAAGCGGCCGCTCGCGTGCGGCTGGACCGGGACCGGCAGCTTCGGACGGAGGGCACGGCCATCCTGCTTGCTGTCACCGTCGACGGCGGCACACCGCTAGGTGAGGTGATGCTGCGACGTGCCCCCGAAGGCACGGAGCTCGGCTACGCGGTCGGCCCGGCGCATCGCGGCCAGGGGCTGGCGGCGCGGGCGGTACGGGTGATGGCTGCGTACGCCTTCGAGCAGTTGGGCGCGGGACAAGTGATTCTGGAGCTGGAGGCCGAGAACGCCGCCAGCGTCGCCGTGGCCACCAAGGCGGGCTTCCGGTTGCTCGACGTGCCGCTGATCACAGGTGAGGAGAAGGGGCGGCCCTACGCCCTGCAGACGTGGGGTCTGAACCGCCCCTGACCCGTGGTCCGTAGCTGTTGCCGAGGGCTGTTTTCGTCCGGGGCAACTACCGTGCCGTGCAGTCGTGGCGGCTACCTTTTCGCCACCGCGCACGGTTGCCGCACTGTGTTCAGGCTGCGCCCTGTCAGGCACAATCGCACGCATTCGACACCTGACCCGCAGTCACCACCTCGCGCCGCGCAGCCCGGCTCCACCGACCACGTCTTCCGGTCGCCCGCCGGCATCGCCACAGGAGCGGTATTGCTTGTCGTCGTCCTGTGGCTCGGCATCGACGCGTTCGTCAGCACCGAGGGGGGCATGCCCTGGAAAGCGCTGGCGGGGATGCTGCTGGTGGTTCCGCCGCTCATCGCCTTCACCTTGCGGCCCGCGGTCTTCGCCAACGACCACCGGTTGCGCATCCGCAACCCATTCCGCACCATCACACTGCCCTGGGACGCCGTCTCCGGTCTGCGGTCTGGTCACTCCAATGAGGTCTTCGACCGGATCGGCACCAAATACCAGTTGTGGGCCATCCCGGTCTCCTCGCGTGGCCTCAGGCAAGTCAACCGCGAGCGGGTCAGGATGGCCGAGTCCTCGCTGCTTCCGGGTGGCTCCGTCCCGGACCGCCGCGGCCTCTTCGACGCGGGACGGCCCGACCGACCGAACGCGGGGGCAGAACGTCTGAGGCCGAGGTCCGACAGAACCATGGACAGCCTGCGTGCGCTCCAGGAGTCAGGGGCCATGACCAAGGAGGGACAGGGGCAGCCCGAGGTGCGCTGGGCGTACGAGATCCTCGGCCCGGCGGCGGCCGGCCTGGTGCTGATGCTGGTGTTGCTCGCCGTGGGCTGACCGCACGCGAAGACGTGTGGTCCCGACGAACAGACGGACACGGGTTCCCGCCACAGAGGATTGAGCGCACCGGTCAGAAGCTCCGTCCCGAAGGGTCACTCGAGTGCGGCGGGCGTGTTCGGGACAAAGGAGTCGGCGCCCATGCTCGCGTGACGATGCTTCACGTCAGTCTTGCTCGGAGCTGGACAGAGCCTCGGCGATCAAGCGGGTGGCGAAGTCATGGTCGCCGGAAATCCGGTTGATGTGCTCCGCGAGCAGGACGGCCGTGGCTTCCAGGGGATTCATTTCGGCCTCGGTCCAGCGTCCGTACTGTGCGCGCCACAAATTGGGGCTCAGGCCGGTGGCTGCGGCGATGAGCAGGCCGGCCATGGTGGGGACGACCTCGGGACGGAAGGTCTTGGGCATCATGCGCATCGTGGCCACAAGGGCCGGCACCACGTACTCGATAACGTCCTTGTCGTGTTCCTCGCAGGCCGTCCGCAGCCACTTCATGAACATGTAAATAAGCGTGCACGCGCCGTCCAACAGCGCATCGACTCCCGCAGGACCCAAGGAGGCGGCGAACTGGGCGACCATCTTCTGCTGTTCGGGGTCGGTCCCGGACTTGCTGTCGTAGACGGCTTTCAGCCGAGAGTCGATCATCATGAGCGCTGCGCCTACATCACCGACGGGAGCGTACTCGGGGTCACAGGGTGACGACACAGGACTCCTCCTCAAATGACCGCGGCGGGCAGCGCGGCATGTCCGTACCGTAGACCGTTGATCGGACGGGAGTCTGGCGAATCCCGATGGTGCGCCTTTTGGCGGTAGTGGCCCCTCAACCTTCCCTACGTGGTGGACCGGGACAGGGCGAGCCCTTCGTATCGAACAACCGCGCCGCCCGGCCGCGCCCGGCTCAGCTCGCATGGGGCCTGGCCAGACCGTGGTCGTAGGCGAAGATCACTGCCTGGATGCGGTCGCGGGCGCCGATCTTGGACAGAACGCGGCCGACATGGGTCTTCACCGTGGACTCCGACAGGACGAATCGGCTGGCGATCTCGCCGTTGCTCCAGCCCTTGCCGATGGCGACGAGGATCTCGCGTTCACGGTCGGTGAGGGAGCTCAGTCTCGGGTCCTCGGCGGAGCCGTCACCGCCGGTCGGCACGAGACGGGCGAATTCGTGGAGGAGACGCCGGGTGAGCGCGGGGGCGATCACGGCATCTCCGACGGCCACCGCGCGGATGCCTGCCAGGAGTTCCTCGGGGCGGGCATCCTTGAGGAGGAAGCCGCTGGCTCCGGCGCGGAGGGCTGCATACACGTACTCGTCGATGTCGAAAGTGGTCAGGACGAGTACGCGGGAGCGGTCGCCGGCGGCGACGATCCTGCGGGTGGCCTCGATACCGTCCATGCCCGGCATGCGTACGTCCATGAGGACGACGTCGGGGCGGAGTTCCGCGGCCTTGCGCACCGCCTCCGCCCCGTGCGCGGCCTCGCCGATCACCTCAGTCTCGGGCACGGAGTCGAGGAGCATGCGGAAGCCGTACCGCTGGAGCGGCTGGTCGTCCACAACGAGCACAGTGGTCACGAGGCACCCTCCCGGGGAGTGAGGTCGAGGTCGACCCGTACCGTCCAGCCGGCGCCTGAGGGGCCCGCGCTGACGTGCCCGCCGTAGAGCGCCGCTCGTTCTCGCATGCCCACCAGGCCGTGTCCTTCCTCATTCGCCGTGCGGGGACCGGCTCCCTGGGTGGGCGGGCCGGAGTCCTGGACGGTCATGGTCAGCCGCGTGCCCTCCGCGACGATCGCCAGGTTCGCACGCGCACCGGCGCCGGCGTGTTTCAGGGTGTTCGTCAGGGCCTCCTGCACGATGCGGTAGACCGTCAGCTGCACCCCGCTGTCGAGAGCGTCGATGTCTCCGGCCGTACGGTAGACGACCTCCAGACCGGCGGCGCGCACTCCCTCGCACAGCGCGTCGATGTCCGTGAGGCCAGGCTGCGGGCTCAGCTCCGGCTCGGTCGGCGGACCGTCCGCCTCGCGCAGCACGCCGAGCACCCGGCGCAGTTCGCCGAGGGCCTGGCGGCCGGTGTCTCCGATGAGGTGCAGGGACTCCTGGCCGCGTTCCGGAGCGACGTCGGCGGCATAGGCTCCCGCGTCGGCGAGCGTGATGATGACGGACAGGTTGTGGCCGACGATGTCGTGCATCTCCCGGGCAACCCGCGTCCGCTCGGCCGCGACGGCGAGCCTGCCACGCTGATCGCGTTCGATCTCCAGCCGGGCCGCACGGTCCCGCAGCCCGGCCAGCTGAGCCCGCCGGATCCGAATCATCAGGCCGAGCGCAAGAGCCGCCGTTGCCGTGCTGAGCAGGAAGAACAACGCGTCCCAGACCGACACCGCCGTCGACACCCGCGCCGCGACAAGGCCCAGCGCACCCATCGTGACCGCACAAGCCCACGGCAGCTGCCGCAGCCGCCCGTGCAGGGTCAGGCTGTACAGGGCGACGAAGAGGGCGACGTCCGCACGAAGTGCGGCGCCGAGCGCCCACTGAAGGACGAACACGGCTGTGACGGCGCCGAAGGCGGCGGCGGGCGCCCGGCGTCGCCACAGCAGCGGAAGCACCAGCCCGGCCTGGAGGGCCAGCATGCCCGTCACGGGCAACCGGGTGAACGCCACGCGGAAGCGGCGCGGGCCGTCGCCGTCCCCGCCGATCACGCCGACGGCGTGCAGCAGGTCCGGCAGGCCGAACAGCAGGAAGACCAGGATCACCACCGCGGTGTCCAGCACCCATGGGCGGGCCCGGTCGGCATGCTTGAGCCGCTGGCCGACCCGGCCGAGCCGGGCGACCAGCGGCCCCATCCCGCTGAGATCTTCGGTGGTCACGGATGTCACCAACCCATGATGCGGGTGGCTGCTGCTCAGACGTCGCTGCGCAGCAGCCGGTACGCCGCCCCGGCCAGCGCCAGGGCCGTCCAGCCGAGGAAGACCAGGAGTCCGCCGCCCGGCGACAGGGTGGTCGAGTCGTGGGTCAGGGCGAAGATCGACTCTCCCGCGTGGCTCGGCAGGTAGGGGTCGATGTTGCCCTGCCACGAGCTGGGCAGCAGGGAGACCAGTCCGGGTACGAGCATGAGGGCGGCGACCAGGACCGAGATACCGCCGGCCACGGACCGCAGCAGCGCGCCCAGAGCGGTGCCGATCACGCCGACGAGGCCCAGGTAGAGCCCGGCGCCCAGGAGACTGCGGACGACGCCGGCGTGGCCGAGGCCCATGGCGGCGGGCGTGCCGGAGACGATCTGGCTGCCGACGAGGAAGGCGACGAACGCGCCGACGGTGGCGATCACTAGCGCGACCAGCCCGTACACCGCTGCCTTGGACCACAGCACGGGCAGTCGGCGCGGCACCGCGGCCAGGGTCGAACGGATCATGCCGGTGGAGTACTCGCCCGCCGTGACCAGTACGCCGAGCACACCGAGCGCCAACTGCGCGAAGTTCGTGCCGAAGAGGGACAAGCTCACAGCCGTCGCGGTGGCGAAGTCGCGGTCCATGTGCCGACCGGAGTCGAGATTGGACTTGTAGTGGCTCGCGGCGATGACGCCGAAGGCGACGAGGAACAGCAGGCCCAGGCCGAGGGTGATCCAGGTGGAGCGCAGGGACCAGAGTTTGGCCCACTCCGAGGACAGTACGCGCCGTCCGGTCACCCGGTAGGCGGGCCGGGGCGGCGCGGCCTGGTCGGTCTCAGGGGTCTCGGGGGTTGCCGTGAGGGTGCTCATGCCGCGCTCCCGGGGGTCTTGGTGCCGGTCGTGGAACCGTGGTACTCCACGGCGTCCCTGGTCAGTTCCATGAATGCCTCCTCCAGCGACACCGCCTTCGTGGTCAGCTCGAACAGGGGGATTCCGTGCTCGGCCGCCTTCAGCCCGATCTCGCGGGCGGACACGCCGGTCACCTGCAGTTCCTCGGAGCCGATGCGGCCGGTGATCTCCACGCCCGGCCCAGCCAGCACGTCCCGCATCCGTGCGGGGTCGTCCGTCGCGACCCTCACGGTGTCGCCGCCCGCCTCACGGACCAGGTCCTGCACGGTCGTGTCGGCCAGCAGCCGGCCACGTCCGACGACGATCAGGTGATCCGCGACGAGTGACACCTCGCTCATCAGATGCGAGGAGACGAACACCGTGCGGCCCTCGGCTGCCAAGGAGGTGAGCAGGTTCCGAATCCAGAGGACACCCTCGGGGTCCAGTCCGTTGACAGGCTCGTCCAGCATCACGGTCTGCGGATCGCCGAGCAGGGCCGCCGCGATGCCGAGCCGCTGGCCCATGCCGAGGGAGAAGGCACCGGCCCGCTTCTTCGCGACGCTGCCGAGACCGGCCAGTTCGACGACTTCGTCGACCCGACGGCGCGGAATGCCATGGGTCAGCGCGAGCGCCCGGAGGTGGTTGTAGGCAGAACGGCCCGGGTGGATCGATTTCGCCTCCAGCAGCGCCCCCACCTCCTGCAGCGGCGCCTGGTGTCGGGCATAGCGCTGTCCGTTCACCGTGACGGAGCCGCTCGTCGGCGCGTCCAGCCCGACGATCATGCGCATCGTCGTGGACTTCCCCGCACCGTTGGGCCCCAGGAATCCGGTCACCGTGCCCGGCTTCACGGTGAAGTCCAGCCCGTCGACGGCTGTCTTCTCCCCGTACCGCTTGGTGAGCTGCTGTGCCTCGATCATTAGCATTCTCTCTTTCGGACTCCGGCGCCCGAAACGCCTGACGCCTCCTCCGTCACGCTAAGTCCGCGATCTGCCGGATCCGGTAGTACCGGGGGCTGAACAGCGATGGGCGGGTAGTACCGGGGTACTACGGGGTCGGCGGCGAGGCGGTGCAGCAGCAGCCGCGCGCGGGCGGCTGTCACTGCCGGGACGAGCAGGGCGAGCCCCTCAAGGACCTGACATGGACACCGGGTGCGCTCTCTGCGGCGGTGACGCAGGCGAACCTGGCCACGACGATCTGCCGGAAGGGCGGCGACACCGAGAACGTCCGGCCGCGGGAGGTGATCACCGGAGACCCGGTGGAGACGAACCTGCAGTTCCAGGGCCGCGAGCAGGCCCTGAGCGCGGGTGGGGTCCACCGCTGCGTCGAAGGCGCGGATGTACTCCGCCGCGCTGTCACGCGACGGGGTCACCGATTCGTCCCCGCCGCCGTCCGGGGCCCTGCTGCCATGGCTAGCTCTCGCGCACCGCCGGCCAGCGGCGCAGGTGGTGCTCACGGACATGGCTGCGGCCGATCACCAGTGCTCTTTCCGCGCGAACAGCGATGATCCGGCCGAGAGCTGGCGTGGCGGCGGCTGACCGCTCGGCACGGCGACCGACGCGGCGAGATCATGGACGAGTACGGCTGGCCGACGGCGGAACTGGTCGGCGAGGAGGCCGCACGCGCGGCGTGGTTGATCGCTCAGCACGCAGACCGGCAGCTCGACGTCCAGCGGCGCGCCCTCCATCTGATGTGACTGGCGGTGTCGGCAGGTTCGGCCAGCCCTCGCGAGCTGGCCTTTCCCAGACGGACCGGCGGGTGGGTCGCACGCTCAGCTGTCACTGATCGAGATTCCAGCAGGGCACGGACGTGAGGGTGCGCGTGCGTTTCGTCGGCATCAGCCGCATGGGTTGCACCCGGACCAAGTACATCGGCAACCGCGCCCCGTACCGGGGCGCCGCCTGAACTCTACGGAAGAAGTCCTGGTCGCAGTCATCTTCGACCGCAGGGCGGCGCCGGCGGCAGGGCATCGTCGATGCGCTCCTTCACGACGAGGCCATCGTCGAGTTGCTGGACGGCCGGGATCAACTCCCGAGCGACGAGAGCGCGGCGGCGACCCGTTGGGACGCCTCCGGCGGGGTCGAGGCGTGCGGGGACAGCCGGAGCGAGTCGGTGCGCACCGTCGGCGTGACCCCCTCGGCGTGCAACGCCTTGGCGACGAGCGACGGATCGTGGTCCGGCATCGTGAAGGAGAGGATGCCAGCGCGGTGTGCCGAATCGGTGGGGGAGAGCACGCGGCCGCCGCACGCCCTGACGATCTCGCTGAGTTCGGTGATCCGGGCGGCGATGGCGGTCTCGATCGCCGCGACCGTGTGCCGTTCCACGAGATCCAGCGCGGCGGCGAACGAGGCGGCTGTCACCGGGCTCAGATTGGTGATCGACCACTGACGGGCATCCGGGGCGGGCAGATGCCCGGTTCCGTCGAAGACGCCGGCGTCTTCGACGCCCGTCCAGCCGGTGAGGACCGGCTGGAGGGATTCCAGCGCATGGTCGGACAGTGTCGCGAAGCCGGTGGCCCATCCCGCGCGCAGCCACTTCTGACCGCCCGCGACCACCACGTCGGCCGCGTCCCAGGCCATCGTGGCCACGCCGAACGCCTGGATCGCGTCCACGATCAACAGTCGGTCCGGTCCGATCGCCTCCCGCAGCGCCGCCAGATCGACACGGAACCCCGTACGGAAGTCGACGGCGCTGACGGACACGGCGACAACGTCGGCGGTCAGCGCGGCGCGGACGAGGTCGGGGGTGACACCGCCGCCCGGTACCGGGTCGAGCCACCGCGGCGTGACCCGGCCCAGCTCCGCAGCACGGCGCCACGGGTAGTGGTTCGCGGGGAAGTCGGTGCGCGGCGCGAGGACCACGCCGTCCTGGATGCCGAGCGCGGCGTGGAACAGGCCGGTGGAGGCGTTCGGGAGCAGCACGGTGTGTGGAGCGTCGGTGCCGGCGAGCCGGGCGGCCGTGGCCCGCGCGGCCCTCTCCGCGCGCATCAGATCGTCCACGGTGGTGTGTCCGGCGCGGGCGGACTCCTCCATGGCGCGTGCGGTGGCGGCGACGGCGTCCCGGGACGGCGGGCCGAACCGCGCGAAGTCGAGATACCCGGCGGGCGTGTCGAAGTGGGCTGCGTACGACGTGAGCAATGGGGCTCGTCCTTCCGGGGCGGTGCGGGTCGTGGGATGCCGGCCGTGTGGGCCGTGTGGGGCAGGTCCAGTGGTCCGGGGTGGTCGGTGGGCAGACCACGGTGACTGTCGGGTCAGGTTCCGTGGGCGATGGTGGCCGATGCCGCGCGGCGTCGTACTGTTTTCCCCCGGCAATCGGAACAGGCGGTGGACCTTGGCGGGCTCCTGAGCGCTGTTGCCGAGCCGGTTCGCCTTCGCATCATCTCGGAGTTCAGGGCACTGGACCGTGATCGTCCGTATGCGGATGCCTGGCGACGAACGGGATCCGATGTGCGGGTGCGGCGATGAATATGTCATGTTCGCGGCGTGCGCGTCCTGGCCGGTGATACCTGTGGGATCGATAGCAACTCGGCCGAACCAGAGGGAATCGCGTGTTAAGAACCGCAAACCACGGCACGAATCGCGAACGGCCGCGACGCACCGGGAGGTGGGGCGCGGCGCTGGTCGCGGCGCTGGCGGCGCTTCTCTTCCTCGCCACCGGCACCGCCCAGGGCGCCGGACCATCGCCCAGCCCTTCGGAGCACCACAAGAAGACCAGCAAGGTGTACCTCAAGGTGACGCCGGAGACCGCGAAGTCCGTTCGCGGCGGCGACAAACCCATCAAGCCCCCGTCCCTGTCCGGAGCGCACAAGGACGGGGCGCGGACCACTCCTGTGTCCTCCCTCACCCCGAACGAGTGCCTGGCGCAGAGCTCCTCACGCAGTGGCAACGGCTACGGCAAGGACCGCTTCGCCTCCTGCCAGGCCTACCATCTGCACGCCTGGCACGTGGTGTGCGACTGGCTGTTCGGCTGCGACCAGGTCGGCACCGCCGACGCGGACCTCGTCGACATCCAGTACACCGGCAACGGCGCACGTGACGCCTACATCGTGCAGTTCCTGGGCAACTGGGTCCAGGACGGTGACATGAGCGAGATCACCCTCACCGTCGACACCACCTGCACCGCGTCCGCCGGATCCGGCCCCTGTAACACCGTCTCGGGCTCGCCGACCACGGAACCGGTCGAGCAGTGGGTGCTCGGTGACGAATTCCTCTACTACTCCTTCGAGCAGCCCGCCGGCGCCGGCGCCGACCAGGTCAGCAACGCCCATCTGAACTGGCACATCACCGTCGCCGGCGGCGAGAACGGCCCGGTCACCCGGGACGGCCCCGACAGCGGTCTGCGCTGTGACTCCGCGAGCTACATCATCCAGGCGGGTGGCAGCATCGGGTGCGTCTTCCCCTGGGTCGCTCCACAGACCCTGGTGATCCACCGAGGCACCACACCCGAGTCCGCCCAGAACATCTGGGAAGCCCAGAACACTCCGCTGTCCACACAGCCGCCGTCCGCCCTGCTGGGGATGCCGTTCAAGAGCATCCCGGGCTCCCCGGCCAGCGGCCGGCCGCTGCACCGCGACCGCGACAACATCACTGCCCACCGCAACACGGCGCGGGCCGCGTGCCGCACGTACTTCCCCGGGAAGTACCCCGCGCCGAACACCGACTGCGACGAGTACCCCTTCGCCTCTACGCAGGAGGGGGCGGTCGACATCGGCGGCTTCCGCAACTACGTCGTCAAGCCGATCGACAGCGACGACAACCAGCAGGCGGGCCGGGAGCTGGGCGACTTCTACGCCGACCAGCGCATCCTGGGCAGCAACGACATCCACGACCCCTTCTACGTGTCCGTCCAGCCCTGACCCCGGCACCGCGCCGGGCACGGACCGGGAAAAGCCGACCGGTCACGTGCCCGGGCGATGCTGGAATGGTGGCGCCCGGAGGCTTCCGGGCGCCGCTGCCGTACTTTTGCCCCTCACAGAAAGGCCCTGCGATGCCTGCCTCCCCGACGCCCCCGCAGCCGTCCCGGATCGCCGGGGCCGACGGGCTGGTCCTCACCGAGGACCACCTGTTCAACCTGGTCGACGCCGCCGCGCCCGTCACCTCCGTCACGCGTCCGCCGGCGCCGGACCGGCGCCTGGTCGCCGTGGGCGCCGGCGTCGTACTCGCCGTGTTCCGCAGCGAGTTGGAGGACAACGAGCCGCATGTGGAGCTGGAGCACTGGTCCTTCTCGCCGCCGGAGCCCGAGGGCGAGTGGGAGGTGCACACCGAGGAGCGACTCACGGTGGAGGCCGGCCGGCTCACCCTCGCCTCCGGCGTGAACGCGCTGCCCGCCCCGCATCAACTGACCGTCCCGCCGGGCCCGTACCGGCTCGGGGTCTGGTGCCAGGGCCGCACCGAGGCCCGCGCCGTCGAATTGGACGCCATCGACACCGGCACGTTCCCACAGGGGGTCGAGCGGTGGATGGTACGGCTCTGGCCTGACCGTTAGCCGAGCGGGAGCCGAACCCCGGCGGACGCGGGGGCGGGAGCACCTCACCCGCCCTGCTCGCAGCGGATCGCCGCTGCGTCGGTGGTAGTCCCCGGCGCGGGCGAAGCCGGCCGGCACCGCGAGGTCTCCTCTTTGATCCGCTTGGCGCGATCGCGTCGTCGAGAGTGACGGGCATCGCGGTGTCAAAGAGAACGCCGCACCGGTCGAAGGCGTCGGACGACGCTCGGCGGGCACGCACGGCGCCTGGGGCCAGTTGTGCAGGAAGGTGCGGTTGGGCTGGCTGGTGATCAGACGTCTCAGGATTCGGCCGGGATGTAGGGCCACGGTCGTCACCGAGGCCCCGAAGCCGACGGTGAACGTCACCCGGGCCGGTCCTCTCCCGTGGAGGCCGGTGGTCGTCAAGGGCGTCAGTCCCGCTCCACGGCCGGGAGCTCTACGACCGGACCGGTCGGCGTTCATCGACAACTTCACCGAAGCGGCCTCGCGGGGCAAGCCGGTCCACGTTTTCGTCGGCGGGCAGGACCGGGCCATAGACCCGAGCCTCGAGCGGTCCGGGGCCGAGCACGCGCACAAGTCGCATGGTGGTGTGCAGGAGGCACCGCCGTCCATCAAGCCGTCCGCCGGGCGCTCGCACAGCTCCTGACCCCGCGCCTGCATCCCGTCACCCCACAGGCCGCATGTCACCGGTAGCCCCCGTGTGCCCGGCGGGGTGTCCGTTTCCTTCAAGACCCGACGCCCGCCCTGCGCCTACGCTGCCGGCCATGAACACCGAACTGTCACCCCGATTCGATGTCGTCGGCATCGTCGTCTCCGATCTGGCCGCGTCGCTCGCCTTCTACCGGCGCCTTGGAATCGCGTTCCCCGAAGGCTCCGAGGACCAGCCGCACGTCGAGGCCGTACTGCCGGGCGGGCTACGCCTTGCTCTCGACACCGAGGACACCGTCCGCTCGTTCCACCCGTCGTGGCGTCCGCCGGTCGGCGGCGGCCGGGTGGGGCTGGCGTTCAGGTGCGCGAGCCCCGCACGCGTCGACGCCGTGTACGACGACCTGGTCGGCGCCGGGTATCACGGCGAGTTGAAGCCGTGGGACGCCGTCTGGGGCCAGCGGTACGCCGTGGTGAACGATCCGGACGGCAACGGCATCGACCTGTTCGCGCCGCAGGCGGACGACAGCGCCTGAGCTACCGTCCCATCAGCTCGCTCAGCGGTGCTCCCGCCAGCTCCCGCACCTCGCGCGACAGATGAGCCTGGTCCGCGAAGCCTGCCAGGGACGCCGTCTTCGCAAAAGGGACGCCGGCGCGGGCCAGGGCCAGGGCGCGTTGCAGACGCAGGACCCGGGCCAGGGCCTTGGGACCGTAGCCGAACGCGGTCAGGGAGCGGCGGTGCAGCTGACGCGCGCCCAGGCTCACCGATTCGGCGGTCGTCGTGACGGAGCGGCCGGCCGTCAGCGATGCCACGACCGCCCGCAGGAGCGGGTCGAAGGGTTCCGCGTCGGCCGCAAGACGCAGCGCCAGATCTTCGAGGGCAGTGGCCGGGTCCGGTGCCTCGTCGACCCGTTCCGTAAGTCGGCGCGAGTAGGCACCGGGCCAGAGGTCCACAAGGTCCACGCGTCGGTCGCGCAGCTCGTGAGCGGGCACACCGAGCAGGGCGGGGGCGGTGCCGGGGAAGAAGCGGACGCCCGCCCACGGACCCTGCCCACCGGGGCCGGGGCGGTACGCGCGGGTGTCGGGCCCGGCAACCAGGAGCCTGCCCTCGGTCCACAGCAGATCCATGCAGCCATCGGGCAGTACAGCCGTCCCCTCACCGGCTCCCGGACACCTGGCGGCTCCCCGCGTCCACACAACCGCCCCCGGCAGCCGGGACGCACGCTCTGCATACTCGGCGGACATGCCACGAAGGCTACGGCACGCTAGTGCGATGCCTCTGGGAGCCGATACTTCAACTTGCCGCGGTCGAGGAGAGCTTGGGACCGTGCGCTTTGACGCGCGTCACCCCGTTGGAACGCATGTCCCTCCCGACCGTCGTTGTCACCGGATGGGGACGGCTCCGAGGTCGTGATCACACCAGCCACGGCAAGATCGGTTCCTCTTGATCACCGTCGTGGGCATCGCCGGCTGCGCCGGAACTGGCTCCACGAGGCATGGATCCTGCTGGACGACTACATCGTCCAGCTGTGGTCCCCACAGATCAAAGCCCTCGACGACCGCTTCAAGACCGCGACCGTCGATGACGACGGCCGAGCTCTCGGCCAGTTTGTTCCACAGGTTGCCCGTCCCAGACCTGTGGTGGTGGCGGCGACACCCCCGCATCCTCAGGGGAGATCTCGGGGAGCGCTTCGTTCGGCCGGCGCCGTCGGCACCGACCTGGACTCAGCTTGATCCCCCAGTCGTGGCGCAGCCTTCAGGCTGCCTTGGGTTGCCCGGCACGCATGCCCAAGGCTGGTACCTGTGCATCGTCGAGCGGGAAGGTCTCGTCCTCCCCGAAGTCCGGGGCATGGAAGGGGTTTGTCGTCGGAGGCGGCGATGCTGCGGTGGAGCAGCGGGGTTGCCCTTCCAGGGCGGAGAACAGCGACGTCGGATCGATGAGAGGCTCTCTTTCGTTACAGGTCCCCGAGGGGGCCTGGCGTGCCGTGACCGGGCACAGCGGCCCTACAGCTTGGTCATCTTGGTGTACGGGCTCAGGATCCGCATTTGCGCCGAGCCGAAGTCCACGAGCGCCGCGATTCCATCCTCGATGCCGATTACCCGGCCGAGGCCGTACACGTCGTGGGTGACCTGGTCGCCCACGGCGAAGTGCTTGGGAGTCGGTGGGACCGGGGCCTTGAAGGGGCTGGTAGGCAAATGACGCTTCGGTGCAGCAGGCTTTGTCATCGCCCCCAGTATGCACCTATGGACTGTGATGGTGGCTGCCTCTCAGGGGCATGAGTATCTGATCGTTAGACTCCACCCTGCAAGAGCTGAGTCTGCCGACCGGTCGGCAGACGGGCAGGGTCGGGCGGTTCGGACGCACAGGAGGCCGAACCGCCCGTACCCTTCGTGGTGTCTACGGCGTCACATAGCGGGCGCCAAACACTGGAGGCAATACACTCGTGCTGATTGCTCAGCGTCCGTCACTGACCGAAGAGGTCGTCGACGAGTTCCGCTCCCGGTTCGTGATCGAGCCGCTGGAGCCGGGCTTCGGCTACACCCTCGGCAACTCCCTGCGTCGT
>NZ_JBIAXT010000051.1:0-45569 GCF_042896945.1 Streptomyces sp. NPDC001222
TCCACGGCGGCCGCTCACCCCTTCTCATGTGCAGGCTAACAAGCCATCAGACGCCGTCATTCCAAGGCGAGTTGCAGCATTCTGTTAGGAGTTCTTAGACCGCGGACCTTGATGGTTCTCTGACCGGTCTCAGTGAGCGCCCCCACCCTAAAGGTGACCACTGACAGCGGCGCTTACCAGGCTGCCGCAGACGGCAGTGACGGCAACGACGGCGAACGGCAGCGGCACTCGGCAGCCCAGCGTGGTAGCGGCGGAGTGCCGTCGGGCCGTCCCATCGAGGCGTGCCCGCATCTTCTAAGCGCCTGTCCCGCCGAGTCCCGCCGGGTGCGGCACCAGAGGCACTGCGCATCGAAGCGCGGATCCCACACCACAGACACCCGGTCCGGTCGCAGCTTCCGCCACACCTCCGACACACTCCGGGTCGCAGACGCCCTCCGGCACACTCCGCCGCAGGCCAGAGGGCTATGAGGGGCGATCTACGCATTCACTCCGGAGCCGTTGCGACGACGGCAGTCCTTACGGCAACGAGGGCGGACGGCAGCGGATCCGCGCGGCCGTGAGCGCAGCCCACTTCACCTGCTGCGGCACGCGTTCGTCGG
This sequence comes from Streptomyces sp. NPDC001222, assembly GCF_042896945.1. Lineage (NCBI taxonomy): Bacteria > Bacillati > Actinomycetota > Actinomycetes > Kitasatosporales > Streptomycetaceae > Streptomyces > Streptomyces sp. NPDC001222. The sequence continues at coordinate 600 of NZ_JBIAXT010000051.1, forward strand.
TGGTGCCCGCATCTTCGAAGCGCTTGGTCGGGCGGCTGAGCATCGGAGGACTGAGGCTTGGTCTTGTAGGCCCTGGCAGCTAGTCTCGCGCTGCACTCCAGCATCGGTACAACGCTCGGATACGCCCACGATGAGCCAGACCTCTGTCAGGTACGCAGCCACCCTGGTGAGCGAACGCCTCACCAACAAGGAGGCGCACATCCTGCGCACGCTCCTGCTCTCAGTCAAACGATGTTTCTGCCCTGGCAGTTAGAAGCGCGGCCTTCACATCCGTGAAGGCGCGACCATGATTTGGGGGTGGCTTCTCTACAAGCTGCGTGGGCCTGGGGAAGGCTGGTGTCGCCTTAGTGGTTCCCAACTTGACGCTCCGCATCAACCGAGCGCCATCCGGCGTGTTCTTGTGCAGATCCCGCGACTGAAGTGTTGCGTCTGGGGCATTCGATGTGCAGATTCACGGCGTGGGGCGTTCTGGATGCGCTGCATGTCCTTCCTATCGCCTTCAGCGACGGCCAGAGGCCCTCAGGGCGCCACGAACCAAGGGCCGTCCAGACCGTGATCTCCATGCGAAGGTCAAACGCCGCAATTGCATGAGCAAAAGCGGGGGGTTGAGGTTGACATGCTCTTGACGGTGGCGTGCGGCGACTGCATGGTGGCTGCACCTCGAACTTGACTCAAATTCAACTGTCGTACGACCCCAACCACCTGCCGCGATGCGACCGCCGCTCCGGACGGCCGACCGTGCACAGCGCCCCACGAGTGCCCCGCAACTTCCAGGAGGCTCGATGGAACAACGTTCCGCGCCAAGAGATGACCGCCCCTCTCCTCACATACGCCGTGCCCGGCGAGCGGCAGCCCTGCTGACCGGGCTCATCACTCTCGCATTCACCGTGCTGGCCGGAGGCGTGGTCGGCGCCGGTGCCGCGCAGGCCGCGGTTCCTGCGCGGGCGGCCTCGTCGCCGGTACTCGACTTCGGTTGCGCGCACCCCGCGCACGCGGGGCAGGCGCGCTGTTTCGGCGTGATGCGGGCGCACCGCACCTCGTCCGGCCTGCTGGCGCCGCTGACCATGGGGTCGCCGACGACGGCCGGGTATGTGCCGTCGGACCTGCGTTCCGCATACAACCTCGGCGGGACGTCGGGCGGCGGCCGTACCGTGGCCATCGTCGACGCGTACGACGACCCGTCCGCCGAGGCCGACCTCGGTAAATACCGCAGCGCATACGGACTGTCGGCCTGTACGACGGCGAACGGCTGCTTCCACAAGGTGAACCAGAACGGGCAGGCGTCGTCGCTGCCGACCGCTGACGCCGGTTGGGCCGAGGAGATCAGCCTCGACCTCGACATGGTCTCGGCGACGTGCCCTGACTGCCACATCCAGCTCGTCGAGGCCAACTCGGCCAACACCAGTGACCTGATGAAGGCCGAGGACCAGGCCGCCGCCACCTCGGGCGTGGTCTCGATCTCCAACAGCTGGGGCGGCGCGGAGGACTCCACCATCACCTCGGACGACAGCCACTTCAACCACCCGGGGATCGCCGCCACCGCCAGTTCCGGCGACTCCGGCTACGGGGTGTCGTGGCCAGCGTCCTCGCCCTACGTCACCGCCGTCGGCGGTACGTCACTCACCAAGACCTCCAACTCCCGCGGTTGGAGCGAGACCGCCTGGGGTTCGGCCACCAGTACGAGCGGTGCGGGGTCCGGCTGCTCGGCGTACGAGGCGAAGCCCTCCTGGCAGCACGACACCGGTTGCGCCAAGCGTACGGTCGCGGACGTATCCGCGGTCGCCGACCCGAACACCGGCGTCGCCGTCTACGACACGTACAACACGTGCGGCACCAGCTCCTACTGCGACCTGCTGATCTCGCTCGGGGCCGTCGCGGGCGCCGACGGCTGGGTGCAGGTGGGCGGCACGAGCGCCTCGTCACCAATCATCGCGAGCGTGTACGCGATGGCAGGCAACACCGCTACTGTGACGGCCGGTTCATACCCATACAGCCACACCTCGGCGCTGAACGACGTCACGTCGGGCTCGAACGGCGCCTGCGGAAACTACCTGTGCACGGCCGGCCCCGGCTACGACGGACCGACCGGACTCGGCACTCCGAACGGCACCGACGCCTTCTGACGCCCCGCGCTGCGCATCGGCCCCTGCCCGCGAACCGCGGGCAGGGGCCGATATTTCGCCGGGATAGGCGGTTCTCGGTCAGCGGTTCTCGAAGAGGGAGACCAGGTCGTCCTTGCCAGGCTTGATCGGCATGCTGGAGGCCGCTCAGATCCCCCGGCGGACTTGACGAAACTGTTTCCACAGAACGTCTGGTGGTCAGCGGGCGTCCTCGATCTCGGTTTCGGGGATGCCGAGGAATGTGGCGAGGTCAGCCAGTGTGGCGAACTCGCCGGGGATCATCGCGATCTGTTCGTCGTCCGGGACGGTGATCTCGATGCCGTCGGCAGTGGCCGCGGTGGCCTAGGGCGGGGTCGGACTCCCACCAGTCGATGCCGATCTCCTTTGCCTTGTCGACGGAGGCGACGATCAACCGCAGTTTGATGGTGAGGAGTTCGATACGTCGCCGGCGATCACGATGCCCTTGTCGAGCACCCGTTCGGGGATGTCGGCGAGGTTGGCACCGCTGCTGGGTCCCCCGTAGGGATCCGGGAGCCTGCTGGGTGTCGTCATCGCCGGCTCCCGGCGGGCGGCCGCTCGGCCTCGCGCTTGTCAGCCTCTTCCTCGTACTCGTCCTCCGGTTCCTCTTCCTCGGCCTCCTCTTCCGCCTCGTGCTCGCCCTCGGGTTCCTCTTCCTCGGCCTCCTCTTCCGCCTCGTGCTCGCCCTCGGGTTCCTCTTCCTCGGCCTCCTCTTCCGCCTCGTACTCGCCCTCGGGTTCCTCTTCCTCGGCCTCCTCTTCCGCCTCGTACTCGCCCTCGGGTTCCTCTTCTTCCTCCTCGGCGATCGCATCCTCGTGGGTGCGGACGACCTCGCCGTCGCGGATCTCGCCGCGCCAGCTGTCCTCCGCCTCGCCCTTGAGGGTGATGAAGCGGTCGAAGTTCTTAAAGTCGAGGCGAGCCCTGCGGCCCTGAGCGCGCCAGATGTTGCCGGTCTTCTCGAAGAAGCCACTGGGGTAGTACTCCATCACCAGCAGCAAGCGCGTGAGGTTCTCACCGAGCGCGTGGAAGGTGATCACGCCCTTGGTGGTGCCCTTGGCGCCCTCCGATGTCCATTGGATCTTGTAGTCGGGCACCTGCTCGACGGTGTTCCCCTTCCAGCTGCGACTCGACCAGAGCACCTTCAGGTTCCAGCTGGAGGTGGTGTCGTCGTTGCGGCTCGCACTCTTGACGCCCTTGGCGAAGGTGCTGAAGTCCTGGTATTGGGTCCACTGGTCGTAGGCGGTCCGCACCGGCACTCCGACGTCGAGGGACTCGATGATGACCGTGGGCTTGCTGCCCCCTCCGCGCTTGCGCTTGCTCTTGCCGCCGAAGAGGTTCTTGAAGGCTTGGCCGATTTTCTCCTTGGCCTGGCCGGCGCCCGTCTCCAGGATTGCGCGCAGCGGGCCCTTGCCCTCGGCGAGCTTGCGTCCGCCCTCCAGTGCCATCTTGGCGAAGCCAGGGCTGTTGCCCTCGGTGATGTCGTTGAGCTTGTCGGTGGTCTCGCCGAGCTTGCGTCCCGCGCCGGCGAGCATCCGCTCGGCCTGAGCTGCCAGATAGCCCTGCAACTCCTTCTTGAGGTGGTCGACCGCTTCGCTCTGGGCGAGCTGGGACAGTCCGCCCTTCGCCTTGCCGTTCGCTGAACCGATGGTGTCGGCCATCGTCACCGCCTCCTTTCACCGGCCGACCCGCTGGCGGCGCGACGCGCACCGCCTTTCGCGGCGACGGCCTTCCGCGCGGGAGCCGTCCTGGCGGCCGTCGCGGTCTTCTTGGCTGCAGACTTCGTGCCCGCGGACTGCTTGGCGGGCCTCTTCTTGGCCGGAGCCTTGTTCGCCGCCTCGCGCGGCGGGGCCTCCTCGTCCTCGGATGCCTCCCCACTGCCCTCGACCTCCGCCGACTCGGCGCCCTCCTTTTCCTCCTCCTCTTCCGCTTCCTCTTCTTCGTCGTGGAGGCCGGACAGGTCGGAGGCCTCCGGTGCAACGCCGGAGAGCTGCTCACGCACCTGTTCGGTGCGGCCGTGCAGCCGCTCGGCGAGGCCCTCGATCTGCCGATCGACCAGCGCGCCGGAGGCGGCCTTGCCTACTCCGCGCAGGTTCTGGCGCAGTTGGTCGCCGATCTCCTTGAGCTGCGGGTTGTTTTGCAGCTGCTGGTTGACCAGTTCCGCGAGCGCCTTCGGGTTCAGCTGCATCCGCTTTCCGGCGACCAGCGAGCCCAGTGCGAATGCGAGCTTCATCTTCTTGGTACGTCCGAGGATGTATCCGGCCCCTATGGCGAGGCCCAGTGCGGTTCGGTTCATCGTGTCGTCCCGTCGCCCGTTTCCGATGTATGGCCCAGACCGGTCTCCAGTCGGTCGAGGAGGGCGTCCTCCTCACGGTCGAACTCCTCCTCGGTGATATCGCCTTCCCGGGTCGTAGTACTGTCGCTCGGCCTCGGTGATCACCTGTCTGACGCCCAGAGGCTGCCGCGCGCCGGTGCGAACGGCAGCAACAGGGCATCCGTGATCAGTCCCATGGGTCACTCCTCGCCGGTGGCCGTGCCGGTCGTGGTCCCGGCGGGCTCGGCAAGGCCGGGCTCGACGAAGCTGTACGGCGGCAGCGGCCCGTTGACCCGCAGTTCGAGGTGTGGGGAGCTCTTGCGAGCCTCTTCCACGGCGGCCAGGAACTCCTCGGCGGAGTCCCGGGGCACCAGGAAGGAGAGGTTGGCCAGCCAGCCGGTGGACTCGGGGCCGACGCTGACGGCCTCGGCGGCCGGTTCCAGCAGGCTCTGGAGCTCCGCGGCGTCCTCCGCCTCGCGGCCCTGCACCGCCTGCGCGATCATCTGGCCGAGCCGCAGCCGGTCGTTGTAGCTGCCGCCGCCGGCCAGCCGGTTGGCCTCCGCAAGGGCGCGTCTCGGCGTTCTCCGCCATCACCCGGTGCAGCACCGCCTCCTGGTCATGGCTGGCCTTGACGTTGTACTCGACCCGGCCGTCCAGGGCCGTCAGCCGCTCCAGGTAGTGCTCGGCGCGTTCGGCGAGCACCTGGGTGACGGCATCGTCGTCCGGGGCCAGGCTGCCGAACCGCAGGGGCAGCACGGAGCCGCCCGCGCCCGCCTCGTTGAGCACGTTCTGGTGGGCGAGCAGGTCCCTGCGTTTGGGCCGCAGTCCCTCGGGCGCTTCGCTGGCGATCGCCGCCAGTTCGCCCCCCTTCAGGATCCTGACCGGGCGCGGCGGATCACCGACCCCGCCCATGTCCTTGGGGAGGGAGGGATGGGAGGCCGCGGCGATGCCATAGACGTACGCGCTCACTCCTGCTCCTCCTCCCTCTTTCTGCGGGTCGGCGCGGTCTTGCGCGGCCGCGGCCGCCCCTCGGACTGGCCCTCGTCACGCGCCTGATTGAAGGCGTCGGAGATCGTCTCCGCGGCGCCGGAGAGGGCGCTCTTCGACTTGCCCCGCGCGCCGGACTCGGTGATCTCGCCGACCAGGTCGGGAAGTCCGGGGGCCTTGCGCGGACCGGCCTCCAGGTCGAGCCGGTTGCACGCCTCGGCGAAGCGCAGATAGGTGTCCACGCTTGCGACGACGACCCGTATGTCGATCTTCAGAATTTCGATGCCACGCGTCGATGACGAGTCCTCGGTCGAGGACAAGCTCCAGGACGTCGTACAGTCCGCTGGAGCCGCCACCTCCGCCGGTCTGCTATGCCGGGACAACGGTCATACCGACCGCTCCTCCTTGTCTGTGGGAATGTGTGCGGGACCGCGGCCTCCTAGCGACCGCCCGACCGATGTGGGTCGGCCCTCCCGCTTCGTAGCGGCGAACGCGCCGATAACCGGCGAGCTCACCGCGGTGAGCTCCGTACCTCGCGAGCAGGCTCACCGTGTCGGGAACACGGGCGAGCTCCAGGACCTTGATCTCCAGCACCCACCCCTCCGCCGTGCGTTCGAAGGACGACACGGACTCGGGAACCAGGCCGGTGAGCTCGGTGAACTGGTCGCGCCCGAGGCGTAACGCCTCCATCGGGCTCAGCCGATCCTTCGCCGCGCCGTTCTCCGATCGCTTTGGTGTGTTGCGCATGGCCACTTAGCGCGAGTGCCCAGCGTCTCCTGTACAAACATGCGAAGCCTGTTTTCAGGCAGGCGGAAAAGGATTGGAGCGCGGTGCCGCGGCCAGCCGGTCACATCGTGCGCTCCGTATGAACACCCTCGGTGACAGGGGTGTGTAATCAGGGCGCCTCAGCGGGCCGGGACGGTGAAGGGCGTGCAACCCCCCGCGAGCCGGTGGTCATCAGACCGGACGGCAGGTTCAGTTCGTCAAGCAGATCCCCCAACAGCCCGGCCGCCGCCCGCACTTGACCGAAGTCGTCGCCCGCGGGGCCCTCCCATTACGGTGCGACGGCGTGCTCACACGGGCAGTGAGCCGCCCTACGGCCGAATCCGCCCACGGAACGACGCGGCTTTCCTGGTGGAAGGGGCGGTCCAGAATCAGGTCGGTGGACGAGGCTGAATACGGCCGAGTCGGCCGTGGCGATGGTGGCCGGCCGCTTGCCACCGGCCAGTGGTCGCGCGGTCGTCGGCAATCGACACATGTTCGTCGCCATGGAGAGGGACGGCTGAGCACGTGGTGGACACACTGCTCGCAGGCGACTTCGCGGGCAGTGTGCAGGGCGCCGAACGCGGCCGGATCCGCCGCGCCGCCATGGACGAGCAGCGGCAGACAGCCATCGGGTACGCCGGGTGTGCTTGCTGCGCGTCATGTACCAGCCCACGGTCACGTTCGGGTGGGTGGGGCGATCAGCGGGGCGTGTACGGGGCGGTTGTCCGGTCAGGCTGATTCCGGGGGTGGCGGCGTGATGGCACTAACGGTGTTTGACCCGACGCATAGGAGTCGGCGCTGGGCCGTTGCGTGTCGTGTTCAGGCTGTGTGGTCCCCGGTGGCGATACGGGTGACTGTGACCGTGACGGTGACGGTGGCCGCTAGCGGGGCGCCGTGTGCGGCGAGGTAGGAGAGGACAGCGGCCCGTACCTGGTCGTGGACGTTCCGGGCAGTGTCCACCGCTCTGCGGCCTTCAGCCAGGACGCAGCGCACCTCAAGGTGCCATCCCGAGCCGTCGGGCGACCGGTCGATACGGACGCCGGCCTCGGGCGGGGTGCGTTGAGCTGTTGTCTCTGGCACTGCGGGCGAGGCGGCTGCCGCAAGGCGTTGGGCCAGGCGGGGCTGCAGGCCGGCCACGCCGGGAACTGCGAGGGCCGCTGCGGCCGCGACGCTGAGGAGAGGGGCCGTTCCGGCGGCAGCCATCACATACCACCGCCTGTGGTCTGCCCAGAGCCCGCAGGGCCAAGAGGCAACGGTGGCTCCAGGACGTCGACCACGATGATGTCGACGGCCGTCACGGCCAGCCCCAGGGCTTGTTCGGCGGCATTGATGATCGACCGGCGTACCTGATCGACCCTGTCGGGCAGCGGGCGGTCGAGGGCGGCGGCCAGGGTCATGGTCACCTGCACGCCGATGCCGCCTGCGGGTACGAGCCGGCAGCTTACGGCCCTCGTCCCGGGGACCGAATCCGCGGCCTGCCGCAGCACTTTCGCCGCGGCACTTTCGGCGATCCGCAGATCCAGGATCGTGTCGGCCAGCGGAAGCAGCCGTCCCAGCCGGAGCTCGGCCCTGACGATGCTCATGACACGGTCGATGAGTACCTGCAGGCCGGTTGGGTCTTTGGCGCGCAGCGCCCGCGTGGCTGCGTTCAACGTGGCCAGCCCCTCGACAGCCTCGCGGCACTGGGGACATGACATGGTGTGCGGATCCGCAGCCTGCGTCGCGTCCTGTGCCTGTTCCCAGACCTGGCTGAGCAGGCGGCCGCAGGTCAGTACCTCGTCACCTGCGAGCGGGGCCGCGGCACCGATGGCCGGGGAGTTCGGAGGCCCGTCGTTTCCGGGCGGTTGGGAAGGCTGCGCGTGCGGGTCGTCTAGCGCCATGGGGCCATCGCCTCCTTCAAAGACCGGCGTGCCCTGAACAGCGCGCCGCGCACCGTGTGCTCACTGGTCTGTGTCACGACGGCGATCTCCTTGTAGGGCAGGCCCTGAAGTTCCCGCAGGATCCAGCAGACCCGCTGCCCGGCGTCCAGTTCGCCGAGCGCGCAGGTCAGGGCGGCCGCCTCTGCGTCCTCCTCTGCGGCTCGGGCGGGCGAGTTCCACTCGTTGTCCGTTGCGGGTTCGGCGACGGCGTCCAGGGGGAGGGGCGGCAGCCGGCGGCGTCGCGAGTTCAGGCACCGGTTGACGGTGATGCGGTACATCCAGGTGCGGAACTCCGCATCGTGGCGGTATTCCGGCAGTCGCCGCCAGGCGCTGACGAAAGCGTCCTGAACAGCCTCCTCGGCGTCCTGGGCGTTGCCGAGCATGCAGCAGGCCAGGCTGAGCAGAGGACGGCTGTGCCGCCGAACGAGAACAGCGAAGGCGTCCTCGTCACCCTCGGCAGCCCACACGGCCAGCAACCCATCCGGCAGGTCGCCTCTCAGCGGTGAAGAGCCAGTCCGTTCGATCATGCTGCTCCCTGCTCATGGTTCAGGACGATCGTGTACCCATCTCAACCCATGTGATGCACATCACATAAAATGTCCGTGAGGGAACTATTGCCTCATGTGTCCAACTTTTCGACGGGCATCACGCAGGTGCCCGACCGACCGATCGAGGCGACCGCCATGACGGACAACAGCACCAGCGTCGGCGGATACGGCCGGCCCGACGGAGGCGAGGGCGCACTGAGGGGCCGTACCGGGGGCGGGGCTCCGGCTGAGACACGGGGGAAGACCACCATCGCGGACGACGTGGTGGCCAAGATCGCGGGCATGGCCGCCCGCGAGGTACCGGGCATCCACAACCTCGGGGCGGGGATGGCCCGCGCCATCGGCGCCATGCGGGACCGCGTCCCCGGCGGCGGCAGCGGCGTCACACAAGGGGTGAAGGTCGAGGTCGGGGAGAGCCAGGCCGCCGTGGACCTCGATGTCGTCGTCGAGTACGGCGTCTCCATCGTCGACGTCGCCGGCGCAGCGCGCACCAACGTGATCAGCGCCGTGGAGCGGATGACGGGACTGGAGGTCGTCGAGGTGAACGTCGCCGTCGACGACGTCCACCTCCCCGACGAGGAGGAAGAGTCCGAACCGGATGAGGGCCGTGTGAGGTGACCCTCCGTGATCCACCGCCCGCGTCCCGGCGGGAGTGGGTGACCACTTCGACGGCGCTCGCGAGACGGGTGAGTGAGTGATGAACATTGCAATTACGGGCCTCGCAGCCGGTATGGCCCTGGGCTTCGCCGGATACTTCGGCGGCTTCTGGGCATTCCTGCTGGTTCTGGTCCTGGGCGCGGCGGGATTGATCGTCGGCCTCGTCCTGCAGGGCGACCTCGACCTTCGCGCACGGAGGCAGCGGTGAGTGCCCTGCCCGGCTCCGCCAGAGTCCCCGATTCTGGGCCGGGCCCACCGGCGCAGCCTGTCGGCCTGCCACCTGCGGCCGAGCGAGGCGCCACCATCATTCCGGACAAGGTCGTCGCCCGGATCGCTGCCCAGGCCGCACGTACGGCGCAGTCCCGCCGCGCCGCCCTGCCGCCCGACCGGAGCTTGGCAGCGCCCAGCGCCTCTGCGGCCTCCCGCACCGGATCGGTGCGCCTGCATCTGGCCCTGGACCTGCCCTATCCCACGGATATCACCCACGCCTGCGAGCGGATACGGCACGACGTCGCCGAGCGGGTGGCTCAGCTGACCGGCCTGCACGTGGGAGAAGTCAGCTTCACCATCCGGCGCCTGGTGACCGGCGCGGGCGTGAACCGGAGGCGGGTCCGGTGAGCCCTGTGCCCGTTCAGCCCGGCATCTGCACACGAAGGAGGACCGGAATGACACCCGACCCGGGCCCTCCCAGCCCAAGCCCCACTCGGCCGGTGCACCGTGACACGGCGTCGCCGACGAAGGAGCCGACCGGGCCCGCGCCGCCCGAACGCGGTGCGTCCCTGCCGGGCACGGCAGCCGGCGGCCACAACAGAGGCCAGGCCACCCACCGTCCGTGGTCCGCGCGCCGCCTTCCGGCTGCGCTGGTCGCCTCGGTGATTGTCGCGGCAGCAGGCGTGGCACTGGTCGATGTCATCTCCGTACGGGCGGGACGCCAAGCGGCTGGTTGGCGAAAGCGCCTGGCCGAGGAGATGGCCACCCGTCCGGTGGACGACGTGTGGATGCTCACCGGAGCCGCGGTGGCTGCTGCCGTCGGCGTCTGGCTGATCGTCCTGGCGCTCAGTCCGGGCCTACGCCGCCTGCTGCCCCTGCGATCGCCTGCCGGCTGTCCCCGGTCCCAGCTGCGCGCCTCACTGGACCGCGACGGCGCCGCTGCTGTACTGCGCGACGCCGCCATGCGGGTTCCAGGCGTCAGCACGGCATACATCCGGGTCGGTCGCCACCGCATCAAAGCCCTCGCGGACGTCCGTTTCCGCGATCCGCAGCAGGTGAAGGCCGACCTCGCCGCGGTCCTCAACGAGGAACGCGACCAACTCGCGCTCTCCCGTCCCCTCCGCATCGCCGTACGTGTGCGGCAACGCACTGCCTGACCGACGCCCAGCACCGGAGCCCCCACCATGACGCCGCGACACCTCCTGAACCGCACCCTGCTGGCCCTCATCGGAGTGATACCTCTCGGCGGCGGCCTGCTGATCATCGCTGCCGGGCTCGACCTCTACCGGAGACGGGACCTGGCACCACCCGCCGGCTGGCCCCTGACCACCCCGGACGCCATCCTGCTCAGCTCCGCAGACCGGACCCGCTGGAGCAGCCAGGGCTGGTGGTGGTGGCCTGCAGTCATCGCCGCCCTCACCCTCATCACCGTGCTCGCCCTGGGATGGCTGCTCGCCCAACTGCCCCGGCGTCCTCACCCCGGCACGATCCCCCTCGGCGACAGCCCCGAGCAGCAAACCGTCGAACTACGCAGCCGCGCGCTCAGCGACGCGATCGCCTCCGAAGCCGGCGCCCTGCCCGGCGTCCAGCAGGCACATGTCCGCATCACCGGCCGACCTACCCGCCCTCACGCCGACATCAGCCTCACCCTCACACCTCAGGCAAGACCCGTCACAGTCCTCCGCTCCCTCCGCGAAGGCCCGCTGCACACCGCCCACCAGTCCACAGGGGCCCCACACATCCCCACCCACGCCCACCTGCACGTTCCCCGACACAAACCCCACCGCACGCAATAGACCCGAGGAAACCGGTCGGAGCTGGACCTGCCCCTGAACTACCGACACGGGAAGTCGAACATCATAAATTCCCCTTCCCTCCAAGGCTTTCTTCGCAAAGCAATGAAATAGGCACTACTCACAAGGGAATACATCATGATCATCCTGGGCATCATTCTGCTCGTTGTCGGCTTCCTCACCGGCATAGCCATCCTGTGGACCATCGGGATCATCCTGGCAGTCATCGGAGCAATCCTGTGGATCGTCGGCGCGATGGGACACGCAGTCGCAGGGCGACGCCACTACTGGTGACCGGCTTAGGGCTTGCAGAGAGCCAACACGCGGCTTTCATCATGTCGCTGAGTGTCCGGCGGGTCATGCCGGTGAACTCGGGATGCTGCCGTGCGCGGGGCATGAGGGGGGCCTCGCCCCCTGATCTCGGATCTTCAAGATATGGATCTTGAGGATCCGAGAACGGACACCTCGTGGTCATGAAGCACTACCCCACCGGGTTCAAGGCGCATGCGGTCGCGCGCCGGGTTCAAGGCGCATGCGGTCGCGCTGGCGACGGTCGAGCAGGTCGCTGCTGATCTGGGGGTCAACGCGGAGACGCTGCGCAACTGGATACGTGCGGCCGGAGCGAGCCGTCCACGGGGACGGCGGCGCAGGCTCCGGTGCAGCCCCGGAGCCGCTGGAGGCCGAGTCGGCCGCCGCGCGGCAAAGGATCCGCGAACTGGAAGAGGAACTGACGCGAGATCTGTACCAGATGGGCTGGACGGTGCAGGTTCCCATGCGTCGTGCCGCCGAGCGCGACAAGGCTGCCATGAGGCCGACGGGCTTCAACACGCAGTGCTCGCTTATGTGCCGCCACAGGCCGATCAGGGAAGGATGGCCGGTGTGAGATTGGCCAGCGAGCGTAGCGCGCAATCCCAGATGCGGCGGCAGTCACACGTAGGCGCGGCAGCCGCGGTTACCGCCACCGCAGTTGGCGCTGCGGCGGCCGATGTGGCCCGCGCTTGGTACCAGCGGTTGTCCAGCCCGAGGCGGCAGCTGCAGTCCTGGGCGTTCGGCGCCGTGCGGACACCCCGCGTACATGTTTGTCGCATGGTCCGCAGACTGCGCCCGGAACCTGGCTGCCAGCCGGGACCGTACCGAACGGGCGACCGTGCTGAGCGGTGAACCTGTCGCTAAAGGTGGCCTCGAAACCGACCTGGGCTCGGGCATTCAACGAAAGCGTCGCCCCTGGGCGGGACAGATGTTGCCGGTCTTCTCGAAGAAGCCGGAAGGGTAGTACTCAACAGAGCTTGGTGGGCTGCCCGCCAACCAGCGGCATGTGCCTGAGCTCTGCCTCAAGACGGTCCAGGCCGCGGCAGAACTCCGGCAGGCCAAAGCCGAAGCCAGAGGCACTGCCGAGGGCACGCGCGCTGTAGCCAATGCTCGCAGCCGGTTCTCGCGTGCAGTCAGCAAGCTACGTCTGGCTCTCACTGATGGCGCTCCAGTCTCGTTGCGGTCGCCCGGAGCAACCGAGGAGCACGATGCTGAGCTGGCATCAACCGGCCGGATACTGGCAGATGAGCTCGCGCCCGGCCTGCGCAAGCGCAGACGTAAGAAGGTTGAGGAGCGGGTACAAAACCGCGCGCCTAGGGCCACAAGAGGAGAGGCGACGTGGCCGTCAGCCCGGAAAGTCTCCCGCTTTTACTGAGCTGGGCGCGGCCTCGGCACTTGCGCAGAGGGAGTGGGTGCGGACGCGGAGCCCGCGGACCGGTCAGGAAGCAACTGACTTGAAAGGGAGAGAAGTCCGGGCCCTTGTCCCCGGACTTCTCTCTCCGTGAGCACTGACCGAAAGGTACGCGCCGACGGTCGTGGCTTCCGATCCTCTCTTTCAGGAGCTGTGAGGTTCGCTCACCGCCAGTAGGTGGCCGCGGCTTGTCGCTACACGGAGCACGTCTCGCAAGGCCCCGGTCAGTTCCTTCGCCAGAAGTCGCAGGTCCTCCAGGCCCGCATCTTCGTCCTCAAGGGTGTCCAAGGCGTGTTCCAGCAGTTCGGCCGCTAGCCCGAGTTGCACCGATTCGATGCTGTCCGCCAGGCGGGACATGTGGCTGTCTCTGTCATCGGTGCTGAGATAGCAGGGCTTGCCTTCTGGTCCCGGCCACGGGAGAAGCCGCAGCTCGTTTCGGGCTGTCATTCGTGTGTCCGCCTCTCGTCGATCACGTGGTGGGTGGTGAAGACCGCCTCGACGCGGTCCCCTGGGAGCACCAGAAGGGCGGCCTCGACGACGCGTCCAGTGATGTCGGCAGCGACGCGTGTGATCGCGAGGACCGCCACGGCGGCGCTGATCCGGAGGCTCGATGCTTCGTCCGCTGTCGGGAGGCGGGCGCACACCGTCTCCCGGACCTCCGCCGGCGGAGGGCTCAACACGGCAAAGCTCGTGGTCTCCCCCGCGCGCGAGGACCCGTCACTGAGCACTGCGGTTGGCGCCAGGTCGTGTGGGACGTAGATCCGGGCCAGGCTGTGCGGCGACTCTTCCTCGTAGCTGATGCAGAGGAACTCGGCCAGTGGGCTGCCACTCGGCACCCTCAACAGGGTTGTCAGGTGCCCGTGCGCCTGGATTTCGGTCGTGCGAACGGTGACGCGCAGAGCTGCGTCAGCAGCAGTCGACGGGTCCAGCGTGCCCCATCCGCCGACGTAGGTGATCTTGCGGAGGGGGCGCCGCACGAAGTTCCCCTTGCCGTGGATCTTCTCGACGAGGCCCTCCCGCTCAAGCGCTGCGAGAGCGCTCCGCAGCGTCGGCGTACTGACCCTGTACTGACCGGCTAGGTCGGTCTCGGACGGAAGGCGTTCGCCGGCCCTGATGCGACCGGTCGTGATCTGGTGCCGGAGGTCATCGGCGATGCAGTGATGGCGAGAAGACACGGACTCGATCACCGCCTCCTCAGCATCCGCACAGCGACGAGACGGGTCCGCGAGTGGATGGTCAGCAACTCGCCCGACTCGAACAGGAGCCGCTTGGCACCGTGGGGCAGTTGGGAGAGGTCGCTCACCCGGCACGCCCGGCCGCCGACCTGGATGACGTCGCCGCGTTGCACAGTGGCCGAGGTGATCTCGATGGTGGATCCCAGCGCGCCTCCGAGCGATCGTTCCCTCACCGCTCCACCTCCGCGAGCGCGGACTGGATGAGCACCGAGTGGCAGGCACAGTCGCATGCCTCGTAGACCACCGGAAGGTCGATCGGCGCCGTGGCCGGGGATGACTCCGCGCAGGCGTGATGCGTACCGATCCGGCATGCGGTCGATCGGTAGGAGGCGGCCTCGGCGTGCGTGATGCGGGGCTGTTGGCTCGGAGGCATCAGCGGACCCCCACGAGGGCCGACCAGGCTTCGGCGGGCAGATGGTGAGCTACGACCATCGAGCGCCGACGGACGCGCTTCTCCCAGGCCAGCACGTACGGGCGGACGAGCGCGGTGTCATCACCCGCAAGCGAGTCCGCGCGGTCTGCGCGGTCCGGGTGCCGTGCCCGGGCGGCCATGGAACTGTCGGTGGGTGCAGGGGGCGCGAAGTCGCGCATCGGCCGGGAGGGCGGTAAGGGGCGGCGGTGCCTGCCCTTCGGGAAGTACCGCTCTCTGGTGAGCGAGACGGCACGGCGGATACGGTTGAGCACGCTACTCAGCTCCTATCGCTGATGGCTCGGTCCCCCGACATCGCCCGTCGTGGGGACCGCTTCGCGTACGACCGCCCAGAGGGTGCGGCCATTCAGGCTGGTGGCCAGGAGCCCGAACCGATCGGCCTCGGCCACCACTTCCAGGACCTCCCGCCATAAGTCGTCGGGGAGTGATTCCGGCACCTCCGCTTCGACCGACGTGTATCGGTCGTGCTCCTCCACGCGTGTGGGAAGCCCGACGGCGGACAGCCGGGCAGCGATGGCCGCCGCGCGAACTCCCGAAGCGGGCACAGGGCAGCCTCCGTCACCGGCAATCACTTTGAGTAAAGCTAGTTAACTAGATTAGAGCTAGTGGACTAGATTTTCCATATGCCTGAGCAGCCGCCCTATCTCCGCATCGCCGACGAACTCCGGCGGCGGATCGCGGAACACGTGTGGGAGCCCGGGGACCGCCTGCCGTCCCGCACACAGATCGGCCAGGAGTGCGGGGTGGGCGAGAACGTGGTCCGCCGGGCTCAGGAGCTGTTGATCTCCCAGGGTGTGCTGGAGGGGCGCGCCGGATCGGGCACGTACGTCGCCGAGCCACGGCAGAGGGCGCGGGTGGTCCGGTCGTCGGCGCGTGAGCGGCCCGACACGTCGCCGTTCCGGGCAGACATGAAGGCCGTGGGCAGGCAGGGGGACTGGGAGAGCCGGACCGAGGCCAAGGTGCCGGCTCCAGCGGACATCGCGGCGCGGCTCGGCATCGCCGAGGGCGATCTGTGCGTCCGGACGGCGTACGAGTTCCTGGCCGACGGCAGGCCGGTGCAGCTGTCGACGAGCTGGGAGCCGTACGACCTCACCGCCGGCACCCTCGTCGTCCTTCCCGAGGGAGGGCCGCACGCCGGAGCCGGTGTCGTGAACCGCATGGCCGCCATCGGCATCACCGTCAGCCACGCCGTGGAACAGCCGGAGCCGAGGCAGGCGACCGCCGAGGAGGCGTCTCTCCTGGGCATCCAGAAGGCCGCGCTCGTGACGCACATCCGACGGACGTACTACAGCGACCAGGGACGGCCCGTGGAGACGGCGGACATCGTGGTGCCCGCCGCTCACTGCGAGATTGTCTACGAGATCCCGATCAACCCCTAGCTGAGATACGACAACGAGTCACCACTCGACGGGCGTGCGTGGGGAGATCCATCGGCGGTCACTCCCGGTGGCCGCTAACGTGGCGAACATGACCGGTGCCGCCAGTAATGCGAATCTCTGTGGCCTCTGCGACCAACCGCTCGACGGGGATCATTCCCACGGGAAGGAGACTCTCGGAACCCGAGTCGAGTACAAGGTGGTCAAGGTTCGCGGCGTGCTGGCAGATTCGGTTGCGGTCCACGACCCGGATGACAAGCATCCACTGCCCACTCGGGTACTTGCTCCCAGCCTGGGTGTCGACGCCGGTTCGCTACTCGGCCTTCATTACACGTGCCTCGTTTCCCGTGACCCGTACGGAGCTACTCGATCTGACTACCGCCTCGTCGAGCGCTGACGCTGGCTCTAGAGACCCGTAGAGGCCGGAGTGGTCGTCTGGCACGTGGTACGCGGCGGCAGCTTGCCGTCGACAGCTCAGCCGTGGGTCAGGCACTGAGCGGTGCAGCGACGGCGGCCTACCCAACACGAGTCGAATGCGTGTCGAAGCTCGCAGCTGAGAGAGATCTGAACGGGCGTTTGAGCAGATCAGGGCCCACCCTGCCCCTCAAACACCCAGCGCCTTCTAAGCGCCCGCTCTTACAGGCGTCGCACTGGCAGCTGGATGCCAAGCAGCGCTGCCACCTTCCGGGGGGTAACTACCGCAGCAGTAGCCGCTCAGGGCTCCGCCTACCGCCGCAGATGGCGACCGCGATGGAAAGCTGCTTCCAGCGAGGAATCAATTTCAGCATCCCGCCGTTCACTCGTCTCCCCAGATCAATCGGCGCAACGCGAAGCGATGGTGAGCCCCCAGCCAACTCACGGCCCTGGCCTCACGTACACGGCTTGCCAGCGAGAGTCTCAACTTGCCGCGCAGGGAACGAATGTCAGTGGCAGCTGCCAGGGTATGACGCAGTGTGCGGCGGACCTGAGGGAGCACAGGTGCTACAACGTGATGATTCAGGAGTCTCCGAGTCATTCGATCTTGATTCATTGACGGTGGGCGACCGCCTGCGACTGTTCAACTTCACGCAGCGGGATGATCCTGTCGCATATCTGTGGGTGCTGCGGGCGATGAACGTCCTACGGGCCGTACACCAGTTGCAGGTGCACCCTGACGACGTGGCGAACGCGCTGAAGGAGCTCGCCACAGACCACGACGAGGTACCGTCCGCCGCGGACCTGAATCTGCGGGGCATGCTCGACAACCTCTCCTCGGACGACGAGCAGGTCCTCTACCGAGTGGAAGATCCCTTGCGGTGCGGCAATCTTGCTGCGTACCGGAACCGGCAGTCGGTCTACCAGTTCACGGAGATCGGCTACCGCGTCTACCGCGCCGTGGAGGAGGTCATCGGCTCCCGCGTACAGGACGCGAACCTGTCGCGGCTCGTCTTCGCCGACATCCTGACGGACTTCAAGGCGCTGGCGAGTGCGAACCGGGAAGGCGACCGGGACGAGGTGTACCGCAAGCTCGCACGCCTCGACAGCGTGCTGGAGGACATGACTCAGCGGGCGGCACGTTTCTATCTGACCCTGAACGACGTGGCGCGCACGACGGATGTCTCTCCCGAGACGTTTCTGCGCTACAAACATGCGCTGCTGGCGCACATGAGTGAGTTCACAGCGGAACTGGAGCGCTACGCGCCCCGGCTGGCCGAGGCCGTGTACGAGGTGGAAGACACCGGGGTCGAGACCCTGCTGGAGCGGGCCGCCGCAGTGGATGAGCGGCCCATGATGCGGCCGTCCACACGGCTGGAGGACTGGCGGCGGCGCTGGATGGGGCTGCGCCAATGGTTCTTGGCGGACGGCTCTGTGGAGACCAAGGCCGCCCATCTGCAAGGCGCTACGCGCACGGCCATTTCGGGGGTCATCGCCCTGCTGCGGCAGGTGACGGAGTCACGTCGAGGAGGGGTGAGCCGGACCACCCAGCTCCGGCATCTTGCCGCGTGGGCAGCGGCTGCGCCGGATGAGCAGGCTGCGAACGCCCTGGTGTCCGCCGCCTTCGACCTGCGCTCGGTACGGCATCTGTCGGGTGCCCACGACGACGATGACCAGATCTCGCCGCGGACGACGTGGTGGGATGCGCCGGGTGTGGAAGTCAGCATCAGCCTGTTCCGGCATGGCAAGCGGCCGGCACCGGGTGGCCCGCAACCGGTCCGCACGCGCCGTGGCGCCCATGCCCGGCTGCGTGAGCAGCAGTTGGCGGATCGGGCCGCGGACCGGGAGGCCGCGAAGGATCTTCTGGACCATGGGCCGCACGACCGGGTGCTGAACGAGGCTGAGACCCGCGCCGTTCTCAAGCTGCTGACCCGTGCCCTGCAGGTACGAACGGTCGTCGCGGGCCGACTGCGTTCGGGCACCGGCAGCAGCGACGTCCTGACGCTGCGCCTGGTTCCAAACGACCGAGGCAGCCAGTTGCGGACCGAGACCGGCACGCTGCACCTGCCCGGCTTCGCCCTGGAGATCAAGCCCCAGGGTGCGATGCGCCGACGCCGAACGGAGAATTCCTGATGCCCGCCCATCGCGTAGCCGCCTCCGTGGAGACCGCAGACCTTGGCTCGTACCAGCAAGCGGCCCGACTCATGCTGCTGCACGGCGTCGTCACCGAGAGCTATCCCCGGGCCAAGGCGCTTGCGCTGGTGCTGCAATGGGCCGACGAACTGGCCAAGGACTTCCGGGACCTGTTCGGCTACTCCTTGCAGACCAGCGCCCGTCACGCACGGCTGCTGCGGAGGCTGGACGCCTTCGACGCCAGCCAGGCGTTCCTCACGGTGAAGAGCAAGAGACCGTTCGACCGGCGGCGGCTGGCCTACCTCTGCCTGATCCTGGCGTGCCTGCACCGGTCACGCATCGAGATCAACCTCGCCGATCTCGTCAAACTGCTCACGCCGTCCGCGAACGGGATCGAGCACTTGGGCTTCGACGCGACCGCACCGGGCCACAAGGACGCAGTCGTTGACGTTATGGACTGGCTCGTCGACCGGGGTGCGCTGCGGATCTCCGATGGCTCCATGGAGGACTGGGCCCGTGACCACGACCGCGGGGACGCGTTGTTCGACATCGACCACGACACCTGCGCGGCGCTCTTCAGGCCGAACAAACCGCTGCAGCACCTGGTCAGCGCTGCTGGGCTGTTGGACGCTCCGACCGTCGGCACCGGGCGCGACCCCCGTCGGCGCTTTGCTGCCCAGCGAGCCCGTCGGCTGCTGATCGAGTACCCGGTGGTCTACTTCAGCGACACCGACGCGGAGATCGCGACAGCGCTGCGCCAGCCCACCCTGGCCGAGGACATCGCGCGGCTCACCGGGTTGCCTATCGAGCGCCGGGCCGAAGGGATCATGCTCGTCGACACCACAGGGCACTTTACGGACAAGCGGTTCCCCGGCCGTGGCGGAGCCGTCAACCGGACTGCCGGGCTGATGCTCGCGAAGATCGCGGACCTGCGGGAAGACCCGGACCGGGCCAGCAGCCTTCAGTACCTCCTGCCCGCCGATCCAGGGGAGGAACACGCGGACCTGCTCAGCCGCATCGATATGGCCCTGCCGCAGGCGGGCACGCTCGAAGCCTTGGCACACGACCCGCACGGGGACGCTGGCGAGCACGCGGCAGAGGCCGATCCGGACGCCCCGGAGCATGAGGGGCAGACGGGCTTGCCCTTCGTGGAACACGGCACGCTGGAGCAGATGATCACCGAGCTCTATGAGGAGTTCGGCCCCTCGTCCTTCACCAACAAGTGGCAGGCCGATCCCGGCGGGCTACTGGCGGAGGCGGTCGCGCTCCTGGCGGACCTGCGCCTGGTCCACGTCGTACCCGGCGGGATTCTGGTCCGGCCCGCGGCCGGCCGCTACCGCAATATCACCGCCGTCCTACCGCGCCCCGCGCACGACGGCCAGTTCGCTCTTGACTTCGCCACTGAGGAAACCTCTCGATGACGCTCATCCCTCACTCCCGTACCGCTGACCAGTCGGAGGTTCGCTTCAAGCCCACCCGCGCCGGAGTGATCGGCCTATGGGACTACACCGACGAGGAGTTCGTCTTCGCCGACGGCCGCCTGGTCCTGCGCGGGCACAACGGTTCCGGCAAGACCAAGGCCCTGGAGGTTCTCTTCCCCTTGGTCCTGGACGGTGTCCTCGATGCGCGGCGTCTCGATCCGTTCAGCGGCGAGGAGCGCACCATGAAGTCGAACCTGCTCTACAAAGGGCAGGAGTCCGCATACGGCTATGTGTGGATGGAGTTCGCCCGCACCGCACCCGACGGTGAGGTCCTCGAAGCCGTCACCGTAGGGATCGGCATGCGGGTGACCAAGCCGATGTCCACGCCGTCCCGCTTCTTCTTCGTCACCGACGGCCGAGTCGGCATCGACTTCGGCCTGCTGGACGCCGCCTCGCGCCCGCTGCGGGAGAACGCCCTGAAGAAGCTGCTGGGTGAAGGAGCCACCTACGCTACGGCGGAGGCGTACCGGGAGGCTATCGATGACCGCCTGTTCGGGCTGGGCCGCGAGCGTTACAGCCAGTTGGTCAACCTTCTGCTCCAACTGCGGCGCCCTCTCCTGGCCAAGGACCTCGACCCGGTCAAGGTGTCCGACACCCTCACCGCCGGCCTGCGCCCCGTCGACGAGGACCTCATCCTGCAGGCCGCCCGCGATTTCGAGAACCTCGCCGAGATCCAAGCGCTCCTCCACGCCCTGACGGGGGCAGACACCGCAGTCCGGACCTTCCTGCGCGAATACACCAGTTATCTGCGCGCCCATGCCCGTGAACGCGTCGACCACGTCACCGGGCGCGTTCAGGACACAGCTGCCCAGTGCGAGACGATCATGGAAGCGGCGGAGGACCGCCGCACCGCCGAGCGGCAACTGGCCTCCTCACAGCACGAGCGGGATACCGCCCAACGCCGGTGCAACGAGCTCGGCGCGAGCCTGGCCGAGTACAAGAACCACGACGCTATCAAGCAGCAGGACGGTCTCAAGGAGCTGCGCGATCGCGTACGCACCGAGCGCCAGGGCATCGCCGAGAGCGGCCGCCACCTAAACCGGGCCCAGGAGGGCTTGGCCGCCCTCAGAGGGGAGGCTGAGCGCGCTCTCCTGAGACACGATGAGCTGCGCAAGGTCGCTTCCCGGCACACCCACGGTCTCATGGACGCGGCGCGCCGCTGCGGCATCCTGCACGACGACGACACACTGGATCTCGGTGCCGATCTGGACACGGACGTGGCGGGCCGGGTAGCCGCGCGTCGCAGCGAAGTGGAGGGCGTACGCGCCCACCTCAGCGCGTCCGAGAACGCCGCGAAGGACCAGGAGCGCGAGCAGGAGCACGCTGACGCGGCGAGCGGTGACCTGACCGAGACCGAGCGGCAATCCGCCGCAGCAGCTGAGAAGCTTGAGATCGTCCGCGCCACGGCCAGCCAGGAGCTGGAGGAGTTCATCAGCCGCTGGAGCGGCAGTGCCGACACCTCGGTCTTGGTCGCCGCCGACGGTGACGTGCTGCGTGCCGCCATCGCCACGGTGGGGGAACCCGAAGCAGCCTCGCTGCAGGAGGAGTTTCGTTCCCTCACTGACCAGCGCCGCACCCGTGCTCTGACCCGCGTCGAGACCTTGAAGCGGGAGTACAGCGACATCGCGGACGCTCTGCGAGACAGGCGGGAAGAGCGCGACACCGTGGCAGCGGAAGGCGACGACGCGCCCCCGCCCAGTGACCTGCGCCCCGCCAGCCGCGATGAGCGGCCCGGTGCTCCGTTGTGGCAGCTTGTACGGTTCGCCGAGGACGTTCCCAACGATCACGCGGCTGCGGTGGAGGGCGCCCTGTACGCGGCCGGCCTGCTCACCGCCTGGCTGCACCCCGGCCTTGCGCTGACCGACCAGGCACTGCACGACAAGGTCGCCGACGCCTATCTGCGCCCCCTGCCTCCCGCGCAGCGGCCGACCGGACGCACCCTGGCCGACCTACTGGTCGTCGAAGATCAGCAGCTCGTCGCCGCCGCAGCCGTACAGGCTGTCCTGGCGTCCATCGCCGTAACGGACGACGCCCCTGCGACGGACGGCGCGCTGCGCGCTCCTGCGGTCACGACCGGCTCGCACTTCTACCTCGGTATCCAGGTCGGTGCGCATCCCAAGGATCAGCCGGAGTACATCGGGGCCACCGCACGAGCCGCCCGACGGTGCGAACGGCTGCGCCTGCTCGAAGAATCCATCGCCGTCCTGGAAGCTCAGCTCGCCGGCATCGAAGATCAGCAGAGGTACGCGCAAGAAGCATTCGACGACTTCGACCGCGCCCGGCATGAGCTCCCGCGCACCCAACCGATCATCCAGGCGGTGGGTCAGATGGCGGTGGTGGCGGAGAAGGCCGCCGGTGCCCGCCGCCGCCTCACCGAAGCCCGCAAACGGCTCGACGGGGCGATTGCGCGCGCCCATGAGAAGAACCGGCAGCTTCGGCATGCTGCCACGGCCGCACAGCTGCCCGCGCTTCGTGAGGAACTGGACAACGTCGCGCAGGCCATCGAGGACTTCGCCGACGCCGGCAAGGCGCTCGCCACCTGCCGTGAGCAGGCCAATGCGGCCGAGCGCGACATCGCCGGCCGCAAGGAGATCATCGAAGCGCAGACCGAGTCCTGCTCAGAACAGGCTGAGGCTCTACAGGCGCGTAGGGATGAGTTCGCCGTTCAAGAGGAACGTCTGCGCACCCAGGAAGCGACGCTCGAAGCCCCTCTGCAGGAGATTCTGCAGCAGATCGCGGACGCGGAGGAGCAGCTCACCGCGGCGCAGAAGACGTACGACCGTGCGAAGAAGGACGCGGAAGAGCATCGAGACCGGCTGCTGAAGGCTGACCATGCCCTGGAGTTCGGCCGTACAGCAATCGCCAAGGCCGTGGCTGAGCAGGTGCGCACCACGCTCACGCTGGAGCCGTATGCCCGGCCCGACCTTCTCGGCCTCCTCGAAGCGAACGCCGAGACCGTCTGGCTGCCCCACGACATGTGGCCGAGCCCCGAGCAGGCAGTCCAGGCCCTCATGGACAGCCTGACCTCGCCCGGCACTCCCCTCACGGGCGTGGAGGCCGCCCAGAACGTCGTCCCCGCATCCGTCGCCTCCCTGATCAACACGCTCGATGAGGCGACCCGGGGCCGGCCGATCACCGCGAGCCTCCTGAAGACCGTAACGACCAAGATCTCTACCGCTATCACCGCGCTGGAGGCAGCCCTGCTGGAGTCCGACCAGGGCTACCTCTTCGAGTGGGAGCCAGCCGGTGACATCATCCTGGCCCGGGTCACCGACAGCGAAGGGCCAGCTCCCGTAGCGGACTTCGCCCGCCGCCTGGCCGAGCAGCTCGCTGATCAGAGCGTGCTGCTGGAAGACAAGGAACGGACCGTCCTGGAGGACGGGCTCCTGACCGGGCTGGCCGAGCAGATCCACGATCGCACCGTCGCCGCCCGCGACCTGGTCAAGAGCATGGACGCCGATACCCGCTCCAAGCCGATGTCCTCCGGTACGACCGTGGGCATCAACTGGATCACCTCCGACGCGCTCACCGACTCCCAGCAGGCCGTCAACAAACTGCTCGACAAGGACGCCTCCGGTCTCGGACCGGCCGGACTGGCCGAGCTCCGCTCCCACCTGCGCAGCCAGATCCGCGCGAGGGCTGCTGCCGACAAGAAGAGGAGCTACCAGCAGGTGATCGCGGAGGTCCTGGACTATCGCGCCTGGCGCAAGTTCGAACTCCGGCTGTTCCGGCCGGGCATGAGCGAAGAGGAGCGGAAGAAGGGAGAACTGCTCACCAAGGCCAAGCACAGCGTGATGTCCGGCGGCGAGAAGTCCGCCTCCATCCACCTTCCGCTCTTCGCAGCCGCCCACGCCCAGTACAGCTCCGCCTACCCCACCTGCCCGCGGCTGATCGCCCTAGACGAGGCATTCGCCGGCATCGACGAGAAGTACCGCCCCGACCTGCTCGCCCTCACAGCCAAGTTCGACCTCGACCTCTTCATGACGGGCTACGACCTGTGGATCACCTACCCTGACGTGCCGCAGATCTCGCACTACGACATGAAACATGACGAGGCGTCCCACACCGTCTCCGCCATGCTGCTGGTCTGGGACGGCGAGCAGATCCTCGATGACCTCGAGTACCCCGGATCCGACGATCTGGCCGCCGAACTCCTTGGCTTCACGCCCCGCCGGCACGTTCCCGCAGGGGCAGGACTCCTCGCGGACATCCCCGAGGACGAGCCGACGAACGACAATGCCGAGGAGGCAGAATGACCGGGGCAACAGAGGCATACGAGCGCTACCGGGCCCCCGAATTCCGCCGGCTCCTGGCCGCTGCCCGGCGCTCGCTCGAGCGCAACAGCGGCGAGGTCAAGGGCTCCATCGGCCTGGCCAACCCGACCACGGCCGAACGTAACGCCATCATCGGCATCACCGGTACGTACCGGTCGCCCGACGTCCAACGCATCACCATCCCCCTCTCCGTGCTGGAGGGAAGCGTCCGTAACATCACGGGCATGTCGCTCCGCGATGTCCTAGAGCGGATCGGCCCCGAGCTGCGCTTTCGGGCCGACGAGCGGGCCGCACTCGATCAGGCCCGGCAGAGGATCCTCGCTGAGGGCGAGGCCAGCCCGCTGCACGCCGAGCACGTCTGGTACCGGGAATGGCTGGCCGGCCTCGCATCCGACGGCACCGTCACCGGGCTGATCAACAAGAAGGACACCTACCTCTTCAGCCAGGCCATCCGCATCCTGGAATACCTCAACGACCGGCCCAGCGGCTCTCCACCGGTCATGTTGCCCGCCCTGGCCGACGCCACCACAGGAGACACCAAGGCGCTAAACCCCGGCCGCGGCTCACTGCCGACCATGGTCCTGCAGGCCCTGGCCATGGCACGCGGCATCCCGCTCGGATCAGGAGCCGAAGCCCGTCGCGAGCTGTGGGACGCCTTCGACGTCATCGTCGACGACCTCGCCAGTCGCGTCCTCGTCCTCAACCTCCCCGCGACCGGCCAGGGGCTGGGCCAGTGGCTCACAGACGCCGCACGCTACGGCACCCCCTTCCACATCACTCTCCACCAGCTCATCACCCTTCCGATCGCCGTGAACCTGCCAACGGTGTACGTCTGCGAGAACCCGGCCGTGCTCCGTCGTGCCGCCGGTGAGCTCGGTGCCAGCAGCCCGCCGCTGATCTGCACCGAGGGCCGCCCCTCGACCGCCTTCCACCGGGTGGCTCGGTTGATCGTCGAAGCCGGCGGCACCTTGCTCTACCACGGGGACTTCGACTGGCCCGGCATCGATATGACGAATCAGCTCCGTACCCGCTATCACGCCAAACCCTGGCGTATGGGTGCTGCGGACTACCTCAGCGGTGTTCGCAGCGACAGCGATCACGTCCGGCTGAGCGGAAAGCGGCAGGACACCAGCTGGGAGCCAGAGCTCGCCGAGGCCATGGAAAGGGAGAACCGCGCTGTCTACGAGGAGGCAGTCACCGACACTCTCCTGGCCGATTGGTCATATGAGTCACGGGGCAGATCGAGCGAGGCACAAGAAGTAGCTCGTACCACTGATAACCTCAGCGTTGTTGACGTGTGACGCATCGCGTCCGGCGCATTTCGCCTTCATCTGCCCGGTCGCGGAACGGGGGCGATGGTGTTCGAGCCGCTGCGGGAGAACGACCCCCGAGAGATCGCGGGCTTCCGGCTCACCCAGCGTCTCGGCCAGGGCGCGATGGGCGTCGTCTACCTCGGATACCGCAGCCCCCGCCCCGTGGCGATCAAGGTCATCAAGCCGGCGCTGGCAGACCAGCCGTACTTCCGTCAGCGGTTCACCCAGGAGCTGGAGGCGATCCGGCGTGTCGGTGGATTCCACACCGCGGCTCTCGTGGACGCTGACCCGGACGCGGAGCAGCCCTGGATCGCCACCGAGTACGTCCACGCGCCCTCGCTCGACGTACTGCTGAACCAGCATGGCTCGGTGAGTGAGCTTGGGGCGTGGTGGTTGGCCGCGAGTCTGTCCGACGCTCTGATTCACATCCACTCTGTCCGGCTCCTCCACCGCGACCTGAAGCCCAGCAACGTGCTGGTGACCACACAGGGCACTCGTGTGATCGACTTCGGCGTCTGCCATGTCGGAGGCGCGACCGGCCTCACCTCCGGCGACGCGCCGGTCGGCACTCTCGTGTACATGGCGCCGGAGCAGGCCATGGACTCCCGCAAGGCGAGTGAAGCCGCGGACGTGTACAGCCTGGGCGCGACGCTCGTGCATGCGGCGACTGGGCACCCCCCTTTTTACGCCGATATTCCGGTACAGCGGATACTGGACGTCCCGCCCGATCTCTCGGGCGTGCCTGAGAGCCTGCGAGAGCTGGTTGTCAGTGCCCTGTCCTACGCTCCGGAGGACCGGCCAACAGCACACAGTGTGCTGGAGGCGGCCATGGACCGGCTGCTGGAACATGCGGTGCCGGTCAGCGGTCCGCATTACCCGCCGCTGCCCGGTGCGTTCCTCACGGACGTCCTGCAGGTGGAAGGGGCACCTCCGGTGCCGCCGGACCCACCTGAGCCAGTGTCGGCTCAGGAGGGTGTTGCGGGTCCGGAGCTCGGGGACGAGGTGTCGCCCGCAGAACCTGCCGTCGCAGCCGCCTCCAGTGGCGGGGGCGCGCCATGGGCTGACCGTTGGCGCGGAAAGATCCGCGACCGGCGGTCTGACTTCGGCGGCTGATTCCGCCGGGTGCACAGCGGGACAGGCAGTAGAGCACGACGAGGCAGTTCAGCAGTGATCGAAGGAGAGAACCCGGTGACCAGCGCCGCAGGCACAGCCAAATTCGCCGCAGGCATGCAGGTCCGTGCACGAGACGAGGACTGGCTGGTCGTCGAGGTGTCCGAGACCTCGCACGACGGCACGCGCCTGGATGTCCGCGGCATCTCCCCGCTCGTACGCGACCAGCGAGCTGTCTTCTTCGCCCACGAATCCCTGGACCAGGTCACCCCTCTGCGGCCCGAGGACACCGACCTGGTCGTCGACGACTCCCCGGAGTGCCGCCGCTCCCGGCTCTTCATCGACGCACTGATCCGCAAGACCCCGCTTCCGCTGTCCGAACAACGGCTCGCAACCGTCGGCACACACCTCCTCGACAACCTGGCCTACCAACGTGAGCCCGCCAGGGCGGCGCTGCGCGGCCTGCGCCCTAGGCTGCTCATCGCCGACGCAGTCGGACTGGGTAAGACCCTGGAGATTGGGCTACTGCTGTCAGAGCTCATCCGCCGGGGCAGGGGCGAGCGCATCCTCGTCGTCACGCCCAAGCACATCCTGGAGCAGTTCCAGCACGAGCTCTGGACCCGCTTCGCGATCCCCCTCGTACGCCTGGACTCGACCGGCATCGAGCGCATCCGCCAGAACATCCCGGCCGGCCGCAACCCCTTCTCGTACTACAAGCGCGCCATCATCTCCATCGACACCCTGCGCTCCGACCGCTGGCGCAGCCACCTGATGCAGGTCACCTGGGACGCCGTCGTCATCGACGAGTCACACAAGCTGATCAACACCGGGACCAAGAACAACCGGCTCGCAGGGCTGCTCGCCCCGAGGACCGACGCCCTGATCCTGGCCAGCGCCACACCCCATAACGGTCAGCGCGAGTCGTTCGGTGAACTGCTGAGCCTGCTGGACCCGACCGCCATCCCCGACACCAGCGACTACGACGAGACCCAGCTCGACCACCTGTACGTCCGTCGGCACAAGATGTCCCCCGACGTCTCGGCGGAGATCGGCCACAAGTGGGCCACCCGCAAGCCGCCCGTGGCCTTCGACTGCGTCGCGAACCCCGCCGAACAGAAGATCTTCGAAGAGCTATACGACGTCTGGATCAGGCCGGAAGCGGGCCAGTCGGCTCCGGTGAGCGGCAAGGGTGCCCGGCTGTTCCCATATACGCTCCTGAAAGCCTTCCTCTCCTCGCACAAGGCGTTGGCCGAGACGGTGGAGAACCGGCTCGAGCGCATCGACGAGGACGCACAGAAGCACCCGGAAAGGGGTGCGCAGCGCGCCGCAGAGCGGTCGGCGCTGACGCGGCTGGGCCAGCTCGCCGGCGAGGCCACTGTGGAGGACGCGGCGAAGTTCCGCCGCCTGGTCGACGAGCTGAAGGGCATGGGGATCGGGCCGGGGTCCGACAAGCGCGTTGTCGTCTTCTCCGAGCGCCGGGCCACCCTGCAGATGCTCCATGACGCCCTGCCCAGTGAGCTCGGCTTCGAGGTGAGCGAGGAGAAGGGACGTGGGGCTATCCGCCAGCTGCATGGTGGCCTGCCTGACGACGAGCAGCAGCGGACCGTGAAGGACTTCGGCCTGGCGGACAGTGAGCTGCGTGTCCTGCTCACGGGTGACATCGCGTCCGAGGGCGTCAACCTGCACCGCCAGTGCCACCAGATGATCCACTACGACCTGCCCTGGTCATTGATCACCATCGAGCAGCGCAACGGCCGTATCGACCGATACGGCCAGCAGACGTCCCCAGAGGTCCGCGCGTTGCTCCTGGTCCGCCAGGACGAGGACCCAGAGGTGCCCTCCGCGGACCGACTGGTCTCCCGGCGGCTGCTGGAGCGCGAGGACGAGGTCCACCGCACGCTCGGTGAGGCCGCCTCCATCCTCGGGCTGCGTGACGAGGAGGCGGAGGAGACCGCGATCAAGTCGGGACTCGCGGACGGGAGGATGTTCGACGAGATCGTCCCCGCACGGCCGATCGACCCCTTCAACCTCTTCATGGCCCACCACACCGTCGACGGGTCGGGGGCCCACTACCGCGTACCGCAGTTGTTCGCCTCGACACGGGCCTTCGTCGAGGAGGCACTCGACGAGGTCTACGGCAACCCCGAGGAGAAGATCGGAAAGGCGTGGGACAAGGACTACCCCGAGATGCTCTCCTTCGCCCCGGACCGCGAACTGCAGCGGCGCCTCCTCGTCCTCCCGCAGACCTACCTGGACGAGCGTGGTGTGCTCGACAAGCTCAGGGTCACCTTCGATCCCGGGTTCGCTCAGCAGCGCCTGGACCGCGCCCGCGAGCGCAGCGGAGAGAGGACCAAGGGAGCGATCACGAAGCAGGAGCGGCGCGAGACCTCTGGCTGGCCCGACGTCAGTTACCTCACCGACCAGCACCCGGTGGTGGAGTGGCTTACCGACAAGGTCCTGGTCCGGCTCACCCGCAACGCCGCGCCCGTCATCACGGCCGACGTCACTGGGCCGGTGTTCCTGATGCAGGGCATGTACTCCAACGCCAAGGGCCACCCGACAGTCCTCGCCTGGTCCTGCGTGACCGGACTGGAACGCGGCACCCCCGTGTTCGATGACGACCTGGTCGGTGTCCTGGAGCGCGCCGGCGTACAGCCGAAGATGCTCAACCGGCCCTTCGCCGGGGACATCGATGCCCTGCGCGCCCTGGTGCCACGGGCGGTCGAGGCCACACGGCAGCACCTGCTCACACTACGTAGCAGCCAGGAAGAACCGCTGATCGAGCAACTGGCTGAGTATGAGAAGCGCCTGGCAGCCTGGCGCAAGGCGAGCCAGTCGACGTTCGAGCAGCTCACCCTCGGCATCCAACGCGAGCATGAGGAACAGCGGGTGGAGACCACCGCAATAGAGGTCGAGCAGCTGATCGAGCAGCTCGCCACCCAGGGCGATTCGATGATCCGCGTGATCGGGGTCCTCGTCCCCGCCGCCGCAGCCAGTGACCAGAAGGGTGCGTGACCACCGTGGCGTTCGAAGCGATCATCAACCGCGGTGAGTACATCTCCGCCCACTACCTAGCCGAGCTCTTCACCAAGGACCTCGCTGACCTGCGCAAGCACTGGACTGCAGCGGACCGGGCCGGAGCGCCCACATCCCGCTCCGGCGTGAGGAACCTGGGCCGCGACTACTTCAAGGCCAAGGTCCGCATCACCGAGAAGGACGACTTCGGCGGATCCGAGCTGCGCAAGCTCAACGACGCTCTGCTCGCCGCGCTCGCATACGTTCCCCGTGGAGACGAGCCTCCAGAGCGCGAGGACGACACCCACACCAGGGTCCAGCGGGGTGTCTTCGAGGTCATGCACAGCGACAAGCCCAGAGAAGTCCCCGTCGCTTTCGCTGTGAAGGGGCCTGGGGGTGTCGAGCTGATCGCGCTGGACGTCACCTGGAGCACAGACGCCGAACTCGTCGCCTCCGACGTCGAAGACGGCGGCGCGCAGCTGCTCGCGCCCATCGCCCTCGACGGCCGAAACGAGATCACCAGCGCGGCAGACGCCGTCACCTTCCTCTTCGGTAGTGAGGACGCCTACGCGCCCAGGTTCGTACTCCTGCTCGCCGGCGGTGCCGTGCTGCTAGCCGACCGCACCGCGTGGCACGAGGGCCGATTCCTGGGCGTCAGCATCGACGCCGCGCTTGACCGCAACCTGGCCGCCGACGGCGGCGAACTGGAAGCCGTCTCGGCCCTGTTCGGCGCGCAGTCCCTGCTGACAGAAGGCGGAGCCGCTGGATTCCTGGACAGCCTCGTCGACAAGGGTCGCAAACACGCCGTCGGGGTCTCCAAAGAGCTACGGGAGGGCCTGCGACAGTCCGTCGAACTGATCGCCCAGGAGATCCTGGACCGCATCCACGATCAGGATGGCGACCCCTCCGAGCTCGGCGACAGCACCGAACTCGCCAACCGGCTCACCCGTGAATCACTGCGCTACCTGTACCGCATTCTGTTCCTGCTGTACGCAGAAGCCCGACCAGAACTGGGCATCCTGCCCAGCAAGGACGACGCCTACCAGGACGGCTACGGGCTCGGCCGACTTGGTGAACTCGTCTCGTACGACCTTCCGGACGAGGCTCAAGACGGCTTCCACTTCCACGAGTCGCTGGATCTGCTGTTCCGTCTCGTCGACCAGGGACACCGCGCCCTCGAAGAGCACGAGCCGAGCGACACCGGACTGGACACGGACGGCATCCGCTTCGAGTCCCTGCGCAGTGACCTGTTCCACGCGAATGCCACGCCGCTGATCGGATCGGTACGCATCGACGGCCAGCGCGTCGACACCCGGCTGCGCAACAAGGTGCTGTGGCGGGTGCTGAACCGCCTCATGCTCAGCCACGGCACCGGCAAAGGCTTCATCTCCTACGCCCAGCTCGGCATCAACCAACTCGGCGCGGTGTACGAGGGCCTGATGTCGTACACCGGCTTCTTCGCCTCCGAGGACCTGTACGAGGTAGCCAAGCCGGACTCGGACGGGCTGGCCGGCACATGGGTCGTCCCCCAGCGCGAAGCCGACAACTACAACGACGAAGTCTTCGTCAAGCGCCCCGACGAGATCACAGGCGTACCCAGGCGGGTCGAGCACAAGAAGGGCTCCTTCGTCTACCGCCTCTCCGGCCGCGAACGACAGCGCTCCGCCTCGTACTACACCCCCGAGGTGCTCACCCGTAGCACGGTCAAGCACGCGCTGGCCGAGCTGCTCGACCAGAATGGCGAGATCACGAAGGCTCGCGACATCCTGGACCTGGTGGTGTGCGAGCCGGCCCTCGGTTCGGGAGCGTTCCTCAACGAGGCCATCAACCAGCTCGCCGCCGAGTATCTGCGCCGCCGTATGAATGAGCTCTCGGTAGAGCGCGGCCAGGACATGCAGCTGCCGCCGGACCAGTACGAGGCAGAGCTGCAGAAGGTCAAGGCGTACCTGGCCCTCCACAACTGCTACGGCGTGGACCTCAACCACACCGCAGTCGAGCTGGCCGAGGTGTCGCTGTGGCTCAATGCGATGCACGAGGGCCTCAAGGCCCCCTGGTTCGGCCTCCACCTGCGCCGCGGCAACTCGCTCATTGGTGCGCGCCGCGCGGTGTACGCGGCCGAGGCACTGAAGAAGAAGGCTTGGCTCACCACCGTCCCGACAGATAGGCCCCTGCGTGAAGGTGCCGTGGGGAGCCTCTTCAGCCCTGGCCACGAGATCCACCACTTCCTGCTCCCCGCCAGAGGCTGGGGGTCGGTCTCCGACGCCAAGCAAGCCAAGGAGCTCGTGAAGGATGAACGCGACCGCCTCGCGGATTGGCGTAAAAAGGTCGCGTCCACCCCCTCAACAGCTCAGGCCAAGCGACTACTGGCACTGGCGACCCGAGTCGAGAAGCTGTGGGAGCTGACGAGGCGACGTCTAGTCGTATCGGAGAAAGAAATCCGCCGCGACATCGCGGTCTGGGAAATCGACGCAAGCCGACCACTGCCCAAGTCATCCAAGGCCGTTTCCCGGGAACAAGTCGAGAAGGCGCTGCTGAAGCCTGGCGCACCGCGCGGGCGCTTGAAGTTGGTCATGGATGCATGGTGCGCACTTTGGTTCTGGCCAGTGGGCCAACCGGGCACCCCCGAACCTCCGTCATTCAACGAGTGGCTGGACTTCTGCGAAGCCGTCCTCGGAGTTCCCCCAGCGCACGTGAAAGCACGTTCGTCCAAGCCGGGCGCTGCAGCTGGCCTGGACGACGAGTTCGGTCTCTTCGCTGACACTGGCGAATTCGAAAAGCTGGCCATGGACGATGAGTTCGACGAGACCATGAGCCAGTGCGCAAAGATGCCGGCCGTGGCCCTGCGTTTCCCTTGGCTCAGCGAGGTCGACGCGATCGCTAGACGGGAGGGGTTCTTCCACTGGGAGCTGGAATATGCACAGGTCTTCTCAAGGGGAGGGTTTGATCTCCAGGTAGGAAACCCCCCTTGGGTTCGCCTCGATTGGCAAGAGAACCTTACTCTCGCAGAGTTCGAACCATGGTTCGGACTTACGGAGAAGATCCCGGAAGAATTGCTGGCTCCTCGTCGGCGCGACTTGCTGGCGGACAGAAGGCGACTCCGCGGGTACCTAGCGGACCTGAGTTCTTGGGCGGGCTTGACGGCTTGCCTGAGGTCCAATCTTGACCACCCAGTTCTGGAGGGCCTGCGAACCAATCTCTACATGAATTTCATGGAACGCGCATGGCGCAGTATGACCGACTCGGGGATTGTCGGCCTAATCCAGCCTGAGACCTACTTCTCCGACCCCAAGGGCGGGAGCCTGCGAGCGGCGTCCTACCGGCGACTTCGATTCTTTGCACAGCTAGCAAACAACCTCCTCTTGTTTGAGGAAATCGACAACAATATCCCTTTCTCGATTTCAATTTACGGCTCGCCGGGAGAAGTACGCTTCAATCAGGTGTGCCGAGTTGTCCATCCAGACACCGTGGAGCGATCTCTCACCCACTCCGGCGAGGGGGAAATTCCAGGAATTCAGTTCGACTGGGGAGGATGGGATCAGCGACCTCATAAGGATCGCGTAATTTCTGTCGATCAATCCGTACTGGCTGACTGGGCCGCAATTATGGACGGGGCCGACACTGACGCCACCCACGCCCGCATGCTCCAGGCCGTAACGTCAAGCGACAGCGAGGCCCTTCGCGTTCTCGCGCGATTCCCTGACCGCATGGCCGCACACCAGTTCTGGTGGACATCTGGACTGAACGAAAAACTGGCCAAGGTAGACGGATTGATTGAATGGCGTAGCTTCGCACCGAGGGAGTGGGACGAGGCCATTCTGCAGGGCCCACACTTCAGCCTGGCCACCCCATTCAACAAGACGCCAAACAACCCGTGCAAGTCCAACAAAGACTACACGCCCGTAATTCTGGAGAATCTGGGGGAAACCTTTACCCCTCGAACGAATTATGTGCGATCCTGCCCTACGGACAGGTTCTCCGCAGCTATCCCCGCATGGGATGGCGTTAAGTCCACTGAATACTTCCGTGTCGCATGGCGGCGCATGATTGATCCAGTCACCGAGCGAACCCTCCAGGCTGCACTGATTCCGCCAGGAGCCAGCCATGTTGACGCGGTTCATTCGATGGCCATGCCGAATTCTCGCGACACAGCGATCGTCGCTGGGCTTTGGTCAGGCTTGCCACTTGACAATCTGGTCAAGGCTTCCGGAAAGTCAAATATCCGCCTGGAATTGGTGGCTCAGTTTCCGGCTCCACTGACGCACCCTCTAACAGCTCCACTGTTGCTGCGCACCCTGCGTCTCAATTGCTTGATTGGCGACTATGCCCCTTTGTGGGAGGAGCTCTTCGATCCCGTGTGGCTGTCCGACCGTTGGACCGCCCCCGAATCTCCTCGCCCCAAGCTCGGAGCCATCGAACACACTTGGTCGATGGCCACGCCGCTCCGTACGGAGTACGACCGCCGTATGGCGCTCGTCGAGATCGATGCACTCGTGGCCGTAATGCTCGGTCTGACGGCTGAACAGCTGTGCGCGATGTACCGCTCGCAGTTCGCAGTACTGCGCAAGTACGAGTGGGAGATGTTCTTCGCAGCAGACGGCCACAAGATCGGCGCGGCAACCCACAACGTCGGTATTCGGCAGACGCCGGAGGAGACCGCCGTCGTCAAGGCGTGGGTGAAGGCCGCCCGTGCCGGCGACCCGACTCCCGAGGTTCCCGACGGCTGGGTGAAGCCTGACCGCGAGGCCGAGATGACGCGGGCCCACGCCGACTTCACCGCACGGCTACTCGCTGGCGAGTACGGCGACTATGCCGCGTACGCCGCCGAGCACGGGGATCACGGCAACCTCCTCGGGGCAACCGAAGCCGAGTCGGTCCTCGCCGACGTTCCGGCAGAAAGCAGGTAAGACGCCGTCATGCTGCCCTCTCTGGTCGCCGAAGACCTTCGCCGTGCCCTCGCCACCTACCTGACGACGAGCTTTGCACTTGCCGATGACGACGTGCGCGACGAACTCGACGCGTTCCTCGAGCGGCCGGAGAGTCGGCTCTTCCGCGGGCCGTATCTGCGGGTGCGCACTCCCTTCCGGGAGGCTCCCTCCGGCTGGGAGGCCACGCTCGACTGGAGTCCGAAGGACTTCACGCCATACACACACCAGGCCGCGGCCTGGCAGCGGCTGTCCTCGAAGAGTGGGCGTCAGCCGGAACCGACCATCGTCACCACCGGCACCGGATCCGGTAAGACCGAGTCGTTCCTCGTACCGATCCTGGACCACTGCGCTCGTGCCCGCGCCGCGGGACAGCGGGGTGTCAAGGCCCTGCTGCTGTACCCGATGAACGCCCTGGCCGATGACCAGGCCCGCCGCATCGATGACTTCCTCGGTACCGAGGCGGCGCTGAAGGACGTCACGGCCGGCATCTACATCGGCGGTGCCTCCGGCCCGCGTTCAGCGTCGGACGAGGACGAGAACGAGCCGGGCTCGTACGGCCGCGACACCGGTGCGACGTCCCTCGCCGGCGATCCCACCATCAAGCACCTGATCACCGATCGGGACGCAATCCGCGCCGATCCACCGGACATCCTGCTCACCAACTACAAGATGCTGGACCTCTTGCTCCAGCGCATTCCGGACGCGCCGCTCTGGAAATCAGACTCCCTCGCCTTCGTCGTCCTCGACGAGTTCCACACCTACGACGGCGCTCAGGGAACTGACGTGGCAATGCTGTTGCGCCGCCTCGGCGCAGCCACGGGGGCAGCCCGCGAGGGACGCCCCCTCGGCGACATCACGCCCGTGGCGACGTCGGCGACGCTCGGCGGGGGAATGCCCAGCGGCTCCTCGTCCCTGGCCCTGGACGGCCCTGAGAGGTCGGATCGAGAGCTGCTGCGTGAGTTCGCGGAGAAGGTCTTCGGGACACCGTTTCCCGACGCCGCGCTCATCGGCGAGAACCGGCTGCTGCCCGGAGAGGTCGTCACCGACCCCGACTTCCTGCTCCCCTCACCAGCCCCCGCTGCTCTGGCGGCGCTGCCGGACCCCCTGGACGACGAGTCGGCGCTCGTAGACCTGGCCCGTCTCATGCTCGGCCAACCCCTCAGTGATCCGGTTCAGATCGGCGCCAAGCTCAAGCAGCACATCCTGGTCAAGGCGATCCTCGACGTCGCCGGGAACAGCCCGGTCACCATCCCCGACATCGCCCGCGAGTTCGCCCAGCGCGGTGGCGGACCGGCCTGGGATGAGGCAGCGCGCAGCGATCCTCGGCTTGTCGAGCTCGCCTTCGCGCGGATCCTCGCACTGATCTCGCACGCCCGCAGCCCGCACCCGGTGACGGGAAAACCTGGTCCTTTCCTGCGGGTTGAAGCCCAGCTTTGGGTGCGTGAGGTCCGCCGCGTCATCCGTGCGGCGACCGCCGAGCCCCACTTCCGCTGGTACGACGATGACGGGCCGACCGGAGACTCCCGGCCGAACCCCGCCAACCTCGCCATCTACCAGCCGGCGGAGGTCGACAGCGCCGGGGAGGGCGGGGAGCGGACCGATGCGTCGCGTCGCCCTGTAGGGCCGCCCTATAGGCGGCATCTTCCTGCCGTTTACTGCCGCCATTGCGGGCGGTCCGGCTGGGCTGCGTTGTCCACGGAACTGGAGTGGCAGCAGCTCAAGACGAACACCCTGGAGATCTACAAGGCTTCGGCGCAGAAGAAGCGGGCCATGCGCTGGATGCTGCGGGCGCGCCCGGACGAGTACCCCGTGCTGCACCTGCACGCCGAGAATGAACGGCTGACAACCAACCCGACCGAGGACACGGTCGCGGTCATCACGCCCCATGGACCGCTGTCCGCGGCCCCTGACGAGGAATGTCCCTCGTGTGGTCTCGACGACGGCATGCGCTTCCTCGGCGCTGGCACCGCCACTCTCGCCTCGGTCACCACCACGCAGCTGTTCTCCGACCGGGGACTCGCCGGCAACGAGCGGAAGCTGCTCGTGTTCACCGACTCGGTGCAGGACGCCACCCACCGCGCCGCGTTCATCGCCAACCGCAGCTTCGGCTTCACCTTCCGCGGCCTGCTGACCAAGCACCTCACCCCAGGCCAGCCTGTCGCAGTACATGATCTCGCTGCTGATGCCGCCGAGGCTGTCGTGACGGCCGCAGGCGCGGGCAAGCGCAGCGAACTCGCCTCCATCGTTCCTCCCGACCTGCGAGAGAACCCGGACATCCTCACGCTCCTCGACGAAACAGAGGACTTCAGCGATGTCGGCGCGGACATGCTGCAGAGCCGCATGGTCTTCCAGACCCTCCTGGAGTTCGGTCTGCGCTCCCGCCTGGGCCGCACCCTGGAGCTGACCCGAACCGCTGCCGCGGAGGTCGACCTCAAGGATCTGCCCGCACTCTGCGCCGAACTGCGGGAGCGGCACCAACGCCTGCCCGGGCAGATTTCACTGCCGCCAGACGACGCGGCGTACGCAGTATTCCTGCGCGGGTTGGCCGAGCGACTCCGCCTGCGCGGGGCGCTGTATCACCCCTGGCTGCAGGAGTACATCCGGCAGGCCGGCGCAAGGCGCTGGCCGGTCTGGGGCGGCCGTCCCACCGGCATGCCCGCCTTCCCCAGGGGCCTCGCCGCCCCCGCATTCCCGGTATCGGGCGGCACCCGCACCACCGGCTTCGACTCCCTGACCCGCGACAACACCTGGTTCGCGGACTGGGGCCACCGTTCGCTGGGCTGCGACCGGCGCGAGGCACGCGCGGTCGCCGAGCTCGCCATGAAGCTCCTCGCCCAGCGCGACATCCTGGCCACCTACCACGCCGAGGGCGGCGCGCTCGTCTACGCGCTCAAGCCCCGCAACGTCCTCATACACCGCATAGACGACGCTGCCGCACCAGGCGGGGAGGACGGCGTGAACGCATGCGGGGTGCGCTGCGACACGTGCACCTGGCGGCAGACCGTGCCACCGAGCCGCCGCGAGGACTGGCTGGGCACCGCGTGCCTGCGGTTCCACTGCTCGGGCCACTTCGTGGAGGACGACCGCGACTACACCGCCGACTACTACCGGCACCTGTACACCATCGACCGTCCGGGCGACGTACTGACCGCTGAACACACCGGCGCGCTCAGCCGCGAGCGGCGTGAGCATGTCGAGGCTGCCTTCAAGAACCGGGCCTCGGCCTTCGACCCGAACGTTCTCACCTGCACGCCCACCCTTGAACTCGGCATCGACATCGGCGACTTGTCTGCCGTACTTCTCGCCTCCATGCCGCCCGCACCTGCCAACTATGCGCAGCGGATCGGCCGGGCAGGCCGCAGCACCGGCAACTCGCTCACCGTCACCTTCGTACCGCGAGGCGCCCGAAGCCACTACTACCTCCACGTTCCGGAGCAGATGCTGGCGGGCCGGATCATCCCGCCGGACTGTTACTTGGACGCCTCAGAGATCCTGCGCCGCCAGTACCTGGCCTTCCTTTTCGACCGCGCCGCGGACCGCAGCCTGTGGGAAGGCACGGCGATCCCCGAACGCCCCATGCCTCCACGCATCGGCGAGCTCTTCGGACACGGCCTGGCCGAGGACGGCTGGTTCAGGCGCTTCCTCGACGTCGCGGGCACCCGCCATGCCCAGCTGTCCGCCGCGTTCATCGCTCTGTTTCCCGCGATGACCGCGGCTGCGGCCCAGGGTGTCCAGCACTTCGCCGCCCAGGGCCTGGAGGAAGCCGTCGGAGCCGCGGCCAGCGCGTGGAACAAGCGAGTGGCTGCCCTGCGCTCGAGGATGCGGCAGATCGGCCGGGCCTTCGACGCGCTGTCGACCGCTTCTGGTGATCCCGAACGCGACAAGCAGCGGCGCCAGCTCTTCGCCGAGCAGCGGACCGTCCGCAAGCGCCGGGACGCCCTCGTCTCGGAGAACTCGATCAACGCCCTGGTGCGGCTGGGCCTGCTGCCCAACTACACCCTCCACGACGACGCGACCGTCCTAGACGCCACCTTGTGGTGGAAGGACAGCGACGGGGAGTTCGACGAGAGCTCGACCGACTACGGCCGCGGCTCCCGGCTCGCGCTGACCGAACTTGCCCCCGGCAACATCTTCCACAGCGACGGCTACAAGTTCATCGTCAGCACCGTGGACCTCGGCACCGGTGTCGGCGGCGGCGAGAACGCGTACGCCCTGTGGCGGTTCTGCCCCGAATGCGGATTCGTGGCCACCGAGGAAACCGGGCTCGACATCACCGCCTGCCCGCGCTGCAAGGCACCGCAGATCGCCGACCCGGGGGCCGTACACAAGGTGCTGGTGCCCGAGCGGGTCCTCGCCCGCGAGCGACGCGAGGACGCCCGGCTAACCGACGAGCGCGACGAACGCGAGCGGAAACAGTTCGACGTGGTCACGCTCGTCGACATCGACAAGGACCAGCCGCAAGGGCTGAGGGCGTGGCGCCGCTCTGGCAACGGCCTGCCCTTCGGCGTCGAGTTCGCCCGCGTGGCGACGATCCGCACGATCAACCTCGGACCCTCAGCCGCACCCGGGTCGACCCACGCGATCCGCGGAGAAGACGTCCAGGTCTCCGGCTTCGAGACGTGCCTGGAATGCGGAGGTGTGCGCGGCACCCACCCGCAGGCATGGGACCCCTCGGCCCAGCGAATCGGCACCCGGCACGCGTACTGGTGCTCACACCGCGACGACGGCGTCGCCCACGAGCCGACGGAGAAGTTGCTGCTCGCCCACGAGCTCACCACCCAGGCGCTGCGCATCTTGCTGCCCGTCTCCACGATGGACCTCGCCGACCGCCTCATTTCCTTCAAGGCGGCCCTGCTCCTGGGCATCACCAAGCACTTCGGTGGCGCTCCCGACCACATCCGTGTGGTCACCGACAGCATGCCCGGCGACAGTCAGGAACTGCGACGACGGTTCCTCGTCCTGCACGACTCGATGCCCGGCGGCACCGGCTACCTGGAGCACCTGGCGGACGCCGCGGTGCTGCACCGCGTCCTGACCCTCGCACAGACAGCGCTACGCGAGTGCCCCTGCCAGAAGGAGGAGCAGCGCACGCCCTGCCACCGCTGCCTACTCCCCTTCGTATCCAGCAGCGAACACCCGCACGTCTCGCTGCGCATCGCGAAGGAACTCCTTGACGAGATCCTCAAGGACTGGGCGGTCGAAGCCGTCGACACTCTCTCGGGCGTACGCATCGACCAGCTCGTCGACAGTGAGCTGGAGGACCGGTTCGTCCGGACCCTCATCACCTGGGGCCGCAGGGACGAGGAGGGCGGATCGGTCGCCGCCAAGGCCGGACAGGGCGGAGTGGAACACGAACTCCGTTTCACCCGCGGTGATGCGACCACGCGCTGGCGCATGCGGGACCACGTGCGGTTGAACACCATTGTGCCCAGCGAACCCGACTTCCTCCTGGAGCGGACCGACGGCCCAGCAGAACGGGTCGCGGTCTTCCTCGACGGCTTCGCCTTCCACGCGAGTGAGAAGGTCAACCGCATCGCCGACGATGCCGCCAAGCGAGCGGCCCTCCGGGCGGACGGCGTGTTGGTGTGGCAGCTGACCTGGGACGACGTCATGACGTGGGCAGCAGGTGTCGGCAGCGCGGCGGAAGGGCAGCAGGTTCGTGCCCACACCCGGCCACTCCACACAGATGCCGCACTCCAGCTCGCCCGCCAGATCCACCAAAGCCTTGTCGGCCAGGCCCGCCCCGACGACACCCTCGACCCGGTGCTGCGCAACCCGGTCGAGACCCTGCTGGAGTTCCTCGCCGACCCCGACCGGGCCAAGTGGGCTCGACGGGCAGCCGGCCTGCTGGGCGGCTTCGGAGCAGCGGCGCGCCCCCAGCCGGTGGACCGCGAAGAGACCGGACGAGCGCTTCACGACGTACTGCGTGGCGCGAACCTGTCGGCCTCGGCCACGGCCGCAGAGGCCATCGCGTTCGACGCCCGCACCACAGGCCAGACGCGGATCATCGGCCTGCTGGACCGTCGGCCTGAGCCACGCAGCAAGCAACCGGACATGCGGGCATGGTCCGCACTGGCTGTGCTCGACGACCGGCCGGAAGCCATCACAGGCAACGAGCACAAGGACCGCTGGACGGACTGGCTGCGCTGGTCGAACCTGCTGCAGTTCCTGCAGCCCGCCGGCGCCGACGAACTCCCCCGCTCCTTCCACCAGGTCGCAGTGTCCACCAGCGACCAGGTCGATCCGCACACCGTGGCTCTGCTGGCCAGTGCGTTGCCTACAGAGGCAGGAGCCCCGCAGCCGCTGCCCCAGGCATGGACCGAAGCGATCGAATGGGCCTCGTCCCAGGTCGAGGACGTCCTGCTCGCCCTCGTCAAGGAAGCCCGCCATGGCCGCATCGACGTGCCGGAAGTCGGCTTCGAGTACGGAGACCAGGCGATGCAGGCCGAACTCGCCTGGCCAGACAGGAAGGTCGCCGTCTTCATCGACCTGGACGAGCAGCGAGATGCCCTCTTCGCGCGCGACGGATGGTATGTCGCGAGAGCCGGCACCGTGAATGTAACTGAGCTCATCAAGAAGTTGGAGGGGAACTGATGTCCGGCGCCAAGGTGATCATGGCGGACGTCTTCGGGAAGTCCTATGACGCGCTGGACGGCTCCGTCCAGCCACAGGTGCTGCAGTTCATCATGAAGATGCAGCGCGACCCGGACTCCAACGGCCTCAATCTGAAGCCGCCGAAAGGCGCCAAGGACAAGAGGGTCCGCACCGCACGCGTCACCGACAACTACCGGGCCGTGCTCATGCACTACGCCGACCGCATCTACTACCTAGTCGCAGTGCTGCCACACGACGACGCCTACGACTTCGCCGCGAACATCCTCTTCGACATCAACAAGGTCACCGGCGGCATCGAGCTAATCAATCTCGGCAGCCTTTACGGCACGCTCAGCGGACAGCCGAAGGTTGCCGACACCGCGCCCGACACCCCGTCGCTGTTCGCCGGTGTCTCCGACGCCGACTTCGAACGACTGGGCGTCCACACCTCTATCGTTCCGGCGCTCCGCGAGATCCACAGCGAGGACGCGGTCCTCGGCATCGTCGAGACCCTGCCCAAGCTGGCTCGCGACGTGATCCTGTGCCTCGCCGACGGCATGTCCGTCGAAGAGGTCTGGGAACAGGTGAGTTCACTCGCGGCCACCGACGACGAAGTCGACACCCAGGACTACGAGGCCGCAATCGAACGCCCCGCCACCAAGGAAGCCTTCGTGGTCACCGGCGACTTCGCCGAGTTCGGGCGGATCCTCACCGAGCCCCTGTCCGCCTGGCGGATCTTCCTGCACCCGGCACAACGGGCGCTGGCCGAGCGCAAAACCCCCTACAAGGGCTCCGTCC
Source organism: Streptomyces sp. NPDC001222 (assembly GCF_042896945.1). Classification (NCBI taxonomy): domain Bacteria; kingdom Bacillati; phylum Actinomycetota; class Actinomycetes; order Kitasatosporales; family Streptomycetaceae; genus Streptomyces; species Streptomyces sp. NPDC001222. Next base: position 42,746 of record NZ_JBIAXT010000051.1, read on the forward strand.
GCGTCACCGGAGGCCCCGGAACAGGCAAGACGGTCGTGGCCCTGCACCGCGTCAAGGCCCTCGCTGAACGCCTGCCCGCCGGCCAGGCCATCCTGCTCACCACCTTCACCACCAACCTCGCCAACCTGCTCAAGTCGATGCTCAAGGACCTCGGCGGCGCCCAACTGCTCGCCAAGGTCGACGTACGGAACATCGACAAGGTCGCCTACGGCACCGTGAAGGAGACCTTCGGCGCGGAAGCGCCCAGCAGGCTCAAGGACGGCGAGATCCTCAACCGCTGGATCGAACTCTCCCAGGAGCAGCAGACCCCCCGCTTCGACGGCCGCTTTCTCAACGCCGAGTGGAAGCAGGTCGTGCTGGCTCAGGACATCCGCAGCCGCGACGAGTACTTCGCCGCCAGCCGCGCCGGGCGCGGACGACGCCTCAACCGCCCCGAACGCGCCCAGGTCTGGTCTCTCGTCGAGGAATTCGAGCGCAGACTCGACCGCGAAAAGGCCGCTGGCGTCACCCAGCTCGCCGTTCAGGCAGCCCGGATCGCCTCCGGCTGGTCCGACGAAGAGCGACCGTACCGGCACATCGTCGTGGACGAGGCCCAGGACCTGCACGCCGCCCACTGGAAACTGCTGCGCGCGCTGGTCCCCGACGGCGACGACGACCTGTTCATCGTCGGCGACGCGCACCAGCGGATCTATGACAACGGGACGTCCCTAAGCGCCCACGGCATCAAGATCCGTGGCCGCTCCAAGCGGCTAACCCTCAACTACCGCACCACCCGGCAAATCCTCGCCGCCTCCCTGAACCTGCTCGGCGACTCCAAGTTCGACGACCTCGACGGAAACCCGGAACAGCTGCGCGGATACCGCTCCGTCCTAGCGGGGGCCAGACCTGAAACCATCGGCTATCGCTCCTCCTCCGAAGAGATGGCGGCGCTGGCCAAGCGCGTGGACATCTGGCAGCAGGAAGGGATCAAGCCCCACGAGATCGCGGTCGTAGCCCGAACCCACGCGATCACCGACAGCGCTGTTCAGGCACTGCGTGACGCCACGCTGGCCGCAGTGAAGGTCGAGGACTACCGCGTCCCCGACCCCGACGAAGGCGTCCACGTCATGACAATGCACCGCATCAAGGGACTCGAGTACCGCGCTGTCGCCATCGTCGGAGCCGGCGCCCAGCACATGCCGCTGCCCAGCGCTGTCACCCCAGAGACCGAGGACCGCCTCCAGTACGCCTCAGACCTCCGCCGCGAGCAGTCTTTGCTCTTCGTCTCCGCCACACGCGCCCGCGAGCAGCTGTCGATCACCTGGTCAGGCCGTCCCAGCCATTTCCTCCGCGACCCTGCCGCCTATAGGTAGACAGGACCTCGCGACACACTGGGCCCTGGGCTACGCCAACTCAGCCGTGAGTGCCGTTCGCTGGAACCAGCGCCTGTGGTGGGCAGGCAGGGCCTGCTCAAGCCAGACTGCGCTGGCACCCGCCGCGGCAAGCCTTGTATACACATCCGAGACGTCGTAGCCGGCCCGGGTCCGGCGGAAGTGCATCCCGACTTCCCCATGTCCACCTCTCACGCCAAAGGTGAACCAGCACGAGCGTTCTGCACCCGCGTCGCAGTTGCACGGCTTACATGCGCAGAAATCACGCTGCACCTGGAGCGCCATGCCCCATTTCGGGTGTGTCAAGTACTCGATGACAGCGTCGTGTTCCACGGCTACGCCGTGCTCGTAGCGAAGTTCAAACTTCCAGCCCAGGCCGTGCTGCCAGTAGCGGACGCAGAATGGCTTGGTCACCGTGTGGAAGAGGGCGATCCGGCGTAGCAGGCCGCTGGCCACCCATGCGGTTGCTACTCGTTCTTCCCTCCAGGTGGAGTCAGCGGCCAGGTAGCTGCGCTCGGGTTGGGTCAGTTCGAGCCTGTCCCACAAGGGCCGGAGGTGGTGTCCACGACACCTGGCGCGATGGTCCGTGAGGATCTCGCGCCACTGTTTCGGTGTCGGCCCGGTCAGAGTGACATGGGCATCAGTGTCGACGAGACCGAGATGGAGGCCGCCCGCGTCGATCCCGCGGAGCCTGACGCCCATGGCACCCCCCAGGCCCTCCCCATCCTCATCGGCGCCGGTGTACTGGGTGGGGAGGAGAGCTTCAAGGCAATGCCTGGGAAGCCGGTGGCGAGGACCGAGCTGGGGATCTACCGCCACACTCAGGTGAGTGTCCGCCGGGACGACGTGGGCAACGCCAGCGGGATGGGCGCAGTAGTCAATCGTGCCCCCCAAGCGCTCGAAGACCTCAGCCTCCAGGCGGGACTGGTCGCGGCTTGCATCCGGCACCGGGAGCTGACTGTCCGCCGCTGCGTGTTGCTGCAGGCTGCCCTGATGGCCAATGCCCGTACAGCGAGAGCGGTAGCGAGCCTTCTGCGTAAGCGCGCTTCCGTGACTCATCATCATCCTGATCCGCACACCGTCCGACCCCGGCGCGCACAGATCGGAGAGCACAGTCTGGTTGCGCTGGTCTTCTCGGGGTGGGGCCTGGCTCCTTCACGCCCGCAGACACTATGGCGGCACCGGGTCGGACGGTGAACCTGCGGGTGATGGCCTACCTGAAAGGCCATCACACATCCTGCCACCACCATCGAGGTGCGGCATGCATGGCGCGCCAAGGCGCTTACAAATTGTCAACCCTCACGAGGGTGCCGCTGACTCGCGGCCACCAACAACTCGGCTGTCCATGCCCTCATCGCCAGGTCACGTCCGCTGGAGTGGTGTATCGACGGCCACTCGGTGATCTCTTTTTGAGGCTATGCGGTGAGTTCGGTGGGCAGGGTGGTCTCGTCGGT